>NZ_JAEPIV010000040.1:0-32361 GCF_016632405.1 Azospirillum aestuarii
CCAAGGAAGCCGGCGCCGCCGGTCACCAGGACGCGCCGATTGTAGCTACGGATTCCGGTCATGGAGTCTCTCTGGGCATTGAACTGGCCAGCCGATCGGCGCTGCCGGCGATCGGAAGCCTAGTGTGAGGATTGTGGGTGCAGATGGCCGCAACCGTGGAGATTTGGCAAGCGATTATGCCGCTCGGGCCTGTGGAGAGATGCGGCCTTTCAGCCTGCCGCGGCTCAGGTTCCGGCGATGCCTCTCAGGCGCAGGGCCTCCACCACCCGTTCGGCGAGCGCGTCGGCATCCGTCCCCGTGTCCAGCCGCAACTCCGGAGCGTCCGGCGCCTCGTAGGGGGAGTCCACCCCGGTGAAGTTGCGCAGGGTTCCGGTCCGCGCCTTGGCGTACAGACCCTTGGGATCGCGCCGCATGCATTCCTCCAGCGGCGTGTCCACGAAGATCTCCAGAAAGGCGCCGTCCGGCAAAAGGGCGCGCACCGCCTCCCGCTCCGCCCGGAAGGGGGCGATGAAGGCGCACAGCACGATCAGCCCGGCCTCGGTCATCAGCTTCGCCACCTCGCCGACGCGCCGGATGTTCTCCACCCGGTCGGCGTCGGTGAAGCCCAGGTCGCGGTTCAGCCCCAGCCGGACGTTGTCGCCGTCCAGCATCATCGTGTGGTGGCCGAGCGCGTGCAGCCGCCGCTCCACCCGGTTGGCGATGGTGGATTTGCCGGCCCCCGACAGGCCCGTGAACCACAGGACCGCCGGGCGCTGCCGCTTGAGCGCCGCGCGCTCCTCGCCGGACACCGCCAGCTCCTGCCGGTGCAGGTTGGCGGCGCGGCGCAGGGGATGCCGGATCATCCCGGCGCCGACGGTCCGGTTGGAGAAGCGGTCCACCAGGATGAAGGAGCCGGTGTGGCGGTTGGCCTCGTAGGCGTCGAAGGCGAGCGGCGCCGCGGTGGACAGGTTGCACAGACCGACCGCGTTCAGCTCCAGCACCGTGGCGGCGCCATGCTCCAGAGTCTCCACGTTCAGCGTGTGGCGCAGCGCGGTGACCGTCGCCGGAACCCATCGGGCACCCGCGCGCAGCAGGTAGGAACGGCCGGGGATGAGCGGCTCCTCCCCCATCCACAGCAGATGCGCGGCGAACTGGTCGGCCACCTCCGGCGCGTCTTCCGGCTTGGCCAGAAGGTCGCCGCGCCCGGCGTCCACCGCCTCTTCCAGCGTCACGGTCACCGCGTCGCCGGTTTGTGCCCGTGCCACGTCGCCGTCGAAGGTGACGATCCGGGCGATCCGGGTGGACCGCCCCGATGGCCACACCGTCACGGCGTCCCCCGCCCCCAGGTTCCCCGACAGGACCGTTCCGGACAGGCCACGGAAATCCGGGCCTGGACGGTTCACCCACTCCACCAGGAAGCGCAGCGGGCCTTCCCCCGCCGCCCCCTCGTCCACGTCGGCGGTTTCCAGATGCTCCAGAAGGGTGGGGCCGTGGTGCCAGGGCATGGCCGCGGACCGGTGGACGACGTTGTCGCCGCGCCGCGCCGACAGCGGGATCGCCGTCACCGAGCGGAATTTGAGGGGAGCGGAGAAGCCCGCGAAGCCCTGCCGGATCGCGGCGAAGACGGCCTCGCCGTCCTCCACCAGGTCCATCTTGTTGACGGCCAGCACGATATGGCGGACGCCCATCAGGGATGCGACGATGGCGTGGCGCCGCGTCTGGGTCAGCAGCCCCTTGCGCGCATCCACCAGCAGCACGGCGAGCAACGCGGTGGAGGCGGCGGTCGCCATGTTGCGGGTGTACTGCTCGTGCCCCGGCGCGTCGGCGACGATGAAGCTGCGGCGGGGGGTGGCGAAGTAGCGGTGCGCGACGTCGATGGTGATGCCCTGCTCGCGCTCCGCCTCCAGCCCGTCCACCAGCAGGGAGAAATCGATTCCGTCCTCCTCCTCCGTCCGGCCCCGGCTGTCGCGCCGCACCTGCTCCAGAACGTCGTCGGGGACCAGCCCGGCATCGTGCAGGAGCCGCCCGATCAGCGTGGACTTGCCGTCGTCCACCGACCCGCAGGTGAGGAAGCGCAGCAGGCTCTGCCCGGTGCCCATCAGAAATACCCTTCCCGCTTCTTGCGCTCCATGGAGGCCGGCTCGTCCCCGTCGATCAGGCGGCCCTGCCGCTCGGAGGACTTCGAGGCCCGCATCTCCGCGAGGATCTCCTCCACCGTCGCGGCATCGGACTCGATGGCCCCGCTCAGCGGGTAGCAGCCGAGCGTCCGGAAACGCACCCGGCGCATCTCCGGAACCTCGCCGGGGTCCAGCGGCAGCCGCCCGTCGTCCACCATGATGAGCGCGCCTCCGCGGCGCACCACCGGGCGCTCCGCCGCGAAATAGAGCGGCACCACGGGGATGGCCTGCGCGGCGACGTAGCGCCAGACGTCCATCTCGGTCCAGTTCGACAGCGGGAAGACGCGGACCGACTCCCCCGGCCGGATGCGCGTGTTCCACAGGCGCCACGGCTCGGGCCGCTGGTCCCGCGGGTCCCAGGCGTGGGCGGCGTTGCGGATGGAGAAGACGCGCTCCTTGGCGCGGCTCTTCTCCTCGTCGCGCCGGGCGCCGCCGATGGCCGCGTCGAAGCCGTGACGGTCGAGCGCCTGGCGCAGCGCCTCGGTCTTCATGACGCGGGTGTGGAGCGCGGAGCCGGATCGGACCGGGTCGATGCCCCGGGCCACCCCATCCTGGTTCGTATGGACGATCAGCTCCAGCCCCAGCCGCCGCACCGTCGCGTCGCGGAAGGCGATCATCTCCCGGAACTTCCAGCCGGTGTCCACATGCAGCAGCGGGAAGGGCATGGGCGAGGGGTGGAAGGCCTTGCGCGCCAGATGCAGAAGGACGCCGCTGTCCTTGCCGATGGAATAGAGCAGGACCGGCTTGCCGAAGCTGGCCGCGGTCTCGCGCAGAATGGCGATGGCTTCCGCTTCGAGCAGACGGAGGTCGTCGGGCAGGGGCGGCATCGGTTCTCCGGGCGGCGGGACGCTCGGGCAATGGTGACGCAGTCCCGTCCCGCGCGGAAAGAGCCCGGCCGGGCTACCTCTCCCCCTTGTCTTCCACCGCCCGCAGCAGGGCGGACAGCGCGGCTTCCGGTGTGATGGGGGAGACGACGAAACCGTTCGGCCAGTGGCGCAGCCGCTCGGCGGGCGCGCCGATGTCGAAGGCGCCGACCGGCAGGCACAGCCCGACCACCTCGTCCAGCACGTAGCAGTGGGTTTCCGGCCAGATCGCCGGCAGGAAGACGGCACGGCAGCCCCGTTCGGCGAACCGTTTGGGAAGCTCCGCCGGTTCGTAGGCGCCGTTGTCGTGGAAATGGGGCGAGCGGATCGGGCGGTCGATGTTTCCGAACAGCTCGAAGCGCAGCGGCAGGCGGTGCGCCTCGGCCAGCCGGATCATCGCCTCCAGCACGCGCGAGCCCTTGGCCACCCCGATGCCCCCGACCACCGCCACCGGGGCCGGTTCCGTTCCTGGCACCGGATCGGGGCGGGGCAGCGGCGCCACCGTCACATGCCCGGCCAGATGGGGCATGATCCGCACCCGGTCGTCGCGCAGCGTGAAGGCCCGGCGCAGGACGGCGAGAGCGCTCCGGGAAAAGACAATGTGACGGTCTGCCAGATCGAAGAAGCCCTGCCACATCCGGCGGTGCTCCGCCGGATCGAAGGACGCGGCGTCGAAGGGGGCTTCGCCGACGGGCCGGTGGAGATGCCCGTTGGCCGGGATGCAGGCCCGGCAACGCTCCAGGTCCGGCACGCCGCAGAAGCGGTCTTCGGCGTCGATCAGGTTCAGCGACGGGCAGACCGGGAAATAGTCGTGGTGGAGCAGGCGCAGCGGGACGCCCCGCTCGGTCCGCAGCGTCCGGACGGCCTCCATGACCGCCGCCGGGGCGGCGTAGCCGACGAGCGAGCCGACCGTGATCCCCGCCAGCGGCAGGGTCCGGGCGAGGGCCGTCAGGTCGGGCAGGCCGTTGGCCGGAAAGCGCAGCGGCTCCATGTCCCGGTGCAGCAGTTCGATGTCGAGCGCACCGTCCGGCATGCCGGGCACCGGGCGCCGCGCCGGCTGGACCAGCAGGACGGCGGAGCCGCCCGCGTGAAGCCGCGCGATCTCCGCGGCGCGGAAGGTGGCGGAGCCGCCGCCGCCCGCATGGTCGAACAGCAGCTCCGTCTTCGGACCGCCCAGCCGGCCCTGGGCCACGGCGGCGGCGGCGGCGCGGACGGGGCGCAGCGGATCGGCGCGGATGAAGTCCTGCACCTCCGCGTCGAACTCCGGATGGCGTTGCCGGATGATCTCCCCGGAGGCGGCGATGCGCTCCTGCTTCTCCCGGCTGGTGAAACTGCCGCCGTGCCGGTGGTGGACGTAGAGGTTGGGCACCGCCACGTTGACGAAGCCGTGCCGCCGGGCGCGCCGGCACCAGTCCACCTCCTCGCCGTAGCCGCGCCCGAAGGCGTCGAGGTCGAGGCCGCCGGCCGTGTGCAACGCCTGCCGGTTCAGCGCCATGCAGAAGCCGACGCCGGTCGGCACCTCCACCGGCGGCAGGTCCGCCATCGCCGCGAAGGCCGCGTCGATGTCCCCGACCGCCGCACCCAGGAAGGGGGCGTTGTCCTCCGGCATGGCCGGGAAGCCGCAGATGGTGGCGGCGTTGCTCAGGGGCGTGGTGCTGGCGATGCGGGGGTCCCGCTCGATCGGGCCGACCAGCCGCTCCAGCCAGCCGGGCGGCAGCTCGACGTCGGTGTTCAGCAGGACGATGTGACCGTCCGGGTTCAGCCGGGCCGCCACCTCCATCCCGGCGGCGACGGCCCGCGGATAGCCCTCGTTGCGGCCCTTGGCGACCACCGTCGCCTGATCGAGGGAGACGCCGAGCGCCACCAGGAAGGCGGTGATGCTGCGGTCCGGGTTGCCGTCGTCCACGAAGATCAGGCGGTGGCGCGGCTCCACCGTGTCGAGCAGCCCGTGCAGCAGCGGGGTCAGGAATTCCTTGCCGCCATAGACCGGGACGATGATGGAGACCGGCGCGGCGAGGGGCGCCGCCGGGCGGGGCGATGCGGCGAACAGGCCGAGCGCGTTGCCCGCCCGCGCCAGCTCCGGCGGCAGGGCGGTGGCGAAGCGGGGGCCGCGCTCGGTCAGGAAGCGGTGGTCCAGCACCGCGACGCCGCTGCCCATGGCGGGTTCCCAGCTCCGCAGCGACAGCCCGTCGCGGACCAGGAGCGGCAGGGCCGCCTCCTCCGCCGCCGCGCTGGTCCCGGCGGTCAGCCGCAGTTCCACCGCCGTGGCGTTGGGGGGCAGGGGGGCGGCCAGCTCGAAGCCGGAACGGTCGGCCAGGGGCTGTTCCAGGGCGAGGCCCACGTCGTGGCGGTCGATCCCCATCCGCCGCCGCGCGGCGGGGGAGGGCGGCGCGCCGTCCACCCAGACGTCCACCCGGCAGGGACCGTAGCGGTGATGGAAGGCCCAGCCCTCCACCCGCAGGTCGGTGCCGACGGTGACCCGGTCGATGCAGACGGTGAAGCCGGAGGAACTCCCGGTCATGATGGCTCTCCGGTGGGGGCGGCGGCGAAGGTCGGACCGAAGAGGGCGGCGGCGTCCTCGGGGTCCAGGACCAGGTCGGTGTCCCACGGCATGTTGCCGCGGACCGGACCCGCCGGAACGCAGCGGATCTCCGTGTAGTCGAGGCCGCGCAGCGCGGCGATGAACCAGAAGAAGGTGTCGGGCATGCCGGCGGGGGCCAGGGCGGTCACCGGGGTTCCCGGTGCGGCGAAGGCGATGTTGGTCAGGGCCGCCCCCATGACGCCGGCGATCCCCGCCGCCCCCTTGAACAGAGCGATCTGCGCCGGCAGGGGGAGCAGAGCCGGTTCCACCGGGACGATCCCCGCCTCCTGCGCGCGCATCAGCAGCGCGTCCTCCTCCACGAGCCGGCGGAATCCCGCCGCCTGCCGGGTGACGAAGAGGGGCCTGCCGGCCTGCATCACGGCTGGCCCCATCATGGCTGCTTGGCCTTCAACCGCGCGGGCGAGGGCGTCGGCGCAGTCCATGACCAGGGGGGACATGTAGACGCCGTGCTCGCTCAGCCCTTCCACCAGAAGCAGTTCGGCGAAGCGCCGCGGGGCGTTCCCGGCGGCGACGATGCGGGACGGGGCGATCCCCAGCAGGGCGAGGGACGCGGCCATGGTGGAGCGCAGCGGTTCCGGCGCCTCCGCCACGAGGAAGCGCGCCTCCAGCTCCGGACACCGGCTGTGGACGAGATGCGCCCTGGGCAGCATCTCCATCATCCAGTGGCCGTAGTTGCCGACGCCGCGCTTCTTGCACAGGACGACCGGGCCGGTCCGGTCGATGGCGTTCCCGTCGATGCCGACTTGATCGATGGCTGCCAGAACGGCGTCGTGGGTTTCGGCGACCTCCACCGGGCTGTGCTGGGTGACGGTGTCGCGGTAGAGAGCGCCGTCGCGGTCGAAAACCAGCCCTTCCCGGGCGACCCAGACGTCGCGCAGCCGCAGCACGCGGACCCGCCGCTCGGCGAAGCGGCCCATGCCCCAGGTTCCCTCCATAGCGCGCAGGGCGGCGTCGGTGATCCGGTCGCGATGGCGGATGCGGGGCGGCGGCGCGTCGAAGGCCGGGGACGGCAGGACGAGCAGATCCCCGTCGGTCGGCAGGCAGAGCGGCGTGGGTGGCATGGGAAACGGTCCAAGGGGACGGTTCCGGACGGAACCGGGCGCGACTATAGCGGCAGCCGGAAGGCGGACAAAGAACAAGGAGGGCCGTGGAAAGAAAAGGCTCGCGCCTCACCCCGTTCGCCGGGGCGTCAGCAGGCCGGGCAGGGACCGCCACAGGAGCAGACTGCCGCGCAGCACCGCGCGGGCGTCCGCCGGAGAGCGGGAGGCGAGCGCGTGGGCCAGCCGTACCAGCGGTTCTACCGTCAGGGTCGCTGCCGTCACCAGGGAAGCGGCGGGGGCGGAAAAATGCTTGGCGGCGAATTGTATCCGGCTGCGCAGGGCGTAGAACAGCCGCCGGTCGCGCACCTGGTCGGTGGTGCCGCAACCCTTGTGGAACGCTTCCGCCCCGGCGAAATGCACCACCTCCCAGCCGGCACGGCGCGCGCGCAGGCACAGGTCCACGTCGTCGAAATAGACGAAGAAGCGCTCGTCGAAGCCGCCCAGCTCCTCGAACAGGGAACGCCGGATCAGCAGGAAGGCGCCCATCACCTGATCGACGGGGCGGCTGTTCAGATGGTCCCACTCGGTCATGAAATGCGGCGGGAACAGGCCGGGCGCCAGCCGGTCCAGCCCCACCGCCTGGGCGAGGATGCGGCCCGGCGTCGGCGCCCGCGCGCAGGACTGCTGGGTCCGTCCCGCCTCGTCCACCAGCCGGACGCCGAGGATTCCGATGCGCGCCTGCGCCGGCTCCGCCAGGAAGGCGAGCGCTGGGGCGAGCGACCGGTCCGACAGCCGGGTGTCCGGGTTCAGGAACAGCAGCCAGTCGGCCCGCGATCCGGCGGCGCCCTGGTTGCAGGCGGCGGCGAAGCCGCGGTTCTCCGGGTTGCGCAGGACGGTCAGCGGCCCGCCGCCTGCAACCAGGGCGCCGGCCTCCAGCCCGTCCGCCGACCCGTCGGCGGAGGCGTTGTCCACCACCACCATAACTTCCAGAGCAAAGTCACCGGTCAGCGCCGAAGGCACCGAGGCGGCGCAGGCGCGCAGCAGGTCTCCGGCGTTCCAGTTCACGGTGATGATGCGGACGCTCGGGATCATGGCCGGTGCGGGGAGATTCGGCGTTCCAGCCGCCGGGAGAATGTGGTCTGTTACCGCGCTCTCCCCGTCCGGGGCAACGTCTGTCCGGCGTGAAGGAAGAAAAAAGAGAGGATGCCCGGCCGCATGCGCACGATCTCCCGGTCTGGATCCGGCCGGCTCGGGCGGCTTCTGGTCGCCGGTTTCGCCGTTCTTTTCTATCTGGTCTTCAGCGGGCTTCTTCTCGTGGCGACCCCGCCCTACGCCGGGCTGGACGAGCCGTTCCACTGGCAGCGGGTGCTGCAGATTGCCCAGGGCCGCTTCCTGGCGGAGGAGCTTGGCCCCAACTCCTGGGGCGGGCCGATCGACCGGGCCAGCTACCTCCACATGCTCCACTACGTCGAGTTGATCCAGAGGCACGCCCCGGTCGATGCCGCGCAGGCCCGCGCGCTGTCCGACCATCTCGCCACCCTGCCGCCGCGGGACGAGCTGGTGCCCTTTCCCAGCTCGGCCAGCTTCGCGCCGCTCGCCTATCTGCCGCAGGCCGCCTTCACCGCCGCGGCGCGCGCCTGGGGGCTGGGTCCGCTCGACCAGATGCATGCGGGGCGGATCGGCAACGCCATGGCCTACGGGCTGATGGTGCTGGCGGTCCTGTGGGCGCTGCCCGGCGGTCGGCTGGTCTTCGCGGCGCTCGCTCTGTCGCCCTTCGCCTTGCAGAGCGCCTGCTCGCTCAGCGCCGACCCCCTAAACCTGACGATTCCCGCCCTGCTGCTGGCCCTGGTCTGGCGGTTCCGCGACCGTGGCGCGCCGCTCGCGCCGCTGGAGGTGGCGGGGCTGCTGGCCCTCTCGGTGGCGCTCGGCTTCCTGAAGCTGACTATGGCGCCCTTCGCCGCGGCGGTGTTCTATCTGCCGGGCGCTGTGGCGGGCGGGATGCGGGGCCGGATCGCGCTCACCGCGCTCTGCCTCGGCCTCGCGCTGGGCATCGCGCTGTCGTGGAACATGGCCTATCCCTTCGTCCCCGGCCCCTATTGGGGCACGGCCGCCGATCCGGCGGCGCAGATCGCGGCCATGCGCGCCGACCCGCTGGAAACGCTGCGGATCTTCGCCACCACCACGCGGGATTGGGCGATCATGTGGTGGCGCGACGGCTACGGGCGCTACGGCGGTCACCCGCCGCCCTGGAGCGGCTATGCCGACGACCGGCTGATCCTGGCGGCCCTGTGGGTCCTGCTGGCTCTGGCCCTGTGCGACGGCGCCCGCCGCCGCGATCCGGTGATCGGGGTGGGCTATCTGCTGCCGGCTCCAGTCTATGTGCTGCTCGTCATGGCGGCCTTCTGGGTCGGCTTCACCCCGGTCGGGGCGGACATGGTGCTGGGGCTCCAGGGCCGCTATTTCCTGCCGGCGCAGGTTCTGGTCGTCCTGGCGCTCGCGGCGGCGGCGGGACCCTGGACCCCGGCGCACCTGCGCCACAGGCTGCGGCTCGGGCTGTTCACCCTCTTCATGGCGCTGAACGGCGCGGTTCTGCTGGACGTTCTGGCCGCCTGGGAAAGACTGTGGGTTCCGGCGGGCGGCGTGAATTGACAGTAGCGTGAATTGACAGCGGCGGCGTGCAACGCCTATCTGTTGCGGCCCCTTTCTCCTTCCCGCGCCGGTGGCGGTGCCGCCTGCGGAGCCTCCCAGGACAGTCGCATGGAACAGCGCCCCTCCGCCCTCCGCCTCGCCGCCAGGACGCTCCGCACCGCTCTGACGCGGACCGGTCTGATCGAACCGCCCCCGCCTTCCCGCAAGCCCTTCGTTTACGCCGTCGAGGTCTTCTGGTGCGACCGCGACGGCGCCTATCTGGAGGGCTGGATTCACGCCTATGAGCGGCGAGTCCTGACCCTGCGCGTCGCCGCGGGGGAAGACGCCTACGAGATCACCGGCTTCGCCCCCCGCCCCGACGTGCTGCCCCATTACGCGGAGTTCCCCAACAGCGCGGAGAGCGGTTTCAAGCTCTATCTTCCCTGGCGGGCCGGCACTCCGGTGACCTTCGAGGTGATCACCGCCGACGACCGCTTCGTCGAGACGATCGAGCTTCCCCGCTCCCCCGAGGCCACCCGCAAGCCCTACTGCCTGACCGACGGCAGCGCTTGGCAGGATCCCAAGCCGGAGCACGGCGCCGCGGAGCAGGCGTTCGAGGACTTCCAGCGCGCGGTGAACGAGCGCAAGCTGGTCGTCGCCGAGGTCGGCGCCCGCGTGGTCAGCTCGCAGATGAGCCCGCTGCGCGCCGCCTTCGCCGGGGCGGAGCGCTACATCGGCATGGACATCCACGCCGCCCCCAACGTCGACGTGGTCGGCGACGCCCACTACATCCACGACCTGATCGGAAAGGAGGCCGCCGGGGCGGTCTTCTCGCTGTCAGTGATGGAGCATCTGGCCCAGCCCTGGCTGTTCGCCTACGGCGTGAACCGGGCCTTGCAGGTGGGCGGCCTGACCTATCACCTGACCCACCAGTCTTGGCCCCTGCACGAGGAGCCGAACGACTTCTGGCGCTTCAGCGACGAAGGGCTGAAGGTGCTGTTCGGTCCGGCCATGGGGTTCGAGGTGATTGCCGCCGGGCTGAGCAGCCGCGTGCGCATCTATCCGGACCAGCGCCAGCCGGCGCAGGCGCTGATGCCGCTGGTGTCCTCCTTCGGCGGCGCCTTCGTGCTGGCGCGCAAGGTGCGGGACCTGCCGGACGGGGCGGTGGCTTGGCCGACCGACCGCGACACGTCGGAAGACCGCGCCAAGCATTATCCGCAGCGCGGCTGAACCCGGCATCGAAGGCGCGGCATCAAAGGCATTGCGCTTTGCCGAGTGTTTCCCTTAGGTCATCCCGCAGCGTTGCGGGCGGATACAGCATTTTCGAGGGCAGGGGACTGATGGATACGATCTCGTGGGATTCCGTGTCGTGGGAAGACGGCGGCGAGACGATGCCGGCGGTCTGCCCGGCCTGCGGCAACGCGGCGGCCAAGCCGGTGCGCCTGAAGGTCCGTTCCCCCTGGCCGCCGAACCCGGTCCAGTCGCTGGTGGTGTGCGGCGCCTGCGGCACCGCCGCCTACCCGACGCTGGCCCAGCCGCCCTACGAGGCCGTGTTCGACCCGCTGGTCGCCTGCTATCTGGAGCAGAACGCCGGCATCGATAGCATGGCCCGCGTCCTGTCCTCGGTCGAGCCGTCGCAGGTGAAGCGCTATCTGGAGCTGGGCTGCGGCTACGGGCTTCTGCTCGACTACGCGCGCACGGTGTTCGGCTGGCAGGTCCGCGGCTTCGACCCCGGCTTCAGCGCCCAGGAGGGGCGGCAGACGCTGGGCGTGGACATCGCCCACAGCTATCTGGAGAAGCCGGAGGACGCCGGGGAACCCCATGACCTCGTCTTCTGCTCCGAGGTCATCGAGCATGTCTTCGATCCCATCGGCCTGCTGACCCTGCTGCGGGATGTGCTGACCCCCGGCGGCACGCTGATGCTGACCACGCCGAGCGCCGGGGCGATCCACGCCGGCACGCGGCCCGGCACGCTGCTGTCGCTTCTCAGCCCCGGCTATCACTTCGTGCTGTTCAGCAAGGAGGGGATGGAGACGATCCTGCGCCGCGCCGGCTTCGCCGACGTGCGCGTGGTCGATCAGGGCCATTCGCTGCTGGCCGCCGCCTCGCCGGGGACGCTGTCGGTCGACTTCGACCGTCCCTACGACCGCCGGCTCTACCGCTCCTACCTGGAGACGCGCATCCCGACGCTGGACGCGGCGTCGCCGCTCGGCCTCGGCTACCGCTACCGCCTGCTGAAGGAGCTGACCCACGCCGGCGACTACGCCGCCGCCCGCGGTACCGCGGATCGGGTGGCCGACGCGCTGCGCCTGCGCTGGGACCATCTGGACCTGTCCGACCCCGCCGCCCTGCTGGCCCATCTGAAGGCGGACCCGGTGCCGCAGGGGGTGGAGCCCTACCACGCGACGGCGCCCTTCAACCTGTGCGGCATCCTCTATTTCCACGGCATGCTGGCTTGGCAGCTCGACGGACGCCGGGATCTGGCGGCCCTGTGGTTCGAAGCCTCCGCGCTCGCCGGAGAGCGGATGCGCGCGGCCCTGCACGTCATCGGCGCCGACGACGGCGAGACGGAGGAGCTGTCCTGGCGCGCCCGCGCCAACATCCCGCATGTCCTGGCCTGGGACGCGCCGGACCGGGCGGCGGAGGGTGCGGCCGCGCTCGGCACCCTCGAAAGCCCGTTGCTGCGCGAGCGCATTCCCGGCGACATCCTGGAGGACGCGCAGCGCAAGATCTTCGTGGATCTGGTCAATCTCGGCCAGTACAAGGCGGCGGACCGGCTGGCCGCGGCGGTGGAAGCCGCCCTGCCGGAGAGCGGCGCCGTCCTGGCCTCCACCGCCTTCGCGCTCGGCATCCTGACGCTGAACCACCGTAAGGCGCCGCGTAGCGCCGCGGCCTTCTTCGGGCGCGCCCACCGGGCCTGCCTGGACCTGCCCGACCGCGCCACCGCGCCGATCGTCCAGGCCCTGCTGTGGCCGGCGCTGTTCCACCAGGGGCAGGCACTGGTCAACGCCGGAAAGAAGGACGAGGCGGGCGAGGCCCTGCGCGGCCTGCTGAAGCCCGAGGCCGGCCTGCCGTCCGTGCCGCTCGACCTGCGGGCGCGGACGGAGCTTCTGGTCCGCACCCAGCGCCTGCCCACCTGACCGCGAGCCAGAGGACGGAAACGCCCCCATGCTGAGCACCCTGATCCGTCTTCCCTTCCGCCTGCGCTTCGTGATCGCCTGGGCGATCGTGCAATGCAAGATCATGGCGGGCTACGTCTCCTACTGGATCAGCGCCTTCCGCAAGGACAGCTACGTGCGGGAACGCTGGGACGGGCGGGTGCCGCTCGCCGGGGCGCGCCGGGTGGCGGTGTTCGTTCATTACGACCGGCAGGGCGTTGTCCACGATTTCGTGTGGCATTACCTGCGCCAGCTCCAATCGCTGGGATTCGCCATCGTCTTCTCCAGCAATTCTCCGCGATTGGCCGAATCCCAGATCGAGCCGCTGCGGGACATCTGCGCGCTCATCCTCCGGCGCGACAACGTCGGCTACGACTTCGGCGCCTACAAGGAGGGCATCGCCGCCGTTCCGGATTTGCCTGCGCTGGACATGCTGCTGCTCGCCAACGACAGCGTCTACGGCCCGCTGCACCATCTGGCGGGCCTGCTGGAGCGGATGGACCCGCAGGACGCCGACGTCTGGGGTGCCTCGGACAGTTGGGAGTTCTCCTTCCACCTGCAGAGCTATTTCCTGCTGTTCCACAAGCCGGCGCTCGCCTCTCCCGCCTTCGGGACCTTCTGGGACCGGCTGCGCTACGTCCAGTCCAAGACCTGGATCATCCGCAAATACGAGATCGGGCTGACCCGCGCGCTGCGCCGCGCCGGCCTGCGCTGCCGCGCCGCCTTCCCCTACCGTCAGGCGGCGACCGCCCTGATCGAGGCGGTGGTGGAGCGCGACATCGCCGGCGACGGCATGGACCCGGTGCGCAAGTCCTTCATCCAGCAGGTTTTCCGGACGATCAACGCCGGCGTGCCGCTGAACGGGACGCATTTCTTCTGGGATTATCTGATCGCCCAGATGGATTTCCCGTTCCTGAAGCGCGACCTGTTGCAGAAGAATCCGGCGCGCATTCCGCTGCTGAACTACTGGGAGCGGGTGGTGAAGCAGTCGAGCGACTACGACACCGAACTGATCCTGCGCCACCTGGAGCTGTCGCTGAAGAACCGCAGCGTGTGATTCCGGCGAAGGGATGCTCCGGCGGGCGTCTATTCGGCCAGCAGGTTGAGCAGGTAGTTGCCGTAGCCGCTCTTGGCCAGCGGCTGCGCGATCCGGGTGAGCTGTTCGTTGTCGATAAAGCCCTTGCGCCAGGCGACCTCTTCGGGGGCGGCGATCTTCAGACCCTGGCGGGCTTCGATGGTTTGGACGAATTCCGCCGCCTGGAGCAGCGACGCGTGGGTGCCGGTGTCGAACCAGGCATAGCCGCGGCCCAGCCTTTCCACGGAAAGGGCCCGGCGCTCCAAATAGACGTTGTTGACGTCGGTGATCTCCAGCTCGCCACGGGGGGACGGGCGGATCGTCGCCGCGATGTCGAGCACACGGTTGTCGTAGAAATACAGCCCGGTCACGGCGTAGTTCGATTTCGGAACCGCCGGCTTTTCCTCTATGGCCACCGGGCGGCCGTCGCTGTCGAAGCTGACCACGCCATAGCGTTCGGGGTCGCGCACATGGTATCCGAAGACCGTCGCGCCGTCCGTACGTCCGGCGGCGCGCAGCAGCGCCGGCTCCAGATCGTGGCCGAAGAAGATGTTGTCGCCCAGGATCAGGCAGACGCTGTCGGTGCCGACGAAGTCCCGCCCGATGATGAAGGCCTGGGCCAGCCCCTCGGGCTTCGGCTGCTCGGCGTAGGAGAGCGCGATGCCCCACTGGCTGCCATCGCCCAGAAGCCGCCGGAACTGCAGCTGGTCTTCCGGCGTGGTGATGATGAGGATGTCGCGGATGCCGGCCAGCATCAGCGTCGACAGCGGATAATAGATCATCGGCTTGTCGAAGACCGGCAGCAACTGCTTGCTGGTCACCTGAGTCAGCGGATAGAGCCGCGTGCCGGAACCGCCGGCCAGAATGATGCCCTTCATGGCTGCGTGCCCGTGCCTTGTGTATCGGAAAGGATCTCGTCCAGCATCCGGTCGAGGCCGCCCATCCAGTCCGCCGGGGCGATGCCGTAGGCTTGGCCGATCCGAGCGGTATCGAGGACGGAATTGGCGGGCCGCCGGGCCGGGGTCGGGAAGTCGGCGGTTGCGATGGGCCGCACCGGCGGCTTCCGCCCGGTCCGTCCGGCGGCGCGCTCCACGATCCGTTCGGCGAAACCGTGCCATGTGGTGGAGGGGGCGCCAGCGTAGTGGAAGACGCCCGGCGTCCACTCGCCGGTCAGGCGGACCTGTGCGATGGCGGCGATGGCCGCGGCGATGGCCGCCGCCGGGGTGGGGCAGCCGTGCTGGTCGGCGACCACCCGCAGCTCGTCCCGTTCGCGGGCCAGCCGCAGCATGGTCTTGACGAAATTGTGCCCGTGCGCGCCGAACACCCAGGCGGTGCGCAGGATCACATGGTCGGGCAGGGCCGCCCGGACCGCCTCTTCGCCGGCCAGCTTGCCGGCGGCGTAGACGCCCTGCGGGGCGACCGGGTCGTCCTCACGCCATGCGGTCGTCTTGCTGGTCCCGTCGAAGACATAGTCGGTGGAGATGTGGATCAACGGCACCCCGGCGGCGGCGCAGGCGCGGGCCAGATTGGCCGGGCCGTCGCGGTTGACCGCGAAGGCCGCGTCCGGCTCGCTTTCCGCCTTGTCCACCGCGGTGTAGGCCGAAGCGTTGACCACCAGGGCCGGACGGTGGGTTGCCATCGCCGCGGCGACGGCCTGCGCGTCGGTGACGTCGCCTCCGGCGCGGGTCAGCCCGACCGGGGTCAGGTCCGGCGCCCAGGCGGTCCGCAGCAGTTCGAACCCCACCTGCCCATTGGCGCCGAAGATGAGGATGGTGCGCATGGCGGCGGCTCCGGTCATTCGGCGGATTCGGTGGACGCGGCGGGTTTGGCGACGGACGCTATGCCGAGGCGCTGCCCGTCATAGCCGGCGGACAGACGTTCCCACCAGGGGCGGTTGTTCAGATACCAGCCGACGGTGCGGCGGATGCCCGTCTCGAAGGTCTCGCTCGGGCGCCACCCCAATTCGGCCGTCAGCTTGGTGGCGTCGATGGCGTAGCGGTGGTCGTGGCCGGGCCGGTCGGTGACGTGGGCGATCAGACCCCGCCGCGGGCCGCCGGGAAGCGGTCCGGCCAGTTCGTCCATCAGATCGCAGATGGCGTGAACGACGTCGATGTTGCGGCGCTCGCTGTCGCCGCCGACGTTGTAGCTCTCGCCCGGCCGCCCGGTGGTCAGGATGGTCCACAGCGCCGAGGCGTGGTCGTCCACATACAGCCAGTCGCGCACGTTCAGGCCGCTGCCGTAGACCGGCAAGGGCTGACCCTGAAGCGCCTTCAGCGTCATCAGCGGGATCAGCTTCTCCGGAAACTGCCAGGGGCCGTAGTTGTTGGAGCAGTTGCTAGCCACCGTCGGCAGGCCGTAGGTCTCGTGCCAGGCGCGCACGAAATGGTCGGACGCCGCCTTGCTGGCCGAATAGGGGGAGTTGGGCGCGTAGGGCGTGGTCTCCGAGAAGCGTCCCTCGTCGCCCAGCGTACCGAACACCTCGTCGGTGGAGACATGGTGGAAGCGGAACCGCTCCTTCGCCGTCCCCTCCAGCCCGCGCCAATAGTCCAGGGCGACGCGCAGCAGGGTGACGGTGCCGACCACGTTGGTCTGGACAAAGGCCATGGGGCCGTCGATGGACCGGTCGACGTGGGTTTCCGCGGCCAGATGGATGACCGCCGTGGGGCGGTGGGCAGCGAAGACGCGGCGCAACTCCGCCTCGTCACTGATGTCCACCCGTTCGAAGGCATAGCGCGGGTTGTCCGCGAAGGGGGCCAGGCTTTCCAGGTCCGCGGCGTAGGTCAGCTTGTCGAGGTTGACGACCGAGGCCGCCGTGTTCGCCAGAACCCAGCGGATGAAGGCCGAGCCGATGAAGCCGGCCCCTCCCGTCACCAGTATGCGCATGCCATCTTCCCTTCGCGGCCCCTGCGGCGCGCCTTTGCGTCGAGACGTCAGAACAAATCCACGGCGGTCGCCAGCGGCGGCGCCGCCGCGTCCTTGTCCGAAACCACGGCGCCGGCCATGGCCGGCCAGTCGATGCCGAGCGCCGGATCGTTCCACAGGATTGCCCGCTCCCGCTCGTGAGAATAAAAGGCGTCCACCTTGTAGGCGACAATCGTGTCCGGCTCCAGCGTGCAGAAGCCATGGGCGAAGCCGGCGGGAACGAAGAGCTGTTCCAGCCCATCGGCGCTCAGTTCCACCGCGACGTGCCGGCCGAAGGTCGCAGAGCCGCGGCGGATGTCCACCGCCACGTCGAGGATGCGGCCGCGCAGAACCCGCACCAGCTTGGTCTGGGCGTCGGGTTCGATCTGGTAGTGCAGGCCGCGCACCGTGCCCGGTGTGGCCGACAGGGACTGGTTGTCCTGGACCCAGCGCCGCTCCAGGCCGTGGCGGGCGAAGGTCCGCTCGCTCCAGGTTTCGACGAAATAGCCCCGCGCGTCGCCGAACCGCTTCGGCACGACCAGTTGGACATCGGGCAAGGACGTGGGGATAACCTGCATGGCGGCGGCGAAGTCCTTTGGAAAACTGTGCCTGTTATGACGGTGCGGCGGGGCTTTTCAAGCGCTTTGTGCCCCGGCACCTCAAGGGTTTCAGACCCCGAGGGGCCCGGTCTCCTGCACGAAGCCGTATTTCAGCAGGTGAACGAGGCTGCGCAGCAGCAGCAGACGGCGCTCCTCCGGGACGAGCGCGAGGATCTCGGCGACGAGGCGGCCGGGCGGGTCCAGGGCCTCAAGCGCCAGCAGAAGGTCGGTGGCCGGAGACACGGTGCCGCCGCGCGCCGTGGAATTCAGCGGGTCGGCGTGCAGCGCCGCCAGGGCGTCGGCCATTCCCGCGCGGGCGAGGCCGCCGGCCCGCACCAGCCGCGCGGATGGGGACAGGTGGCGCGTCGGGTAGGATTCGAACATCCGCAGGGGGTCGGGGCGCAGCGGGTTGCCGTCGCGGTCGGCGCGGCGCGGGGCGCGTTCCGCTGCGTGGCGGCGGATCTCGGACAACTGGCGCCAGACGTCGAGATACTGCGGGATGATGGCCTTCCAGTCGAACACCGCAACGGCGCGGGCGCGTCCGGCTTCCCCCATCCGCTGCCGCAGCGCGGGGTCTGCGGCCAGCCGCGCGTAGGCGTCCGCCGCCGCCGCCACATCGACGGCGGTCACCTGCGAGACGCGCCCGATGTAATAGTCGTAGCTGTCCAGTCCGGCGGCGTAGCGGTCGGCGAAGTCGGGTCCGCTGCCTGGCGGCGGCAGGGTGGTGGGAATCCGAAAACCGTCCACCCCGTCGCGCACCGTCTCGCGGTAGCCGTTCCAGTCGGTGATGACACAGGGCAGCCCCGCCGCCATGGCCTCCACCGGCGTGATGCCGAAGGTTTCCTGGATGTTGTCCACCAGCGAGGTGAACAGGTCAGCAGCGGCCCAGACGCGGGTCCGCACCTCCGGTTTCCGGCCATCCAGGAAGATGGCGTTGACGCTGGGGCAGTATCGCTTGGCCCCCTGGATGAAGGCGGCGCCGATAGCGTCGTTGCCGAACCAGCCGGCCTGGATCAGGTGGAACCGCTTGCCGGTCCGCCGCGCCGCCTCTTCCAGCGCCAGATACATGGCGATCGGGTGCGCCTTGGCGTGGAAGCTGAGGCGCCCCATGAACAGCACCGCGACGTCCTCCTCGCCGATGCCCAGCGCTGCACGCTCCGCCATGCAGTCCGCCGCGTCGAAGCGGAAGGCGTCGGTGTCCACGCCGAGCGGAATCACCGGCAGATGCGGCATCGGCACTTCGGCGGCGCCCAGTCGGTTGCGCAGATACTCCGCATAGGGTTCGAGGACAGCCTCCACCGAGGCGCGGGCCGCCCAGGAAGTGCAGATCACCGCGTCCCACGGCTGCACCGGTGCTGTGGCCAGGGCGCCTAGGGCATGCGGCGATTCCGAGGTCGTGTGGGTGATGCCGCACAGGCTGTAGCCCCGCTGGTCGCGGGACCGGCGGCGCCAGGCGAACTGGTCGATGCCCGGTCCCGGCACGAACAGGCAGCCCACGCGGGCCAACCGCGACGGCTCGCCGGTCGGGTAGAGCGCCACCTCCCGCCTAGGGGCGTGGCGGGCGGCGAGATCGGCGAACAGGCGCGCCTGCTCCGGCCCGTCGGCGTGGCAGGCGAAACCGTCCAGTCCGGAGTGCCGGAAGAAACCGACGAGGAAGGATTCGCCCGCCACATGGCGGCCCTTCAGGTCCGCCCGCGCGGTTTCATAACCGTCTGGGTGGAAATAGATGGCAGCGTTGGACACGGAGACGGCGCTTTCCGAAGGAGTATTCCGGGCATGGGGCGACCGGCGGGAGAGTAGCGGCACGGATTGGGGCCGGCAACCGGCATGCCGTGGACGGGCCGCGCCCCAGGCGAAAATAGTGTGGGAAGTCTCCCTCCATCCGGGTATCTGGGGCATCGGCCTCCCTTGCTCAGGCATGAACCTTTCTGAACGGCGACCCTTGAACGGTAGCGGCATGCGATGACAGCGTTCCCAGAAGGCTTCCTGGACGGCGTGGGCGGCATGGTGACCGGCTGGGCGTGGCTGCCGGCCGATCCCGCACGGCGACTGCGCGTGGAGGTGAGGTTCGCGCCTGCGGAGGGCGATTTTCATGGGGGCGATCACCCCGAGGTCGCCCTGCCGGTGGAGGCGGTGGCCGGCCAGCCGCGCGCCGATCTGGCGGCTACCGGCAAGGGAGACGGGTGTTATGGCTTTACTGTGCCGGTGCCCGCCCTTTTCGCCGGGCGTGAGCATCGGGTGAACGTGCGGCTGCCGGATTTCCCGGAGGCCCGGCTCCTGGGGACGCCGCGGACGGCGATCGTCGTTCTTGCCCCTGTGATCCTCCGCACCCTTGAACCCAACCGGGAAGATGTGGACCGGCTGTGCGGTTTTCTCGCCGAAGCCGTCCGTCTGAACGGCGGGACCGCCGCCACCGCGGTTCCAGATGCTGCCAAAATCCATGGCTGGGCCGCGGCTTCCGACCGCTGCTGGCTTGTTGCCGAGCGGAGGGGGCGCATCGTCGGCCAGTGCCGCGTCGGCCCCGAATGGCCGGTCGAACCAGGAACGGCGGCGCTTGCCCTCGGCATCGAGCTTCATCCCGACGTACGCGGTTTCGGGCTTGGGCGGGAACTGATGATGGCGGCCTATCGCTGGGCAGCCGGTCGCTGCGCACGGATGGAGCTGGCCGTTCTGCCCCACAACGCCCGTGCCCTGCGCCTGTACCGCGCGCTGGGCTACGCCGATCTGGGGCCGGTCCCGTTCCCCGGAACGGGCGAGATCCACCGCCGCATGGCCATCCCGTTGCCGCCGTACCGCCCGTTTGGTGGCGTCACGCTGCTCGTCTGAGCCTGATGGGATGGACCGGCGCGCTTCCGGTCAGCTCTCGCCGACGGCGGCGCGGGGCGGATCGACTTCTTCGGTTTGCTCGGCGACGTCGGCCGGAGGCAAACGCTCAAGCAGCATCCCGGCCCGCTCGTCGCCGAGTTTCGCCGCCCGTTCCAGCCAGACACGGGCAAGGGCGAAGTCCTTGCGGCTGCTCCAATGGGCGTGGAGTTCGCCGAGGGCGGTCATCGCCGCGGGTTCCTTCTCGGCGGCAGCGGTCAGCCAACGGGCGGCCTCCTCCATGTCGGGCGCCACCCCCAGCCCCTGCATGTAGAAGCGGCCAAGGTTGACCATGGCGCCGGAATGGCCCTGTTCCGCAGCCTTGCGCGACCAGACCACGGCGGCGGCATAATCCTGCGGCGTGCCGTCGCCGGACGCCAGCATGGCGCCCAGACGGAACTGCGCCTGCACGCTTCCCTGTTCCGCCGCCCGCTGATGCCAGACCACCGCCCTCGCCGGATCGCGGGGCATGCCGAGGCCGAGGCTGTGGAGCATAGCGATGTTGTAGACCGCGTCGGTGTTGCCCTGATCGGCGGCCCGGCGGAACCAGCCGAGCGCCCGGTCATAGTCGCGCGTCACCCCGCGCCCTTCGGCGTAGAAGGTGCCGACGCGGAGCTGCGCCAGCGGATCGCCCTGGCCGGCGGCCCGTTCCAGCCAGCGGAGGGCCTCCATCTCGTCGCGCGGCACGCCGGAACCGGCCAGATACATCTGGGCAATGATCTTCTGAGCCTCGCGATGGCCTAGTTCGGCGGCCGCCCGGTACCAGGTCGCGGCGTCGAAGAGGTTGGGCTGTAGCCCGGCGCCGCGGCTGTTCAGATGACCGAGCTGCACCATTGCTTCGGCATCGCCCTGGACGGCGGCCTTGCGCAGCCAGGTTTCCGCATGGTGTGGATCAGCGGGCACGCCGAGCCCCCGCGTGTGGAGCAGACCGAGCGCGCGCTGCGCCGCAGCGGCACCGGCCTTGGCGGCGCGGCGGAACCAGGCCGCCGCCTGGTCATAGTCTTGCCCGACGCCAATTCCCGAGGCGAACTGTGTGCCGAGATAGTACCAAGCCATGACGTTGTCCTGCCCGGCGGCCTTGAGGAACCACTGATGGGCGTCCTGGGGATCAGGCTGCCCGCCGTAACCGCCGGCGAGCAGGGTGCCGAGCCCGAGCTGGGCCGCCGCGTTGCCCTGTTCGGCGGCGGTGCGGTACCAGCGCTCCGCCTCGGCATAGTCGGGATCGATGCCGAAGCCGGAAGCGTACATGTAGCCGAGCATGGCTTGCGCGCCCACGACGCCCTGTTCGGCAGCGGCGCGCGCCCAGCGCAGCGCTTCCTTGTAGTCTTGCTCGATCTGCAAGCCGTTGGGAAAAAGCAGCGACAGCGTCTCGTCGGTCGGAGTGATGCCCTTCGGCTGGCCGCAGCCGTAATAATAGATTTCGGCAAGCCGGGCCTGGGCCTTACCGTGCCCCTGGTCGGCGGCCCGCCGGTACCAGCCGACGGCATCGACGGCGTTGCGCACGACACCCTTGCCCAGGTCGTACAGACGTCCCAGGCGGTATTGCGCTTCGGCATTGCCTTGCCGGCCGGCGGACAGCCAGGATTCCAGTGCCGTCTTGTAGTCCTCGCGATCATGGGCCTTCAGGCCCCGGGCATAGTCGTCTTCCGGCGAAGCGGAGCCGAACAGCCGCCCGGCGGCCTTCATGAGCTTGCGCATCGGCCTCGATACCCTTTCCTTTTGCCGGCCGCCGGGCCGGAGCACCGCGCCTGAATCGGGCATCCGCCCATCCCGGCTTGCGATGGTCCGCCGGCGAACCGGATCGCTGTTACGGCTCGCGCATGCCTTCCGAACTGTTCCTCAAAGCCCCCTCGACGAGGTAGGCCAGGATGGTCCTTTCGCCGACGACGATATCGGCGGTCAGCGGCATGCCGGGAACCAGCCTGAAGTCCTCCGGCACCTTGCGCAGCGCCACGTCCGTCAGCGCGATCCGTGCGCGGAAGAAGGGGCGCTGTGCCTGCGTCTGGTCTTCGCGGCGGGTGAAGGAATCCTCGCTGATCGTCTTGACCACGCCCTTCGCCATTCCGTGCTCGACGTAGCGGTAGGCGTCCAGCTTGACCTTCACCTCGTCGCCGGGCTTGACGAAACCCTGGTCCATACCGGCGATTTCCGCCTCCACTTCCAGCGTCGCGTTGAGCGGAACCAGAGTGTAGATCGGCTGGGCCTGCTCCACCACGGAACCGACGGAGTACTTCCCGACCTCCAGCACCACGGCGTCATCGATGGCACGCAGTTCCACCAGATCCCGGCGCTTCTGGGCCTTGGCCAGCTCTTCGCGAACACGTTCCAGATCGACCTGGCGGGTCGACAGGTCGGTCAGCAGCGTGCTGCGCCATTGCTGGATGTAGACCTCGCGCTCGGCGCGCAGGGCCTCCATGTCGTGGGTGGAGGTGCGGATGGTGTTCTCGCTGAGGCTGAGGTTCCGTTCCGTCTCCACGCGGGTGTCGCTGGCGATGAGCGAGTTCAGGCGGCTGCCGGTCTGGTTCTTTTCCAGCGTCCGCCGCATCGTCTCGATCTCGCCGACGATCCTCAGGCGGGAGCGGAAATGGTCGGTGTCCGCCTGATTGCTTTTGATCGTCGCCTGCAGAGTGGCCAGACGCTGGTCGAAGTTGGCGAGCTTGGCCGCATACTCCGCCTGGCGGTAGCGCCAGATCGACTCCTCCAGCTCCATGTCCGGATCGTCGCCGGCTACCACAAAGGGCACGCCGCGGGCTTCCGCGTTCATGCGGGCGATCTCGGCCGTCAGCTTCTTGAGCTGGCGATCAAGCTGGGCCACGTCGGCGGAGGAGAAGGTCGGGTCGAGCGTGGCCAGAACCTCGCCGCGCCGCACGGTCTGTCCGGCGCGGACGTTGAGGTTCCGGATGATCGAGGTTTCCAGGGGCTGCACGACGATGGTCGGCGCCTGGGACACGACCCGTCCGGACGCGCTGACCACACGGTCGAGCTTCAGCACCGTGGCCATGGTGATCAGTATGAGCACCGCCGCGGTCAGCCCCCAGAGGACCATCCTCAAGGTGACGGGTTCGGGCCAGCCGATGATTTCCGAGGTTTCCCCCTGGAAATCGACGATCGCCTGCTCGGCAGCGCGATCAGCTGCTTGCGGCCGTCGTAAGAGAAGCGCGGTCATGGGAGGGCCCCGGAGAAAGGTGGCGGTTCTGCTGGAACCAGAGGTGTCGGTAGACGTCGCAACGCTGCAGCAGCTCGTCGTGCTTGCCCATGTCGTAGAGCTTGCCGCGTTCGAGCACCATGATCTGGTCGCAATTGACCAGGGAGGCGAGGCGGTGGGAAATGACGATCATCGTCCGGCCTTGGGCGATGCGCGTCAGGTTGTTGTTGATGATCGCCTCGCTGTCCGGATCGAGCGCGCTGGTCGCTTCGTCCAGGATCAGGACGGTGGGGTCCACCAGCAAGGCGCGCGCGATGGCGATGCGCTGACGCTGGCCGCCCGACAGGTTGGCCGACCCTTCCTCGATCATCGTCTCGTATCCGCGCGGCAGGCGCTCGATGAACTCTTCCGCACCGGCCAGCCGGGCCGCCCGCATCACCTCCTCCAGGGTGGCGCTGCGGTTGGCCGCCATGATGTTCTCACGGATAGTGCCGTTGAACAGGAAGTTGTCCTGAAGCACCACACCCAGGTTGGAGCGCAGGTGGTTCAGGTCGATCTCGCGCAGATCGACGCCGTCGATCTTGATCAGACCGTCGTAGTTCTGGTGCAGGCCCTGCAGCAGGCGGGTGACCGTGGTCTTGCCCGATCCGGAGCGTCCCATGATGCCTACGACAGTGCCTGGTTCGATGGCGAAGGAAATGCCGTCGAGCGCCGGGCTCTGTGCACCCTGATAGCGGAACCGGATGTCCGAGAAGCTGATGTCGCCCTTGATCGTGGGACGCACGCCTTGCTTGCCGAGCCCCTGTTCGGGGGCGTGGTTGACCACGGAGCCCACCTGGAGGACGGCGCCGCGGGCCTCCTGGAACTGCTGCATCAGGCCGGCGATCTGCACGAAGGGCGACGCCGCGCGGCTGGCGATCATGCTGAAGGCGACGAGCGTGCCGGGATTGACCGAGGCGTCGCCGGAGAGGGCGAGGTAGGAGCCCACCACCAGCGTGCCGGCATAGATGCTCTTCTCCAGCGGCTGCAGGATGGTCTGAGGCTGGTTGGCGAGAAGCTGCATGTTGGTGTTGGCGCGCACGGCGTCGGCCACCCGCGCGTCCCAGTCCATCCGCTTGCGGCCTTCCAGCGCTAGGGATTTGACCGTGCGCATGCCGTGCAGCACCTCGATGAGGAAGGAGCCCTTGCGGTGCTCCGCCTGCACCACCTTGCCGTAGGCGCGCGCCAGAGGACCGATGTAGATGACCACGACGAGGCACATCAGGAAGGCCACGCCCAGCACCAGGAAGGCGAGGGGGGGGCTCATGATGAACATCGCCGGAATCAGCACGATCAGCGTTAAGGAATCGAGAAGCGTCCCGAGCAACTGTCCGGTCATGAAGTTGCGGATGCGCCAGACCTCGTTCAGCTTGTAGGAGATGACGCCGGTCGGCTGGCGCTCGAAGAAGTCGATCGGCAGCCCGATCATCCGGTCGAAGATGTAACGGCTGATGCGCGCATCCACCTTGGCCGTTCCGATCGCCACCAGATAGCGGCGCATGTAGCCGAAGAGGGTGTCGAAGACCAGAACGAAGGCCAACGACGCCAGCAGGACGTACAGGGTAGACATGCGCTGGTGGACGAGCACGCGGTCCACGATGACCATGTAGACCAGCGGGGGCACGAGCGCGAACAGGCTGAGCACCAGCGCCGACAGGCAGACGTCGCGGAAAATCCGCCTTTCCTTCAGGATCTGGCTGAGCAGCCAGCCGAAGCCGAAGGGCTGCTCGTCGTCGCTGATGCGGTGGCGCCGCTTGATGAAGATCGCTTCCCCGTCCCAGACGGAACTCAGGCGCAACTCATCCACGGCGACGCAGGCCTGATCGGTGCTCAGCGGGTCCTGGAGCATCGCGGCCGGCGCGCCGCCGTCTTCACGGAACGCCACCAGCACCATGGTGCTGCCGTCCCGCAGGCGGAGCAGCACCGGCAGGGCCTTGTCCAGGCGGGACAGGTGCTTCCACCGGAGCTTCGTGGTGCGGGCGGTCAGGCCGTTGTCTTCGGCTATCTTCAGCAGCAGCCGGTTCGACGGTTCGCCGGCTTCGAGAGCATAGTCCCTTTGAAGCTGCTCCACCGAGAGATGAAGCCCATGATGGCGCGCAACAACGGCGAGTGCATGGAGGCTGGTCGTCCGTGCCGCCTCGGGGGAGGCGTTCTGTGGATCGGCGGAGGTCTTGCTCTGCATCTGGCCCCTGTGTTCCAATCGCTCTTCCCGGTGGTACATCCGGCGGCGCGACTGTACTGTAGCACCTTCATCGGATACAAGCGTTGCACTCGGGGCGCTCAGTTCGGGCCAGCCCGGTGGGAGCAGGTGGATGAAGGTTTCGGTTATTACAATTTGTCGGAACGTGCGTGACGGCATAGGCCGTACCCTGGAGAGCATCGCACGTCAGACTTACCAAGACGTTGAGCATATCGTGATCGATGGAGCTTCGACCGACGGCACGCTCGATGTGCTGGAAGCCCATCGGGACCGCATCGCGGTGCTGGTTTCCGAGCCCGACGGCGGCATCTACGACGCCATGAACAAGGGGCTGGCGCGGGCGACTGGCGAAGTGATCCTCTTCCTGAACGCCGAGGACTGGTTCTACGACGCCCATTCGCTCGAGAACGCGGTGTGCTTCATGAAGCAGCATCCGGAGGCCGATCTTTTCTACGGGGACATCGAGGTCCGCCTGCCTGAGGGCGGTTCGGTCATACATATTCCACAGGAGGCCGAGAAGGCCGCCGAGACGATGATCTGCGGCTGTCTGCCGCATCAGGGGACCTTTGCGCGCCGTGCGGTGTTCGAGCGCACCGGTCCGTTCGACACCCGCTGGCGGGTCCACGCCGATTACGAGTGGTTCCTCAAGGCCATCGCGGACGAGTCCGTCACGCTGATCCACATGCCAGTGATCGTGGCGTCCTTCGGGCTGGGCGGCGCGTCCAGCAACCTCGCCAAGGGCCAGCCAGAGGTCTACGCCATCCAGAACGCCCTACCTTTTTACCAGACGGAGGCGTGGCTGCGCCGGCGCGTCGAGATCTACCAGGAGAACTTCCTGGCCGTCCGGCTGGAGAACGCCGATCTGAAGCGGCGGCTGGCCGAAGCCGCCGCATCTGGAAACGTTCAGCCAACATGGCGAGACCTTGCCCGCCGGGGCCGGGATCTGGCCCGCCGGGGGCGCGACCGGGCGCGGCGGGTGATGCAGCGGGCGATCCGCCGCGTCCGTCTGGGCTGAACCCGCGCCCGGGTGCGCCACCCGGACTGAAATATTTTTAGGCCATCCGCGGCGGACGTGCTTTTCCGCGGATGGCCGGTCGTCTTGCCGGAGCGGTCAATGGGGCGCCGGAAGGCCGCGCAGGCTGCCGGTGTCCAGATTCTCCAGATACCAGCGGTAGGTCTGCTCGAAACCGTCGCGCAGCGGGGTGGGTGCGTTCCAGCCCATCGCCGCTATGCGCTCGTTGTCCATGATCTTGCGGGGTGTGCCGTTTGGCTTGGACGGGTCGAAGCGGAAGCCGCCGCGGTAGCCGATCACGTCGGCCAGCAGTTCGGCAAGGCCGCGGATCGAGATCTCGTGGCCGGAGCCGAGGTTGACGTGCGGCTCCCCCGAATAGTTCTTCGCCAGGAAGACCAACCCGTCGGCGAGGTCGTCGACGAACAGGAACTCACGCAGCGGACTGCCGTCGCCCCACAGCTCGACGCTGTCGGCGCCTTCCGCCTTGGCACGGTGGATCTTCACCATCAGGGCCGCGGCGACATGGCCTTGCTGGATGTCGAAATTGTCCCCATAGCCGTAGAGGTTGGTTGGCATGGCCGAGATGAAGTCGCATCCGTACTGCCGGCGATAGGCCTGGCACATCTTGATGCCGGCGATCTTGGCGATCGCGTACCACTCGTTGGTCGGTTCCAGCGGGCCGGTAAGCAGTGCCTCCTCCCGGATCGGCTGTTCGGCCAGACGCGGATAAATGCAGGAGGACCCCAGGAAGACGAGCTTGCCCACACCCACCTTCCAGGCGTTGTGGATCACGTTCGTCTCGATCACCAGGTTGCTGTGGATGAATTCAGCCGGGCGGCTGTTGTTCGCGTGGATTCCGCCGACCAGGGCCGCGGCCAGGAAGACGACGTCCGGCCGCACCTCGGCCATCCAATCCTCGACCTCGGCCTGGCGGTTCAGGTCGAGCTGTTCCCGGCCGACGGTCAGGATCTCGCAGCGCTCGCGCTCAAGGCGGCGGACGATGGCGGAACCGGCCATGCCGCGGTGCCCCGCCACCCAGACGCGCTTGCCTTCCAGGGAGAATGGGGTGCTGCTCGTCATACGATCGTTCTTCTCCGTGTTTCAGCACCGGGATGCGATCCCGCAGCCAGCCATGCCGCTTCGGGCAATGCGATGTCAGGCTTATGGTGCGCTCTCGGCCACGCCGGTCCCGTTGCCGGTGACGGTGTGGCTGGTGTGGTTGTGATATGCCGCCAGCACTTCGTCAACCGGTCCAATCCGGACGATGGAGCCCCGTTCAAGCCAGAGAAGCTTGTTGCACAGCCGCTGCAGCACGGATTCGACGTGGGACGCGACGACCATGATGCTGGAACGGTTCACGAATCCCTCGGCGCGGCGTTGCGCCTTTTCCAGGAACTGCACGTCGCTGACGGCGATCCATTCGTCCATCAGCAGGATCTCCGGGTCGACGGCGGTCGCCGCGGCGAAGGCGAGGCGCAGCGTCATGCCCGCCGAATAGGTGCGGACTGGCAGGTCCAAATAGTCGCCGAGTTCGGTGAAGGCGGCGATGTCCTCCATCTTGCGCTCGATCTCATCGCGGTCGATGCCGAAATAGGCCGCCCGCATCCGGATGTTGTCGTAGCCGGACGCATCCATGTCGAGGCCGAGGCCGAGGTCGAACAAAGGCGTGACGCGCCCTTCCACGCGGATGCGCCCACCGGTCGGTTCGTACACGCCGGCGAGAACGCGCAGCAGCGTCGTCTTGCCGGCGCCGTTGCCGCCGATTAGCCCGATCCGGTCGCCATGCTCCAGCGTCAGCGAGAGGTTGTTGAGGGCTTTCACGGTGATCCGGTGGTGGGCGTCGTGCTTGAGCGCCCCGCTGGTGGAGGAGCGCAGCAGCGTCTTCTTCAGGGAGCGCGCGCTGCCCTGATAGAGGACGAAATCGACCGAGACGTCGTTGAGGTGGATCGAAGCCATCAGAGCCAGTAGGCGATGCGTTTGCGGAAACGGGCGAAGCAGGCGAAGGTGAACAGCCAACCAGCCACGGCGAACAGAAGACCGGCCGCCCAGCTTTCCCAGCCGGGCACCTGCCCGAGCAGCGGCGCCCGGATGACCTCGATCAGGTGGTGGAAGGGGTTCAGCACCATCAGATAGCGCCGGTCGCCGAGCAGTTCGGGCTTCCACATTACCGGCGTCACGAAGAACAGAAGCTGGATGACGCTTCCCACGATCGGCGGCACGTCGCGGAAGCGGGTGCAGATCATGCCGAGCAGCAACATGATCCAACTGGCGTTCATCAGCAGAAGCGCCAGCCCCGGAAGCGCCAGGAACCCGGCGCTCCCCGGCCAGACCCCGAAGACGACCGCTACCACCGCGAAGATCACGATGTTGTGGCCGTAGATGATCAGGTTGCGCCAGAGCGCCCGCAGGATGTGCACCGACATCGGGATGCGCACGTTCTTGATCAGCGGCTCCAGCTCGATGAAGGTCAGGCACCCTTCGTTGAGAACCGAGGCGACGAAGGTCCAGGTGGCCAGCCCGACCGCCAGGAACGGCAGGTAGCCCTCCAGATCCAGCCGGAACAGGGTGCCGTAGATCAGCCCCAGGCTAGCCACCATGACCGCCATGCTGAGCGTCAGCCAGAAGGGGCCGAGGACCGAGCGCCGGTAGCGCTTGCGGATATCGTGCCAGCCGAGCCGACTCCACAGCGGCCAAAGCCGAAGCCCCTTCATGAGGTCGTCGCGGGCCTGCGCGACGTTGCTTCGGTCGCCGGAATCGAAAACAACGGTCATACTGAAAGCCTATCGGCGCATCGTGTCGAAAATACCGCAACATGGCGTCCATAACGGCGCTGCGGAACTCCGGATCATCCGCCGCGTGTCTGGCCGGGCGCGACATTGCCAGCGGACGCGGACACCTTCAATGGAAACCTTCGGGTCACAGTCCGGTCCTTTCCGCAGGCCGCACGAAGAAATTTGCGCGTCGCCCCTTCCCGTCATCCACGATGCTGTCCTATGGTCGCTGTGCACCGGTAGCCGTGCCGCAAACGAGATCACCGATGGAAGAGCTTCTGGTCAGCGTCGTCATACCGGTCTTCAACCGGGCTCACACGCTGCACCGTGCCATCGACAGCGTGCGAATGCAGGACGTCACGGACTGGGAACTGATCGTCGTAGACGACGGGTCCACCGACGGAAGTGCGGACATTCCCGCGTCCTATGGGGATGCCCGGATACGCTCGATCCGCCACGACACCAACCGGGGCGCCGCCGCCGCCCGCAACACGGGGGTGCAGGCGGCGCGCGGCCGTTACGTCGCCTTCCTCGATTCCGACGACGAATGGCTTTCCGGCAAGCTCCGGGCGCAACTCGACGCCATGGAGAGGGGGGCGGATGCTCCACAGGCGCTGTGCACCGGCTTTCTCCTGCACCGGGAAAAGACGGGCCACCGCAGCCGACGGCACCCGCAGGCCGACGGCACATGGTTCGAGACGATGCTGGACGGCTGCTACGTGTCGCCCGGCTCCACCCTGATGGTGCGGCGCGACTGCTTCGCCGCGGTCGGTCCGCTCGACGAGACGCTGCCGCGGCTGGAGGATTGGGATTGGCTTCTGCGCTGCATGGAGCGCTTCTCGTTCGACTGCCTGCCGGTTCTGGGCGCCG
This sequence comes from Azospirillum aestuarii, assembly GCF_016632405.1. Lineage (NCBI taxonomy): Bacteria > Pseudomonadati > Pseudomonadota > Alphaproteobacteria > Rhodospirillales > Azospirillaceae > Azospirillum > Azospirillum aestuarii. Next base: position 29,922 of record NZ_JAEPIV010000040.1, read on the forward strand.
TGGTGCATGTCGGGCGGCCGGCGCGGTCGGCGGCCGTGGCCATCGCCATCGACCGGCTGGGACGGCAGCACACCGACCGCGTGCTCCGGGTCGCCGGACCGGAAGGGCTGCGCCGTTTCCGCGCCAGCCTCGCCATCGAGGAGGCGGTGGCGGCGGTCCATGAGGACGCCCATCTCAAAGCGCTCAGCCGTGTCGGTCGCGCCTTCGCCCTGTCGCCGATGCGCACGATGCGTTTCCTGGCGCGCTGCACGGTGCGCGCCCTTTAATCCCACTGTGTAATCCCGCTGCGATCCCCGTTCCCCCCGGCCCCGCCGCCCGGATGGGCATGGAGTCAATAGCGGGCCGGCAGGTGCCGGTAGAGGGCCAGCAGCCGGTCGACCGCCGACCCCCAGGTGAAATCGCGGACGCGCCGCCGCCCGGCATCGACCAGCTGGCGGCGCAGCATCGGATCGCCGAGCAACCGGTCCAATCCGTCCGCCAGACTGTCCGGATGGTCCGGATCGAAGTAGAGGGCCGCGTCCCCGGCGATCTCCGGGAAACAGCTCCGCGCGCTCAGGATCGCCGGGCAGCCGTTGGCGAAGCTCTCCAGGATCGGCAGCCCGAACCCTTCATACATCGACGGAAAGACGAAGGCATCGGCGTGGGCATAGGCGCAGGCGAGCCCGCCGGCGTCCAGCGTGCGCTGGTGCAGGCGGCCGGCGCAGCCGGCGTCCAGGAAGGGCTGCCGCTCCATCTCCTCCAGAGGGCCGCCGCCGACGCAGACCAGATGCAGACCGGGCCGGCGGGTCAGGACCGCGGCGAGCGTCCGGGCCACCCCCATGAAGTTCTTGTACCCGCCCCGGCGGCCGACGATCAGCAGATAGCGGTCCGGCAGTGCCACCCTCGCCCTCCGGCTCGGCACCCACACCGCATCCTGCGAGAGGCCGTGATGGATCACCTCCACCCGCGCCGGATCGACCCCGTAGAGCCGAACCAGATCGGCCTTGGTGGTTTCCGACACCGCCACGATCGCGGCGGCGGCGGCGCACAGCGCCCGCTTGCCGGGATGGATGTCCTCGGGGGACGCGAAGGTTTCCGGCATCAGTTCCGGCGCCATGTCGTGGATGGTGACCACCATGGGGCGTCCGTGCAGAAGGCCAATCAGTTCGGCGTCGTAGAAGGTCTGATGGAAGACGTCGAACGCGCCCCGCCGCAAGGCCCGATGCACCAGACTCCGGTTGTGGCGGCGCAGCAGGGTGCGCTTGCCGGGGAAATGCCGCTCCCCCAGAAAGCCGCGGACATCCAGGTCGGGCTGGTCGAGCAGATGGGCGTTGATGACCCGGCGGAAGGGCAGCACCACCTGCACGCCAGGGCGCGCCTGCAATCCCACGATGACTTCCGCGAAGCAGCGCGACACTCCGCCATGGCTCTGGATGGAGAAGATATGATCGTCGAAGAGTACACGCATGCGCTGCTCAGCGCCGCCACCGCACGCCGAGCCGCCTCAGCATGCCCAGCGTGATTCCGCGCAGCCGCCAGAAAGGGCTGTTCTGCATGCTCGTCAGTTCGTTCTGCACGGCGCGCAGATGCTGCTCACTGCGCTGAAGGCGGCGGCGCAGCACCCAGGGCGATTCCTCGTCCTCTTCCGCGCCGCTGCTGCCTCCGCCCGCGGCCTGCGTGACCCGCAGTTCCTGCCACACCGGCAGGGGCCGTTGCGCGCGCCCGTCCGCCAGCCGGGCGGCGGCGTCGGTCAGAGCCTCGGCCATGACGGCGGCCATGGCGTTGAAGGTAAAATGGCTTGCCTGGTCCAGGCCGCGGGCGACGAGGCCGGCACGGCGGGCCGGATCGCGGGCCGCGGCGATGGCGGCAGCCATGCCGGCGGCATCGTCCTCGCCGGCGAACAGGGCGGCGTCGCCGGCCACCTCGATCAGCGAGGAGTTGGCGCAGGTGATCACCGGGCAGCCGCAGGCCATCGCCTCCACCACCGGCATGCCGAAGCCCTCGTAGCGCGACGGGTAGGCGAGCGCCTCCGCCCCGGCGTAGGCCAGCCGCAGCTCCTCGTCGCTCATCGACAGACGCACCACCGGAACGTCGGGCGCCAGGGCTCGGAAGGCCGGCTCGATCTCCTTGGCTCCGCCCACGCACAGCACCGTCAGGTCCCGGGTCGCCGGATCGCCCAGGCCGAGCGCGCGGAACAGCAGGAGGCCGTTCTTGTAGCCCTGGTAGCCGGCGCGGTCGCCGACCATCAGCAGATAGGGCCGCTCGAGCCCGTGCGCCTTGCGGAAGGCCGCGATCTCCGCCGCCTCGGCCGGGCGGAAGGCCTCGCCCACCCCGCAATGCGCCACCGCCGTGCTGCCCGCCGCCACGCCGGGGTACAGCCGTTCCAGGTCGCGCGCGGAGTTGTGCGAGATCATCACATGCGCCGCGGCGTGCTGGATCGCCCGGCGTTTCTCTTGCCACG
>NZ_JAEPIV010000041.1:0-32257 GCF_016632405.1 Azospirillum aestuarii
CGGTCGCGCCCTCGTACAGCACGACCACGCCCGCCTCGCCCACCGTCCCGGTGATCACCGGCGCTGCCACGTTGGTCAGCGTGTCCGCCGTGGACCCGCTGTTCGATCCCACGTCGAGCACCAAGCCGGAAGGAGCGTTAGCCCCCGTGTCGATGGTCACAGTGAGCGCGGTGGATGCGGACGAGCTGTTGCCCGCCGCATCGGTCACCGTGGCCGTCAGCGTGTGTGCGCCGTCGCTCAGCGAAGCCGCCGTAATGCTCCACGCGCCCGCCGCCGAAGCGGTCACCGTGCCCAGGGCGGTCGCGCCCTCGTACAGCACGACCACGCCCGCCTCGGCCACCGTCCCGGTGATCACCGGTGCCGTCACGTTGGTCAGCGTGTCGGAGGGCGAGCCGCTGTTCGACCCCACGTCGAGCGCCAGCCCGGTCGGCGATGAAGCGCTTGTGTCGATGGTCACCAGGAGGGAGCCCGACTCCCCGCTCTCGACGCCGGATACGATCACCTTGGCCGTCAACGTCCAGGTCCCGTCGGCAAGCGTCGTGCCGGGGGCCACAGTCCAGGCGCCTGAGCCGTCGGCCGTTCCCGTCCCGATGTCGACACCATTTCCATACAGATGCACGACGCTGCCGGCATCGGCAGTCCCCGTCAGCATGGGCTGCGACGCGTTCGTCACCGCGTCACCGACCGCTCCGCTGTCCGATGCCGGGCTGAGCACCGGGGTGGACGGGCTGGCCGGGAGAACGATCAGCGTGTCGGTGCCGTTGAGCGCCAATGTCTGGAACGGTGTGTAGACGGTTTCAACACCGGAAACGAAGAGCGTCCCCTGGTTGCCGGCCGGGGTGAAGATCACCACGTCCGTACCGGTTCCGCCGATCAGCGTCTCGACCAGCGTCGCCGTCAGGGTGTTGCCATCGCTGCCGAGCGTGACCATGTCGGTGCCGGTGCCGCCGGTCAGCGTTTCGACGCCGCTCACCAGCAGCGTGTTGCCGCTGCTCCCCAGCGTCACCACGTCAGTGCCTGCGCCCCCGACCAGCGTCTCGACACCACTCACCAGCAGCGTGTTGCCGTTGCTGCCCAGTTTCACGAGGTCGGTGCCGATGCCGCCGATCACCGTCTCGACCCCGTCCACCAGCAGCGTGGCGCCGGCGCTGCCCAGGGTCACCACGTCGGTGCCGGACGTGCCGATCAGCGTCTCGATCCGCCACACGGTGAGCGTGTTGCCCGCGCTGTCGCCCAGCGTCACGATGTCGAGGCCGCTGCCGCCGTTGATCGTTTCGACGCCGCTCACCGTCATCATGTTGCTGCCGGTGCCCAGCGTCAGCACGTCGGTGCCGGAACCGCCGGTCAGCGTCTCCAGCAGCCGGACCAGCAGCGTGTTGCCGCCGCTGCCCAGCGTCACCGCATCAGTGCCGGAACCGCCGAACAACGTCTCGACCCGCGACACCTCGATGGTGTTGCCGCCGCTGCCCAGCGTCACGATGTCGGTCGCGCCGCCGCCGGTCAGCGTCTCGACGAGGTTCACCAGCATGGTGTTGCCGAAGGTCCCGCCAAACGTCAGCACGTCGGTGCCGGAACCGCCGGTCACCGTCTCCAGCCGCGACACCGTCAGCGTGTTGCCCGCGCTGTCGCCCAGCGTCACGATGTCGAGGCCGCTGCCGCCGTTGATCGTTTCGATGCCGCTCACCAGAGCGGTCATGCCGCTGGCGCTGATCGCCACCACGTCGGTGCCGGAACCACCGGTCAACGTTTCCAGAGCGGACACCAGCATGGTGTTGCCGGTACTGCTGAGCGCCACGACGTCGGTGCCGGAACCGCCGATCAACGATTCCAGAAGGGACACCGTCAACGTGCTCCCACCGGTGAGCAGCGTCACAACGTCGGTGCCGGAACCGCCAGTCACCGTCTCGATGCCGCTCACCCTCAGTGTGTTTCCGCCGGTGCCGAGCGTCACAACGTCGGTGCCTGAGCCGCCGATCAGCGTCTCCACAAGCCGGACCGTCAGCGTGTTGCCGTCGCTGTCCAACCGCACCACGTCGCTGCCGGAACCGCCCACCAGGGATTCGACGCCGGTCATCCACACGGTGTTGCCGCCGGTACCCAGCGTCACCATGTCGAGACCGGAACCGCCGATCAGCGTCTCCACAAGCCGGACCGTCAGCGTGTTGCCGTCGCTGTCCAACCGCACCACGTCGCTGCCGGAACCGCCCACCAGCGATTCGACGCCGGTCACCCACACGGTGTTGCCGCCGGTACCCAGCGTCACGGTGTCGGACCCGGAGCCGCCGACGATGCTCTCCAGGAACCGGACCGTCAGCGCGTTGCCGCCAGTGCCGAGCGTCACGATGTCGGTGCCGGAGCCGCCGATGAGGCTCTCCACCAACCGGACCGACACCGTGTTGCCGCTGTTGCCCAGCGTCACCGAATCGACGCCGACGGCGCCGGTCATCGTTTCGATGCCTTCCGCCAGCAGCGTGTTGCCGCCGCTGGCGAACGTCACCGCGTCGGTGCCGATGCCGCCGGTCAGCGTCTCCAGCCGGAACACCGTCAGCGTGTTGCCCGCGCTGTTGCCCAGCGTCACCACGTCGGTGCCGATGCCGCCGGTCAGCGTCTCGACGCCCTCTACCAGCAGGGTGTTCCCGAGGGAGCCCAGGATCACCACGTCGGTGCCGATGCCGCCGGTCAGCGTCTCGACGCCGCCGACCAGCATCGTGTTTCCGAAGGAGCCCAGCGTCACCGCGTCGGTGCCGGAGCCGCCGGCCAGCGTCTCGATCCGGCTCACCAGCAGCGTGTTGCCGCTGCCGCCCAGCGTCACCAGGTCGGTGGCGGTGCTGCCGGTCAGCGTCTCGATCCCTGTGACCAGGAAGGTCGCCCCGATGTCGACCAGCGTCACCACGTCGGTGCCGGTGCCGCCGGTCAGCGTGTTGATCTGCGACAGCGCGATCGTGTTGCCGCCATCGCCGAGGGTCACGGACACGGGGGAAACGTTGCGGAAATACTCCAGTTCGCCGCCGTCGACGCCAATCACCAGATCGCGGTCGCCGTCGCCGTCCAGATCGCCGAGGGACGGCCGCGGATACGCCCCGGGTCCGGCATTCCCATAGGGATTCGTGGCGAACAGCGAAAAGGTCGGCGCCGCCGCCGTGCCGACGTTGACGTAGACGGTGCTTTTGGTGATGAGGTCGACGAGGCCGTCCCCGTTGATGTCCGCCAGAGCGGGCGCCGAATAGCCGTCGGTGTCGCCGGGCAGACCGAAGGGATTGGTGCCTTCCAGAGAAAAGGTCGGCGCCAGCGTCGAGCCGTTGTTGCGGTAAAGGAGGATGTTCCCGTCCGCACTGCCGATCAGCAGGTCGAGGTCGTCGTCGCCGTCCAGATCGGCGAAGTTCGGCGCCCCGTAACTGCCGGCGTTCTGGATGCCGAACAGGCCGGTGCCTTCCAGAGAAAAGGTCGGCGCCTGCGGCGAGGTCCCATTGTTGCGGAAGAACAGGGTGGTGCCGGCGTGGTTGCCGATGAACAGGTCGAGATCGCCGTCGCCGTCGATGTCCACCAGACCGGGAAGCGCGCCGCCCGCGCTGACGTTTGTGATCCCGAAGGGATTGGTGCTGTCCAGCGTGAAGGTCGGCGACAGCGTCGTCCCGGTGTTCCGGAAGAAGAGCGTGTTGCCGGCCGCGTTGCCGACCAGGAGGTCGAGATCGCCGTCGCCATCCAGGTCCGCCAGCACCGGGGCGGCCTCGCTTCCGATGTCGGAGAGGCCGAAGCTGTTGGTCCCGATCATAGTGAAGGTTGGATTCGCCACAGTCATTCAGCCCTCACGCCACGCGGCCGGCACGGACACCGGTCCCTGATGGATCAATGCACGGGCAAGAGCTAATTATTGGTATATAGAAGCATCAGGAACACGTTACTGTTTAGAAATGCTGGAGTGCGAGCGCATAAGTCCTGTTTCTCCGCTGGTTTCTTGGCCACCGCGAAAACGCGCGCATACCGGCAGCGTCAGGATACCTCACACCGCAAAGTAACACTGTCCGATTGAACTTGAAACCAAAGGTTTTCAGAAAGGTGGAGAATCGCCCTCCCGGACGGACCCAGGGCCGAACGATCCTGCTGGCGCGCCAGCCAAACAGCCGGTCCCGTCCAAGGCCCTGGCTGGCCTCGGAGCGGGCTTTCGAACCGCGCCGGTGATCGCGAACGTGTGCACGGATGCCGTATGAGGGAGGCCGTCGAGTTCGCCACACTGGAATGGGACGACCGGTTCAACCACCGGCGCCTACTCGAACCTATCGGAAACAGCCCTCCCGCCGAGGCCGACGCCCGCTACCAAACCCAAACCGGGGACGTCGCCACGGCGGCGTGATTCAACACAAATGGCCTCCAGAAAACCCGGTGCGGTTTACCTTTCGCCAGGACTGGTGAGGGTGAGCTGCTGCATGATTGGTCAGCGGCAACGCTGAAATTAATCGCACACAACGACTTCGGCAGACGAAAGTCGGTGCAGCAGGTGCTGGCGGCGGCGTTTGTCGGGCGGCAGCAGTTCGTAAAGAAAGGTCTCGATGGGCCTCCAGACCGAGACCCAACCAAGGATGACGAAGCTCTCCTGCAAAATCCGGGTCAGCGGGCGAGCCGGAAAATTGTTGGAGATCTGCCAAGCAAGGAAAAGGCAGATGGACAGCACCACGAAGCCGATCAAGGCCGCTTGGCGCCACGTTCGGATCGACTCGCGATTCCTTTTCGCCTCGCCGGCAGCACAGGCGGCGAAATGGCCGGTCAACGCGGCGGAGACATCGAACGTCGGACACCGCGTCATCTCCTTGGCCGGAAGATGGATGACGATGCGAACCGGCTGGTTCCCAGGCTGTTCCTTCACCCGCCGCAGGAAATACTCCTCGGCCCCCGCCGTCAGACGGCCTTCGCGGAACGGCGACGGATCGACGCTGTCGAACAGTTGCGACAGGTGGCTGAGCCTGACGTCGATGGCGTCGCTCTTCTTTTCCACCGGCATCGCCATCTCCGCGTTCAAGACCGAACATCCCGCGGCGGCCGCATCGCCGAGGGCGGCACCGGAGTTGGCCTGCGCGCCGTCTCACGGCCGCCGAACCACGCCACGTAGAGCGTCGGAAGGAAAACGAGCGTCAGCAGCGACGCGACGAGGAGACCGCCCATGATCGCGAAGGCCATCGCACCCCAGAACACGGTGAAGGCAATGGGGATGAGGCCGAGCACGGTGGAGGCGGCGGTCAGCATGATCGGGCGGAACCGGGAACCGCAGGCTTCGACCACGGCGTCCGGGACGGCTCGTCCCGCGGCCCGTTCCGCCTCGATCTGCTCGATCAGGATCACCGCGTTCTTCGCGATCATGCCGACGAGCGCGAGGACCCCGAGGATGGCGACGAAGCCGAGCGGCTGGCCGGACGCCAGCAACGCCAGCACGACGCCGATCAGACCGAGCGGCACCACGCTCAGCACGATCGCCAAGCGCTGGAAGCTCCGGAGTTGGACCATCAGCACGGTCAGCACCAGGAGCAGCATCAATGGAATGACGGCGAAGACCGACGCGCGGCTTTTGGCACTTTCCTCCGCGATTCCGCCGACCTCGATGCGGTATTCCAGCGGCAGGGTGGCCGACAGGTCGGCAATCCGGGGCGCCAGGGCTTCGATGGCGGATTCCGGTGGAACGCCGGGCGCCACGTCCGCCTGCAGCGTCAGGGTCGGCTGACGCCCGCGCCGCCAGACCAGCGGAAGATCCTGGGTGTAGCCGAAGGACGCCAGTTGGTTCAGCGGAACGCTCCGTCCGTTCGGCAGGGACACCGGCAGGCTGCGCAGCGTTTCCACCGACAGGGTCTGCCCGCGGGCATCCCGTGCCAGAACGTCGATCAGATAGATCCCGTCGCGGATCGGCGTGACGACGCTTCCCGAGACGGCGGCGTTCAGCATGGAGGCGACGGCGGCCGAACTCAGGCCCAGGCGCCGCGCTTCGTCCTGGTCGATCCGCACCCGCAATTTGCGGGCGGTTTCCATCCAGTCGAAGTTGATCCGTCGCGTCTCGGGAAAGGTCGCGACGACCTGCGCGAGCTTCATCGCGATCTCGCGCACCTCGCTCGGGTCCGGCCCCACGACGCGGTACTGCAGCGGCCACCCCACGGGTGGTCCGAGTTCCAGCGGGTACACGCGGGCGACGGCGTCCGGGAACTCCTCGGCCAGCAGAGTTTCCAGGCGGGATTGCAGCCGTTCGCGCGCCGCGATGTCCGTGGTCACGACCACCGTCTGGCCGATGAAGGGGTTGGCGAGCTGGACGTTCAGCGGCAGGTAGAAGCGGATCGCGCCGCGCCCGGCATAGCTGCTCCAGCGCGCGACCCCCGTCTCTTTGGCCAGCAGCGCGTCGAACCGCTCGACCGCCTCGCGCGTGGCGTGGATCGAGGCGTTCTGCGGCAGGCGGAGATCGACCAGAAGCTCGACCCGGTCCGACGGTGGAAAGAACTGCCGCGGAACGAGACCGAGCGCCAGGATCGCGGCGACGAACAGGCCGAGCGTCGTCGCGATCGTCAGCCCGCGGAACCGGATCGCCGCGCCCAGAACGCGGCGGTACAGCCGCAGCACGACGCCGGGCTCTCCGCCCCGCCCCGGCTTGGGCGGCCGCAGCAGCATCATGCCCAGGACGGGCGCGAAGACGGTCGCGACGAGCCACGACGCGATCAGCGCGATGCCCACGACGGCGAAGATGGAGAAGGTGTATTCGCCGGCCGAACTCTGCGCGAAACCGATCGGTACGAAACCCGCGATGGTCACCAGCGTGCCGGACAGCATCGCGACGGCCAGGGCCTTGTAGGGATACACGGCGGCGACCTCCATCCGGTCGCCGGCGGCAAGCCGCCGGGTCATCGCGTCGATGGTGGTCATGGCGTCGTCCACCAGCAGGGCGAGCGCGATGATCAGCGCGCCCAGCGAGATGCGCTGGAGGTCGATGCCGAGCAGATCCATCGCGGCGAAAACGATGGCCAGCGTCAAGGGAATCGTGATCGCGACGATGGCGCCCGCGCGCAGACCGAGAGCGACGAAGCTGACGATCAGCACGATGACGACGGCCTGCCACAGCGACGTGATGAAGTCGGAGATCGCCTCGTCGACCGTGCGCGCCTGATCGGCCACCAGATGCGCCTCGATCCCCATCGGCAGGCCGGCGCCGATGCGCGCCATCGCCGCCGAGACGTTCCGGCCGAGGGCGAGGATGTCGCCGCCCGGACGCATCGCGATGGCGAGCCCGATCGCCGGTTCGCCGTTCACACGGAACAGCGGCTGGGGCGGATCGGCCAGATCGCGGCGCACCTCGGCCAGATCGCGCAGGCGCAGCATGCGTCCCCCGGCCACGAAATTGACGTCGAGGATGTCCTGCTCCGACGCGAAGGCGCCCGAGACCTGCAGGGACAGCGCTTCCTTGCCGGTGCGCAGCACGCCGGCCGGGCGCACCGCGTTCTGCGCCTGCAAGGCGGCGATCAGGGCGCCGGGCTCGACCCCCAGCCCGGCCAGCGTCTCCAGCGAGAAGTCCACGTAAACGCGCTCGTCCTGCTCGCCCAGAAGCTCGATCTTCGAGACATCCGGGATCAGCAGCAGGCGTGAACGGACGTCTTCGACGGCGTCGCGCAATTCGCGGTGCGTGAACCCGTCGGCGGTGAAGCCGTAGATGATGCCGAAGGTGTCGCCGAAGTCATCGTTGAAGCCGGGGCCGAGGACGCCCTGCGGAAGGGTGTGGCGCATGTCGCCGACCCTCTTGCGCACCTCGTACCAAGTGTCGCTCACCGCGCGGCCATGGGTGCTGCCGATCAGATCGACGAAGATCACGGTCGTTCCGGGAACCGTGTAGCTGCGCAGCGTGTCGAGGTTCGGCACCTCCTGCAGCGTCCGTTCGATCCGCTCGGTCACCTGCTGCAGCGTTTCGTCCAGGGTGGCGCCCGGCCACTGCGCCTGCACCACCATGGTGCGGATGGTGAAGGCCGGGTCCTCCGCCCGGCCGAGCTTCAGGAACGCGAGGGTTCCAGCCAGGACGACTCCGATCATCAGGAAGAGGACCAGGGACCGGTTCCGGATCGCCCACGCGGAGAGATTGAAGCCGCTCATGGCCCGGCCCCGAGCATGCGGACCTTCTGCCCCGGCCGCAACGCCTGCACGCCCGCGGTGACCACGATCTCGTCGGCTTCAAGGCCACGCGCGACGATGACGCGGGCGAGGTCGTAGCGCTCGAGGTCGATGTTGCGCAACGCGACGGTGCTCGTCGCCTGATCCACGATCCAGACCGCCGGCTGCCGGTTCGCCTGCGTCAGGGCCGTTGCGGGAATCTCGAAACCGCCCACGCCGCCGACCTGGATCGACCCGTTGACCGTCGAGCCGAGGCGCATCGCGTCGGGCGGGTCCTGAAGGCCGACCCGGACGGTGAAGGTGCGGGTCACCGGATCGGCCTGCGGTGCCACTTCGCGCACGCGCCCCATGGCCTGCACCGCGGGGTCGGAGGTCAGAGCCACGGTGACGACCGAGTTGGCGGGGGCGATCCGGAACACCGGTGCCGGAACGTCGAAAACGGCGTCGCGCCCGTCCCGGCGGGCCAGATGCACGATCATGCGACCGGCCGCCACCACCTCGCCGGGTTCGGCGCCGCGGGCGGTGACCGTGCCGGCGCCGTCGGCCACCAGCTCCGTGTAGCCCAAATGATCCTGCGCGGTGTCGAACTGCGCCTGCGCCGAATCGACCTGCGCCGCCGCGGCCTTCAGCGCCTGCGCCGCGGTGTCGTAGCGGGCGCGGGTGGTCCAGCCCTGGCCCAGGAGGGTTTCCTGCCGTTCGTAGTCGTTGCGTGCCAGCGTCTGCTGTCCCATGGCGGCGTTCAGGTTCGCCTGCGCCGTTCTCAGGGCGTTGCGGGCGGGTTCGGGGTCCAGGCGCGCGATGGGTTGCCCCGCTTCGACCTGATCGCCGACATTCACCAGACGTTCGACCATCCGCCCGTCGATGCGGAACGCGAGGCTGACCTCGTCCTGCGCCTGGATCTGGCCGGTCAACGACAGGGTTTCGCCGCCCTCGTGCTTCACGACCGTCACCACCCGCACGGGGCGGACCGGGTCCGCGACGGGTTCCTCGCCGGAACCGCAAGCCGCGAGCAGGATCGACGGTGCGACGGCGAGCAGAGCCCATCGGCGGCGTGCGCGTTCGGCTCGTCTGTGGTTCACGGATTCCCCCATTTTTGCGGCGTCCGGCGATCCCGATGTGACGTTCGCCCTAGATTCCGAGGCGCTTGAGCAGGCTGGCCAGAACGATCAGGACGACCAGAGCGAGCATCGGTATGGCGGCTGCGACGACGAAGACGTCGCCATAGGAGTCGCGATGGTTGAGCCTGCAGACGGTGAGCAGCGTGATGACGGCGCCGTTGTGCGGCAGCGCGTCGAGCGCACCCGAGGCGACCGCCGTCACCCGATGCATCACGTCGAGCGAAAAGCCGGACGCCTGCGCCATGTCCACGAAGGTCGGGCCAAGCGCGTCAAGCGCGATGCTCATGCCGCCGGACGCCGAGCCGGTCATCGCGGAGAGGACCGCCACGGACGCCGCGACCGACACCAGCGGGTTGCCGCCGCCGATGGCAACGACGGCTTGGCTGATCATCCCGAAGACCGGAAGGGCGGCGATCACCGCGCCGAAGCCGACGAGGCTCGCCGTGCTGAAGATCGGCAGGACCGAAGCGTCGGCCCCCTTGTCCAGGCTCGTGCGCAGATCGCCCAGGCGGTTCCAGTTGCCGGCGATCAGAAGAAGGATGGCGAGGAACAGCGCCACGATGACCGCCCATACGCCGCGCACGGCCTCGATGGTTGTGGCGCCGAACCGCGGCTCGGCGAGGAAGGCGGTGTCCATCCGGGGAGCGACGACCTGGACGAACAGGAAGTTGCTGGCGATGACCACGACGATCGGCAGCACCGCCAGCGCGGCGGGGGGCAAGTCCTCCGTGTCGGCGCGTCCTTGCCGGGCGGGATCGGTGGAGAGTTCGGCGATGTCGAACCCTTCGCACTGCGCGCGTTCGCGCGCCGCGCGGTCCAGCACCGGAGTGCTGTCGACATGGTCGCCGTACCCCTCGCCGGAGGCTTTCGCGGTGGCGGCCCGGCGGTCCAGCCACAGGACACCCAAAACGAACATCACGATCCCTGTAACGATCCCGAGACCCGGCGCGGCGAAGGCCGTGGTGCCCAGGAAGGGCATCGGGATCGCGTTCTGGATCGCCGGCGTTCCCGGCAGGGCCGACATGGTGAAGGTGAAGGCGCCCAGCGCGAGGGCGCCCGGTATCAGCCGCTTCGGGATGTCGGCGTCGCGGAACAGGGCGGCGGCCACCGGGTAGATCGCGAAGGCGACCACGAAGGCCGAAACGCCGCCGTAGGTCAGGACGGCGCAGCACAGCACCACCGACACGACCGCGCGGTCCGGCCCCAGCCGGGCGCTGACCAGCCGGGCGAGGGATCGCGCCGATCCGGTGTCGTCCATCAGCTTGCCGAAGATCGCCCCAAGCATGAACAGGGGAAAGAAGGCGATGATGAAGGAGCCGGCGTTGGTCATGAAGATCTGGGTGTAGGCGCCGAGGATCGGCAGGCCGCCGGTCAGCAGGGCGGCAAGCAGAGCGGCCGCCGGCGCCGCGATCAGCAGGGTCATGCCGCGATAGGCCAGGAAGATGAGCAGCGCGAGCGCGACGAGGACGAAGGTGAGATCGATCATGTCGGTGGCTCCGTGGGGGCCTGCTTAGGGGGCTCCGTGCGAAGGCGGCTGGGACGGCTCGGGGTAGCGCGCGTCGTAGGGATAGCGCGGAAAGTCCTTGCCGAGCCTCCGCCAGTCCGCCAGCCACCGCTCCGTGACCGCCCGCCCTTCCTCGCGAAGCGCCGCGAAGTAGTCCGGGCAGCGGTTGAACTTCGAGGTGTGCTTGAGGCCCCAGGCGGTGTCGCGGGTCATCTTGATGGTCCGGACCGCGACGATCTTATGGGTGTCCAGCGGCGGACGCTCGTTCCCATACCGCTCGATCCACTGGTTGATCGTCATGATGGCGTCCAGTTCCTGGTTGAGCGACAGATTGCCGGCCAGATCGTTTTCCCGGTCCCGGATGTCCTCGAGGCCGATGTTCGGGGAGGCGGGATGGAACTCCTGGGGGTTGATGCGCACGATCCAGACCTCGTCCGGCTTCTCGTCCTTCACCCGGGCGTCGAGAAGGTCGCGCACCGGCGGATTGCGCGAATACAGGCCATCCCAATAATAGCCGTTGCGGGTGACGGTCCGGCCCGGCACGCAGGTCGGAAACACCATGCCGGGGATCACCTGTGCGGGCATGACCTCCGGAAGCGTCCCCGACGCCGCCACGCCGTCGAGCGAGATCGCCCGGCGCATGCGCCAGCGGGTGATGTCGTACTGGCTGATCTCCCGGCCGTCCGGCCGCAGGCCCATCTGTTCGAGGGTCTTGTTGGAATCGAACACCTCGAAGTTGCCGCTGAGCACCTCGATGGCGCCGGCGAGAATCCGGATGTCGGCTTCGGCCACCCGCGGCCAATCGATCGCGTCGAAATCCGGACACAGGTCCTTCAGCAGCTCCGGGAATCCAAGATACTGCCAGCGGGCTCCCATCATGTTGAGGCCGGCCAGTCCAAGTTGACCGACGGCGGAATAGGGGTTGGACGCCGGCAACGGCAGTCCCTGCGATTTCCACTCCATAAGGGTGGCGACCAGATGGTTGTGGGCGGTCTCAACCGGGTTGGTCGCGGCGAAGGTCGTCCACAGAAAGTCCAGGCGCTCGACGGCCTTGCCGATGGTGCCGCACGCCGTGTCGGCAGTGTTCGGGGCGAGGCCGTACCACGCCGCCAACGCACACAGCGCACCCGCCGATGTGCCGCTGATCGCGACGATGTCGAAGGTGTCGCCGTCCCGCGGGGTCTCGTCCCAGCGCTGCTTCGTCGTCAGGATGGTTTTCAGGACGCCCCAGGTGAACGCGGCGTGCGTTCCTCCACCCTGGCAAGCGATCGCGACCTTCTTGGTGGCCATGTCTTCACCGCCTTCCAGCGTGTCTAGGGGGACCGGTCGTTGGGCAGCAGGTGTCCGGACGTTTCCCCGGACGCTTCATGCGCCAGGGTTTCCTCGATCCGCCCCAGCAGGTAGGGGAAGAAGGGGTTGGACGACATGCGGAGCAGGGCATCCATGCTGACGATCAGCGCTCCACGCTCTCCCCGGGCGGCCACCGCGCCCAGGTGGATGCCGAAATCCTCGTTGGGATCGGGGTGCAGGCCGTACAGGGAATCGGTCGTCGGAAACGGAAGGGCGACGTGCGAGAGCGAATAGACGTCGGGGGGATAGACCAGCCCCAATTCCTGCACCCGTTCCGTCTCCGCACCGGCCTCCGTCATGCGCGCGACCACGTCGGGGCGCTCCGCATCGGCGTTGGTGATGATCGTGGTTCTGAACCGGCGGGGCGGATCGGGCAGGATGCGCGCCAGCATGGTGTCGGACGCCGAACTCAGGAGCGGGCCGAATTTGGTGTTGCGGTTCACGTCGAACAGCACGAGTTCGCTGCCGTTGGCGGGCAGGTGAGCGTACAATCCGGACAGGATCGCGCGCGTGCTGACGGTGAAATCCATCACGGACTGGAAGGTGAGGATCGGCGGAAGGCCGTCCAACCGGCCATTGCCCGCAAGGTTTGCGATTCGGCTCTGAAGAGCCGATGTCAGCAGATGCGACTGCCGCGCGCCATTGACCGGAAACGAGTTGTACTTGAAAGGGTTGAATTCCGGCACCACGCCGAGCCAGGCGGCTTTCGCGAATGGGGGGAAGATCGCGGGCAGGCCGGCCAACCCGGCGAAGCGCGCGAATGCGGTGATCCCGATCATCGGCGAGATCAGAATGATGCGGTCGGGGCGCTTCAGCCGGGTATCGTCGTGGGCGTCGAGCGCATACATCATCGCAAGCGCGCCGCCGTTCGAAAACCCGACCACGTGGAACGGTTGGTCCGGAGCGATGCGCCGCTGCGCTTCCCGCGCGGCCAGCCGGGTGGCCGCCAACCAATCCTCCCACACGATGTCCGCCAGACCCGCGGGAACCGTTCCGTGTCCGGGCAATCGGATGGCGATGGCGACGAAGCCGTAGGCTTGATAGAGTCGGGCGATGTGACGAAGGCTGTACGGTGAGTCGGTCAAACCGTGAAGGAACAGCACCACTCCTTTGACGGGACCATCAGGCTCAAGCACATAGGAGCGATTCCAATCCTGGGAGAACCGCCCGGGATAAATCGGGCTTCCATCGAAATACCGGTTGACCGGAATGCGTTCCCCAGGGGGCAATTTCTGGGTGACTTCCGCCCGCACACTGTCGAAGATGGCAGCCTCTGCCTTCATGTATTCGGTCCAGCCGCCGGTGTCGAGATCCTCACTGTGCAGTTCCTTCGGCACGAAGGTGTGCCAGATCTCGAGTGGCAGGCCACGTTGCGAGTCGTAGGCGCGCACAACAAGCAGAACGACGGCGCTTACGGCGAGCAGCGTGATCATTCTCCTTGCGACTTTCCGTGCCCATAGTTTCATGAAGATATGACTTTCGAGTTTGGAGGCTTCTCTTAGCCACTGCAAATCGAGTAGCCACCGCAAATCGGGACAACCAATTCGAAGGCGCCCAGAATCATGGGAACCGAGGCGAGCCGGAACATGCCCATGGCGATGCCCGTCTTGAGAGACTTGCGTGCACTGCCAGAAGCCTCGATCATCGCAAGCATTCGCATAGGAATGTTAACGTAAAAAGCCACACCGGAACGCGATCCGGAGAATTTATTTTATGCAAATGGCATTTCTGATGAAAGACTTCATTATTGACTAATCCGAGCGTTCATTGTGAGTTATGGCGCTACGCTTAATTTACGGCAGCCATTTCGGCTAAATATGCCTATTAAGAACCAGACCGCTACCTGACCAATGCTGTTTAATGTCTGAATAATTGAGAAGGCCAGCGCGCTCATGGACATCGATCTGGGCTGCGCCGCATTCTTCGGAAGCGGACCGCGGATGTCGTGGAGGGATCGAGGACAGTTGAAGCATGGGCTACGAAGGCGCTGTGGACCCCATCGGCGCGTTGGACGGCCTCGCGGGATGCAGCGGCCGGCTCCCCGGAGGTGCGCCGGCACCTTGGGCAGCAGCCGCCGCGGTACAGCAAGCTGTCGTCGCTGACCGACACCAAACTCACGTCGGTGCAGGCGTCCCTGCTGATTCAAGCGGAGCAGGCAACCCTTCAGCCCCGTCATGGCACGCCTTCGGCGTCACCGTTCGACGCGCCAGCCGGGCAACCGTTCCATTACGCTGAAATCCTGGGTAGGCCTGAGGCCGCCTGGCTTGAACATGTTCTCAAGTGGGGTCTGTAGCCTGCTGGGTTGGACAATCGAACTCCTCCATCGCCTTGTACCACTGGTCAGACAGAGCTTTTGCCAAGCTGTCGGCGGTGGGAAACGACCGGCACAGCAGCGCGTCGCCATGAACGAATCGTTCGCGAAGACTTTCGATCGTCATGGCGATCATCAATCTCAGCACGCCTTCGAATTTGCTGCGCTCATCCTCCGAAAATGGACGGCCGCGGCGGCGGGCGACGACCGCTATGATGCGATCGACCCATTCCGAATTCATGCGTTCGCGCATGCGCAGAACCTCCGGATCACGCGTGGCGAGTTCGGAGAACAGGCTGTAAACGCCGGCGTTCGCCTCGTAAGCGCGGCAATAGACCGTGTTGGCGTCCAGGATCGCATCGTAACTGCTCCTCGGCCCCTTGCTTGCCGACCGCCGATACGTCACATGCTCGAAGAACAGGTTGACCAGGACGGCTGCACACTCGTCCATATCTTTGAAATAATTATAGAAAGTGCCACGGGACAGCCCGGCCTCGTCAAGCAGCGCCTCGACGGTCATCAATTTTCCCGGTGACGTACGAAGGTGGCGAGCGACGATCGAGAGCAGCATGTAGCGCGTCCGCTCCCGTTTCGGGCGCGTCCGTTCCCGGCTCCACATCGCGAGCACCTCTTCGAAGAACAGCGGAGCGGAGCCTTCGCCGCACTCGGGCTCGCTTCCCGGTTTGCTTACACCCTCCCGCATCCCTGCGCCCTCACCCTTCGACCGAATCGGTCCTGACCATGAATGTTGGACAATCGCACTGTACCCTCTTGACGCGGTATATTTTTATACATACTGTCATTTTTAGACAATGCGTCATCACTGGACAGGCCGATGGTACCTACGATGGTGGACGTGAATAAACCTTCAAGTGGCACCTTGACCAGGGAGGCGAACCTGCAAACGAGGTCCACCGGCGCGACGATCGAGTTCCAATCCGTCAGGAAGGCCTATGGATCGGTAAAGGCGCTTCATGATTTCTCTTTGACGATTCGTCCGGGAGAGTTCCTGACGATCCTTGGATCGAGCGGGTCCGGCAAAACCACCGCGCTCAATGCACTTGCGGGCTTCTCCACGACCGACTCGGGCGATATCCGCATCGACGGGCGTTCGGTGATCGACGAGCCGCCGGAGCGGCGAAATCTGGGGATGGTGTTCCAGAACTATTCCCTGTTCCCCCACATGTCGGTGTTCGACAACATCGCCTTCCCGCTGCGCATGCGCCGCGCGCCGCGCCGGGAGATCAAGGAGCGGGTGGAACGGGTGCTGGAGATCGTGCGGCTCGGCCCGTTGGCCGGTCGCATGCCTCGCGATCTGTCCGGCGGACAACAGCAGCGCGTCGCCTTCGCCCGGGCCATCGTGTTCGAACCTCCCGTCCTGCTCATGGACGAACCGCTGGGCGCCCTCGACCTCAAACTGCGCGAGGCGCTGCAGTTCGAGATCAAGGAAATCCAGCACCAGCTCGGCTGCACCGTGGTCTATGTGACCCACGATCAGCGTGAGGCCCTGGCCATGTCGTCGCGCATCGTCGTGTTGCGCGACGGACGGATCGAGCAGGTCGGCACGCCGTCCGAAATGTACGACGCGCCGCAAAGCCGCTTCGTCGCCGATTTCATCGGGCAGACCAACCTGCTTGCCGCCGACGTGGCGCAGCCCGGATCGGTGGCCATTCCCGAACTCGGCGTCACCTATC
Source organism: Azospirillum aestuarii (assembly GCF_016632405.1). Lineage (NCBI taxonomy): Bacteria > Pseudomonadati > Pseudomonadota > Alphaproteobacteria > Rhodospirillales > Azospirillaceae > Azospirillum > Azospirillum aestuarii. Next base: position 16,102 of record NZ_JAEPIV010000041.1, read on the forward strand.
GGGAAAACGCATTCACGGCCCGTCCAGGCTCCTGGTACGCGAGCATCCGCCCCGAGAAGCTGCAGCGCCGCCCGGCCGAAGGGCCGGACATCGCCGTGACGGTCACCGTCCAGGAGGCCGTGTTCCTCGGCGACGTGATCGAATACAGCGCCCGCACCGATCACGGTGCGCTCATCCATTTCCGGGAACAGAGACGCGACAGGGACCGGATTCCGGAACGCGGAGAGGCTGCGAACCTAGTTCTCCGCCCATCCGACGTCGTCCTCGTTCCGGACCTTTCCAGAACCAGTCGATGAAAAGCTGATAGAGGAGCGTTCTATGAACAAGCTGCTGTGGAGCCTCTCTCTCGGAGCGGCGCTCGTCGGCGCCGCCGGTGGTGCGGCGCTGGCTCAATCCCGGGACAAGACGGTCGTGATCGCGAATTACGGCGGCGCCTGGGCGGAGACGCTCAACCGCATCTGCGTCCAGCCCTTCACCAAGGAGACGGGGATCACCGTCACGCAGGCCGCGACGGAAGACTCCCTCGCCCAGATCCGTGCCCAGCAGACCACCAGGAACATTCTGTGGGACATCGCGCCCACCGAGCGTTCCGGACTGCCGGTGTCGCAGAAGAACGGTTGGCTGGAGCCCATCGACTGGTCGGTGGTCGATCCCGACAACAAGCTGCCGCCGATCGCCCGCAAGACCCACGCGATCGGATCGGTGGCCTACTCCACCACCATCGGCGTGCGCACGGACAAGCTGCCGGAAGGCAAGACCTTCACCGGCTGGAAGGACTTCTGGGACGTCAAGCAGTTCCCCGGCCCCCGCACGTTGCGCAACTCCCCGGCGGAGAACCTGGAATTCGCGCTGATCGCCGACGGCGTGAAGCCGTCCGAGGTCTATGACGTGCTCCGTTCGCCGGAAGGCGTGGACCGCGCCTTCAAGAAGCTCGACGAGATCAAGCCGGCGATCACCGTATGGTGGACGAGCGGGCAGCAGCCGGTCCAGTTGCTGGCCAGCGGCGAAGTCTTCTACGCGACCGCCTTCAACGGCCGTATCCAGCAGTTGCAGAAGGACAAGCTCCCGGTCGCGCTGATCTGGAACGGCGGCTCGCTCGACGTCAGCTACTACTCGATCGTCAAGGGGGCCAACAACGCCGCCGCGGCCATGCAGTTCATGAAATATTGCTGGAACGAGCCGCAGCGTCTGGCCGAGATCGCCCGCGCCATGCCCTACTCCAGCTTCAATCCCGACATCTACAAGATCCTGTCGGCGGAGGAAGCTAGGCAACTTCCGACCAGCCCGGAAAACATGGAGGTGCAGTTCGCGCTGAACGCCGAGTTCTGGGCCGAAAACCTGCCGCGCATTCAGAAGCGGTGGGAAACTTGGCGTCTGCAATGAGCGACGGCGTTTCCATGCCGCGTGATGGGATAGGGGCGGCGCGCCGACGGCGCGCCCCCTTCTCCTCCCTCTGGCTGCTCGCCCCGGCGGCCTTGCTGTTCCTGCTGGCCTTCCTCGTTCCGGTGGGCGAGGTCGCGCTGTGGAGCCTGCAGGGCGATGCCGGACTGACGGCGGAGCATTACCAGGAAGCGCTTGGCGAGGGGCCCTACCGCACCATCCTGTTCGGAACGTTGCAACTCGCCGCCGGCGTGGCCTTCGCGTGCATCCTGGCCGGCTATCCCGCCGCCTATTGTCTGGCGTCCTGCCCGCCGAGGCGCCGCACGTTGCTCCTCCTGCTCATTCTGACACCGCTTTGGGTCAGCGTGCTGGTGCGGACCTTCGGCTGGATCGTCGTCCTGGGCCGCGAGGGATTGGTGAACTCCATGCTGATTGGTGCGGGGATCATCGATACACCGCTCCAGATGCTGTACAGCCGTGGGGCCGTGTACATCGCGATGGTGCAGGTGCTCCTGCCGGTCGCCATCCTGGTCATGTTCTCCAGCATGACGACGATCAACCGCTCCCTGCTGCTGGCGTCGCGCATCCTCGGCGCCACCCCGTGGCGTGGCTTCCTCCACGTCTTCCTGCCGCTGAGCGCCGGCGGCGCGATCAACGCGTGGATGCTCACCTTCGTCCTGGCCCTGGGCTTCTTCATCACCCCGGCCCTGGTCGGCGGGCCGAAGGAGAACATGATCGCGAACATCATCGCGACGCAGATCACGGTCACCCTCGACTGGGGGCTGGGTTCGGCTCTCGGGATGGTGCTGCTGGTCGCCGGCTTCCTGATGGTGGGCGCCGTCGCCCTGCTCTTCCGGCGCGTGACCCGGCTGAGCGGCCATGGAGGGACGCGATGAAACGAACACTGTGGGAACAGTCCGGACGCTACCTCCTGCCCGTCTATTTCGTCGGCGTCCTCCTTTACCTGTTGCTGCCGCTGCTGCTGGTGGTGCCGATGTCGGTCAGCGAGACGCGCTACCTCAAATTCCCGCCGACCGGCTTCACGCTGCACTGGTACGAGGACTTCTTCGCCACGCCCGGCTGGATCGACGCGACCTGGCGCAGCCTGGTCATCGCAACCGCCAGCGCGCTGCTCGCGACCGTCGTCGGCACGGCGGCGGCGCTCGTCCTGAGCCGCGACGGCCGCGCGGTGCGGATCGCGGGACCGATCTTCCTGGGGCCGCAGGTCGTGCCGGTCATCATCCTCGCCCTCGGCACGCTCCTCGTCTTCAGCCGCTTCGGCCTGTACGGCTCCATGGGCGGCATCGTGCTGGTGCACGCCGTCCTCGCGCTGCCCTTCGTCACGACGACGGTGTCGGGAGCGCTGCGCCAGACCGGCGACACGCTCGCCAGGGCCGCCCGGGTCCTGGGCGCCCGGCCGCACGAGGCCTTCTGGTACGTCACGCTGCCGACCATCCGCCCGGCGGTCATCTCCGCCGGCGTCTTCGCCTTCTTCATCTCCTTCGACGAGCTGGTCATCGCCCTGTTCGTCATGGGCCGCAACGAAACCTTGCCAATGCGGATCTGGGCCGACATGCGCCACGATCTGACGCCGGTTGTCGCGGCGGTCGCGTCGCTGCTCATCCTGGCCACCTTTGCGGCGGTTTTCCTGAGCGACCGCATCCAGCGCCGCGCCGCACGGCGCGCGGGATAGCCGGTCGCGACGGGCCACCCCTCATCTACCGGACCCTCATCTACGGGAAGAGTGATGTTCGCAGATTTTCGCACGGAAGAACCCGATGCTCTCGCCCGCCGTCTGGAAACGGCAACGCTTCCGGATTCGGTGTTCGACCTCCTGGCGCAAACCGCCGTCCGGCATCCGGACGCCCCGGCGTGGCGCTTCATCGACGACGGCGTGGAGCGGAGCTGGGGCGAGGTGCTGGCCAAGGTCGAAACCGCCGCCGCGGCCTTCGCCGCGCTCGGCATCGGCCCCGGCGTGCATGTCGCGGTCATGGCCTGGAACCGGGAGGAGTTTCCCATCGCGTGGCTGGCGTTGTCCCGCCTGCAGGCGGTGATGGTGCCGGTGAACGCCACCTACACCTCCCGCGAGGTCGAGTATGTGCTGAAGACCTCGCTCGCCGCCTTCCTCATCCTGGAGGCGGAGTTCCTGCCGCATCTCGACGCGCTTGAGACGGTGTCGCTCCCTCCGTCCAACGTCATCGTCATCGGCGATGCGGCGCCGGGCCGGCATCGCCGCTGGCAGGCGCTGATGGACGAGGCGCAGGGCCGCCGGGCGCCCCACACACCCCGTTCCGCGGACGCGGTCCTCAACCTCCAGTACACGTCGGGCACCACCGGCTTCTCGAAGGCCTGTATGCTGACCAACGAGTACTGGCTTTGCCTGGGCTACAGCTCCACCGAGTTCTTCGCCACGGACCTGCAGCGCTTCTATGTGGGATCGAGCTTCTTCTACATGGTCGGGCAGAGGATTCTGCTGAACGCGATGGTGAGCGGCGGCTGCGCCTTCTTCCCGCGCAAGCCCGGCGCCAAGCGCTTCATGCTCGATGTCGCGCAACTGGAGTGCGACTACTGCGCGCTGTTCGAAATGGTCTACAAGCAGCCGGCCCGGCCAGCGGATGCGCACAACGCGCTCAAGCTGGCCACCATCTTCGCGTTCGGCCCGGAAAGCCACGCCGACTTCCAGCGCCGCTTCGACGTGTACGGGCAGGAGTTCTACGGCATGACCGAGATCGGCGGCGGCACCTACATGCCGGCGCACCGGATCGCCGAGATGACCGGCTCGGCCAGTTGCGGGGTGGTCGCCCCCTTCCGGGAAGCGATGATCGCGGACGAGGACGGCAATCCCGTGCCGACGGGCGCGACCGGAGAGCTTTGCGTGCGTGGCCGCGGCCTGCTGAAAGGCTATTTCGGAAACGAGGAGGCGACGGCGCAGGCGTTCCGCAAGGGCTGGTTCCGCACCGGCGATCTGGCCCGCGTTGATTCCTCCGGGTATCACTACATCCTGGGCCGGACCAAGGACATGGTGCGGCGCAGCGGCGAGAACATTTCGGCCCGCGAGGTCGAGGTGGTGCTGCGCACGCTCGACGGAATCCAGGACGCCGCGATCGTTCCGGTTCCCGACAATTATCGCGGCGAGGAAATCAAGGCCTACATCCAGCTGGCGCCGGGGGTCGATCCCTCGACCTGCACGCCGGAGCGCATCGCCGATCACTGCGGGCGGCATCTCGCGGCCTTCAAGGTGCCCCGCTACTACGAGTATCGCGACTCCTTCCCTCTCACGGACTCGCAGCGTGTGCAGAAGAAGCATCTGCTGGCGGAAAAGCCCGACCTCCGCGTCGGCGCCTACGACTGGCAGGACAAGATCTGGCGCTGACGCCTGCACCCCGTTTCCCTGTGAAAAAAAGCCAACCGGCCTCGAAGAGGACTTCTGACATGCCCGAGATTACCGCCCAGACCGAGGGCGCGATCCGCATCCTGACCATCTCCAACGAACCCAAACGCAACGCGTTCGAAGGCACGATGGCCGCGGATTTCCTAAGCCACCTGAACGACGCGGACGGCGACGGCGCCGTGCGGGTGGTCGTGGTGACGGGCGCCGGCGACATCGCCTTCTCAAGCGGACACGATCTGAATGAAATCGCCTCCGGCGCCCACGCGGCGACGAACCTGGGAGAGGCCCCGTTCCTGCGTCCACGGGACATGAGGAAGCCGGTCATCGCGGCCGTCAACGGGCACTGCTACGCCGCGGCGCTCATCCTCGCCCTGTCCTGCGACCTGCGCGTCGCAAGCGTCAACGCGACGTTCGGGTCGCCGGGCGCCCGCCTGGGCATGCTCCCGGAGGGTGGGCAGATCGGTCGGTTGCCGCGCCTGATGTCGTCCGCCCGCGCCTTGGAACTGATGCTGACGGCCAATCCCCTTCCCGCGGACGAGGCCTACCGGACCGGCTTCGTCAACCAATTGGCGGGAAAGGGCGAGGCGTTGAAGGAGGCGCTCGTCCTGGCGCGGGCCATCGCGCGGAACGCCCCCTCCGTGGTTGCCGCGATCAAGGCCGGGGTGATCCTGGGGGAGCGCGAAGGGATCGAAGCCGCCGGTGCCTATGAGGCGACGGTCGCCCGCCGGCTGGAAAAGGCGGCGGACGCCCGCGAAGGCGTCAGCGCCTTCCTGGAAAAGCGCGCTCCCGTGTTCCGTGGTGGCGAGTGACGGTGTCCATCCAACATCGTCCTTATCGAAGGGAAAGAACCACCGTGCCCGAGAACTTCACAGCCTTTGTCATCGAGGACGTCGGCGGCAAGCCGAAGGGCGGCTTCACGACGCTGACGCTGGCTGACCTGCCGGACAACGATGTGCTGGTCGAGGTCGCCTGCTCCACGCTCAACTACAAGGACGGACTCGCGGTCTCCGGCAAGGGCAGGATCGCCCGCAAGCTGCCGATGGTCGCCGGCATCGACCTCGCCGGTACCGTGGTCGAATCCCGCTCCCCCGCCTGGAAGCCCGGCGACAAGGTGGTCGCCAACGGCTGGGGCCTGTCGGAAACGCAATGGGGCGGTTACACCCGCTTTCAGCGTCTGAAGGCGGAGTGGCTGACCCGCCTGCCGGACGCCTTCTCGTTCGAGGAGGCCATGGGCATCGGCACCGCCGGCTACACCGCCGCGCTGTGCGTGGACGCGCTGGAGCGGTGGGGCGCCATCCGCCCCGGCGGCAAGGAGGTGTTGGTCACCGGAGCGGCCGGCGGAGTCGGCTCCGTCGCGGTGGCACTGCTCGCCAAGCGCGGCTACCCGGTCGTGGCCTCCACCGGCCGGCCCGAAACGCACGACTATCTGCGTGGCCTGGGGGCCACCGGCTTCATCGACCGCGCCGCCCTTCTGGAAAAGGGAGCCCCCTTGCAGAAGGAGCGCTGGGCCGGCGGTGTCGACTCGGTGGGCGGGCAGACGCTGGTCAACGCGCTGTCGCAGACCGCGTGGGGGGGCGCCATCGCCGCCTGCGGCTTGGCCGGCTCCTCCGATCTGCCGGGGACGGTCCTGCCGCACATCCTGCGCGGCGTGGCGCTGCTGGGCGTCGACTCCGTGATGGCACCGCCGGACCGCCGCGACGCCGCCTGGACGCGGCTGGCGCGCGACCTGGACCGGAACGCGCTGAAGACGATGTACGAGGTGCAGCCCTTCGACGCGCTGCCCGAACTGGCAACCAAGATCCTCGCCGGGACGATCCGCGGCCGCATCGTCATCGACGTGACCCGTTGAGGGATTCCGGCAGGCTTCGGCCCTTCCTGCCGCCCCGCCCGCCGCGCAACCTCCCGATTGCGTGGCGGGGCTCCCCTGAGACGATGTGGCCGGCATCCCTTCCTCGACAGCGTCTCGTTATTCCGGCTTGCGCACCAACGTCGCGATGAGCGAGAGGGCGATGTCCCACTCGGTATCGCTGCGGGCCGAGCCCTTGTAGATGCGGATGCCGTTGCTCGGCTTGGTCTTGCCGATCATGAAGACATCCGACGACACCACGCCGATGCCCCGCTCATACAGCATTTCGGCGATGGCCGTGGAGTCTTGGGAGGAGTCGAGATCCAGCCAGAGGAACAGGCTTTCCGGATCGCTCTTCGCCAGAGCTCCACCGAAATGGGCCAGCGCCAGACTGTGGCGCGTCGTCAGCTGTTGGCGCAGCGTGCCGACGAATTCCAGGTGCTTCTTCTGCTCCAGCAGGCTCTGCACCAGCGTGAGCGAGATGACGTCGGTCATCCAGATGCTGCCACGAAGCGCCGAGGCGATCGCCGCCCCGAACCGTTCCGGGAAAGCCACGAACCCGCAGCGGTTGCCGGGCGCGATCACCTTGGACAGCGACGAGATGTGGAAACACCCCTCCGGATAGAGCGACCACAGGCTGGGCAGCCGGTTCGACGCCAGCGGCCGGAACAGGTCGTCCTCGACGATCAGCAGGGAATTGCGGCGGGCGATGTCCACGATGGCCTGTCGCCGGTCCAGCGGCATGGTGACGGTGGTCGGGTTGGCCAGCGTCGGCACCAGAAAGATGGCCTTGACCCGCGGGTTGCCGACCAGCCGGGCGAGGCTGTCGGGAATCATCCCGTGCTCGTCCGTGTCGACCGGGATCAGACCCAGACCCAGCACCTGTGCGGCGGCCTTCACGCCCTGGTAGACCAGTCGCGGCACCAGAATGGAATCACCGGCGGTCAGCACGCTGGCCAGCACCACCAGGATCGCGTGCTGGGCGCCGGCGGTCACCGCCACCTGGTTGGGCGTGGCCGCGACTCCCCAGGACAGCAGCCATTCCACCGCCAGACGGCGGTTGTGGTTGCTGCCGAAGGCCGAATGATACTCCTGCAGGCGCGCCAGATCGTCCGGGTGGCTGGCGATCTTGCGCAGCAGGCTGCCGATGAACTCCTGATAGCCCGGCACACTCAGCTTGTGGACCGACAGGTCGATGGCCGGGGGCAGGCGCGGCTGGTCGTAGGATGGGGCGGCGTGGTTCAGGTCGCGCCCGCGCACCGCCGTGCCGCGCCCCGCCTCCGCCGAGATCACACCGCGCTTCTTCAGCAGGTTGAAGGCCTTGGTGATGGTCGTCAGGTTGACGTCCAGGGAGCGGGCCAACTCGCGGTGCGACGGCAGCGGCTGTCCGGGAGACAGCTGCCCACTGGCCACCTGCGCCGACAGGGCGGTGGCGATGCGCACGTAGATCGGGCTGTCGCGGTCGAGTTCGGCCATCGTGGCCTTCAGCGTTGCCAGAGCGCGCGCATCGATGCCGCTCCGCCGGTCGCGGCTGTTCAGTGCCATTGTCCTTCCCATGATGGCCTATCGCGCCCGCTGTCGCCTGAGCGCAGGGGCGTCGACGTTTGGGCCTCACCATACATTGCCGGGTGCGGACGCTTCAAGTGTATGGCGGCATGTCCGATTTTTCGTAATACGGACGTTGACTGTATGGCGTACAGTATGACAGGCTTACATACGGCTGCAGGACAGCCACTCACATCGGATGCTCATCAAGGAGGGTGATATGCGTCTCTGCAAATCGGCATGCACTGCGCTTCTGGCGGCTGGCATGACCTTGTCCGCCCTGCCGGCCGCGGCGGAAACCACCCTCCGGCTGCACTCGGTCTGGGTCGAAAGCCGCCCCGTCGCCGAGTATCTGAATGTCTTCTCGAAGAAGGTGGAGGAGCATTCCAAGGGCGATCTGAAGATCCAGGTGTTCCACGGCGGGTCGCTCGGCATCAAGGACGCCGACATCCTGCGCGTCCTGCCGTCGGGTGCGGTGGACATGTCGGCGCTCTATCCCGAATATGTGGCGCGCGACGAGCCGGAACTGGCCGTCGCCTACGTCCAGGGCTCCATCGAGGCGGTGGATGACCAGCTCAAGGCCGTGCCGGCCATCCAGGCCATCTACCAGCCGGTGTTCGAAAAGTGGGGCATCACCACGCTGGGCGCCGTCCAGGTTCCCGAACGCAGCGTCCACGTCTTCTGCAAGACACCGGTCCGCAGCCTGGAGGACCTGAAGAGCAAGAAGATCCGCGTGTGGGGCCGCCATCAGGTGGAAACCTTCAAGAAACTGGGCATCGCCGCGCAGATCATCGGGCAGAACGACATGTACGTCGCCCTTCAGACCGGCGTCGTCGATTGCGCCACCTACATGGGCAGCATCGCCACCACCATCTCGCTCCAGGAGGTGACGCCCTACGCCGCCTACCTGCAGCCGCACGCCGGGGTGCCGATCAACCTGCTGATCTCGACCAAGCGCTTCCAGTCCCTGTCGCCCACCCAGCAGGAGGCCCTGCGCGCCGCCGCCGCCGACGTGCTGGCCTACACGAACGAGGAGTTCACCAAGGGCGAGCGGGAAGAGGCCGGGCTGAAGAAGCTGACCGACGCCGGCGGCAAGATGCTGGAGCCCTTCTCCGACGCCGATCAGGCGGCCTTCATCACCGCCGCCCGCACGACCTGGAAGGAGATGTCGGAACAGGTCGGGCCGAAGGCCGTCGCCAACATGAACGCCATCCTCGACGCCGTGAAGTAGCCGGTGGGCACGCTGCCGGCTGGTCGGCGGCGTGCCGCACATGGACAAGAGGGGGATGGCATGGACAATTCCATATCGAATTTGTTGAAGAACATCGGAGCCGGCATCATCGCCTGCTTCATCGCTCTGGTGATCGTCGCGACGCTGAATCGCTATGTTCTCGGCGTTCCCCTTGATTTCTCCGATGAGTTCGTCGGTCTCCTGTTCGCGACCTCCAGCTTCATCTCGATCGTCACCTCCGACCTCGACCGTGAGCACATCACGGTGCAGATCGTGACCAGCCGGCTGCCCGCCCCCTTGCAGCGCCTCTGCCGGCTGGCCGGCGACCTGGCGACGATCCTGTTCTTCGTCATCATTCTGGTCGAAGGCTACAAATTCGCCGCCTTTTCCTGGCAGATCTCCGCCCGCTCCGAGAACGCCGCGCTGCCGGTGGCCCCCTGGATGTTCGGCATCCCGGTGATGGCGCTGTCGATGATCCTCCTGCGCGTCCTGCGCCTTCTGGGGCGCGCCTGAGCCGCAGCCCTGCCCGCGCCCGAGCGGGCGGCATCAAGGGTTTGGCCAGCATTTAAAAATTTGGAGTGAGCGACATGGTATGGCTCGTCATGGGCGTGAGTCTGGCCGTCATGCTCCTCGCCGGGTTTCCGATCGGCGTGGCGCTGGGGCTGACCGGCTTTCTGATCCTGGAACTGTTCGTCGGCGGCGCCCTGCAACTGGGCATCACCGCTGGCTGGAACGCCTTCAACAGCTTCACCCTCAGCGCGGTCCCGGCCTTCATCGTGCTGGGCGAGGTTCTGCTCGCCAGCGGGCTCGGCGCCCGCATCTATTCGGGAGTGTCGCCGCTGTTCCGCCGGGTGCCCGGCGGCCTGATGCACACCAATGTGGCGGTCGGCACGCTGTTCGGCGCGGTCAGCGGCACCAGCCTCGCCACCGCCGCCGCCGTCGGGTCGGTCGCCTACCCGCAGCTCATCAAGCGCGGCTACCCGGCGAAGAGCGTGGTCGGCATCCTGGCCGCCTCGGGCACGCTGGGGATCATCATCCCGCCCAGCCTGATTTTGATCATCTACGGCGCCACCATGGACGTGTCGATCGGCAAGCTGTTCCTGGCGGGCCTGATCCCCGGCTTCCTGCTGGCGGCCATGTTCATGGGGCTGGTCGCGGTCCGCGCCCGGCTCTCGCCCGGCTGGCTGCCCGACGACCGCGAGGCGGTGTCGCTGGCGGTGATCCTGCGGTCGCTGGTCGATCTGTGGCCGCTGGCCATCCTGATGTTCGCGGTGCTGGGGACCATCTACATGGGCATCGCCACCCCGACCGAGGCGGCGTCGCTGGGGGTGGTCGCGGCCATCGCGCTCGGCTTCACCGTCGGCGAGCTGACGATGAAGGGGCTGCTGCACGCGCTGATCGCGGCGGTGCGCGGCTTCGGCGCCATCGCGCTGATCTTCCTGGGGGCGTCCATCCTGTCGCAGGCCATCAGCATCCTGGGGCTGCCGGCCCAGCTCGCCCAGACCATGGGCGCGATGGCCATCGGCAAGTACGAGCTGCTGCTCGGCATCGTCCTGCTCTATTTGGTCCTCGGCTGCCTGTTCGACGGCATCTCCATCATGCTGATGACCCTGCCGCTGACCTTCCCGCTGATGATGAACGTCGGCTTCGACCCGGTCTGGTACGGCATCGTCGTCACCGTCCTGATCGAGATCGGGATGATCACCCCGCCGGTTGGCATCAACCTGTTCGTTCTGGTGTCGCTGACCAAGGGTGCAGTCAACATCACCGAGGCGGCGTGGGAGGCCATCCCCTACTGGCTGCTGATGCTGGTGTCCATCGCGCTCTTCACCCTCTTCCCCGGCATCGTCACCGGCCTGCCGAGCTTCTTCTACTGAAGCTCTTCTATTGATGCGGCGCGCCCCGATGCGCGCCTCTCCTCCACAATCACAATCGAGGCCACCATGCCTGACAGCATCGCCGACGTCCGTCACGAGGATCTGATCGTCACCGACTCCCTTCTCGTCTGCAACTTCGACCGCGAGATCTTCGAGGCGATGCGGACGGCGGGCATCACCGCCGCCAACTGCACCTGCAGCGTCTGGGAAGGCTTCCAGGACACCATGAAGAACGTGGGCCACTGGAAGCGCATGTTCCGCGAGCACGGCGACATCATCACCCAGATCCGCAGCGTCGAGGACATCCGCCAGGCCAAGGCCGACGGCAAGGTCGGTATCATCCTGGGCTGGCAGAACACGTCTGGCATCGACGACAACATCGACTATCTCGAACTCTACGCCGAACTGGGCGTGAAGATCATCCAGCTCACCTACAACACCCAGAATCTCGTCGGGGCCGGCTGCTACGAGGGCAAGGACGCCGGGCTGACCGGCTTCGGCCGCGACGTGGTGGCGGAGATGAACCGGCTGGGCATCCTGGTCGATCTGTCCCACGTGTCGGAACGGACGGCGACCGAGGCCATCGAGGCGTCGGTGAAGCCGGTGGCCTACACCCACTGCTGCCCGCGCGCCCTGAAGGACCATCCGCGCAATAAGTCCGACGAGACCCTGCGCAGCGTGGCGCAGCGCGGCGGCTATGTCGGCGTCACCATCTTCCCGCCCTTCCTGCCCAAGGGCACCGCCTCCACCATCGACGACTTCATCGACGTGGTTGAGCACATGGTCGGCGTCTGCGGCGAGGAGCATGTCGGCATCGGCACCGACATGTCGCAGGGCCAGCCCTGGTCCTTCCAGGAATGGGTGATGCACGACAAGGGCAACGGGCGCCGCCTGACCACCTTCGGCGATCTGGTCTTCCCCAAGGGCATCGAGCGCATCGAGGACTATCCCAACCTGACCGCCGCCATGGTCCGCAAGGGCTGGTCGTCCGGCAAGATCGAGCGGGTCATGGGCGGCAACTGGCTGCGGCTGCTGCGCGACGTCTGGTGAGCCGCCGGTCCGTTCCACCCGATCCACCCTGAAGGAGCACCCCCGCCATGGCCACAGTCGCCGTCATCGGTGCCGGTTTCGTCGGTCTGTCCTCGGCCTATTGGCTGATGCGGGACGGGCACGCCGTCACGCTGTTCGACCCCGCGGGGCCGGCGGGCGGCGCCTCCTACGGCAACGCTGGGACCTTCGCCAACTACGCCTGCATCCCGGTCAACAACCCGTCGGTCTTCCGGGATTTCCACCGCTACCTGCTGGCCGCCGACAGCCCCTTCCGGCTGCGCGCCTCCTACCTGCCGCGGCTCATGCCCTGGCTGGCGCGCTTCCTGTGGCATTCCACCCCGGCCCGCTACGAAGCGGCGGTGGCGGCGCTGGGTCCGCTTCTGGGCCGCGCCTATGAAGGATACGCCGACCTGATTCGCGACGCCGGGCTGGAGGACCGGATACGCCGCCGCGAATGCCTGTACCTCTATTCCAGCGAGCGGTCCTTCCGGAACAGCGCGGACTCCCTGCGGCTGCGCCGCGAGGCCGGCGTCGCCTGCGAGGTTCTGGACGCCTCGGCCATCCGGGGGCTGGAACCGGCGCTGGCGCCGATCTTCGCCCACGGCGTGCTGTTCCCCGGAAGCTGGCATCTGAGCGACCCTGCGGGCTTCCTCACCGCGCTGCACGGCTGGCTGGTCGGGCGCGGCCTGCGGACCGAGGCCCGCGCCGTGACGAGGCTGGCCCCCGGCGGTTCCGGCGTCATCCTCGTCACGCCGGACGGCGACGAGCGTTTCGACCATGCCGTGGTGGCGGCCGGCATCCACTCCCGCCCGCTGGCCGCCGATTGCGGCGACAGTCTGCCGCTGGACACTGAGCGCGGCTATCACGTCACCTTCGGCGGGGTGATCGACCCCATCGGGCGGCCCTGCGGCTGGGCCGAGCGTGGGCTCTACATGACCCCCATGGCCCAAGGCCTGAGGGTGGCCGGCACGGTGGAACTGGCCGGGCTCGACCCCCGCAAGGCGTCCGGTCTGACGGGTCTGCTGGCGCGCTCGGCCCGCGAGGCCCTGCCAGCCCTGAACGAACCGGGCGTCCGTCAGACCGACGACTGGCTGGGTTTCCGCCCGACCTTTCCCGACGGTTTGCCGGTGCTCGGCCGGTCGCGGGCCAGCGAACGGGTGGTCTACGCCTTCGGCCACCAGCATGTCGGGCTGACCCTCGGCGGGCTGAGCGGCATGGTGGTCGCTGATCTGGTGGCCGGGTGCGCGCCGCCGCTCGACCTGATGGCGGTCGATCCGCGCCGCTTCTGAACCGTCTCCCCTTCGCCGGAGAGTCCGTATGCCCTACACCACCTCGCTCGGCCGCACCCGCTGGCGCTTCCCCCATCTGCGCGACGTGCTGGCCAAGGCCTCGCCCGCCCGGTCGGGGGACCAGTTGGCCGGGCTGGCCGCCGGCAGCGCGCTGGAGCGCCACGCCGCCCAGCGCGTCCTTGCCGACATTCCGTTGGCGGATTTTCTGGTCACCGACCTCGTGCCCTACGAGGAGGACGAGGTCACCCGCCTGATCCACGACCAGCGGGACGCGGCGGCTCTGGCTCCCGTCGCGTCGCTGACCGTCGGGGAGTTCCGGGACTGGCTGCTGTCGGACGCCGCCGACCGAAACAGTCTGGCCGCGCTCGCCGCCGGCCTGACGCCGGAGATGGTGGCGGGCGTGTCGAAGATCATGCGGGCGCAGGACCTGATGGCGGTGGCGGCCAAATGCGAGAACCCCGTGGCCTTCCGCAACAGCCTGGGGCTGGCTGGACGGCTGTCCACGCGCCTGCAACCCAACCACCCGACCGACGACAGCCGCGGCATCGCCGCGAGTCTGCTCGACGGGCTGCTGATGGGCAGCGGCGACGCGGTGCTCGGCGTCAACCCGGTCACCGACAGCGTGGAGGATTACAGCCGCATCGTCCGCCTGCTGGACGAGTTGCGCACCCGGCTGGACATCCCGACCCAGACCTGCTGCCTGGGCCACGTCACCACGGCCATCCGGGCGATCGAGGGCGGGGCGCCGGTCGATCTGGTGTTCCAATCCGTCGCCGGATCGGAGAAGGCCAACCGCGGCTTCGGCATCTCCCTGGCCGTGCTGCGCGAGGCGCACGAGGCCGCGCGGTCCCTGAAGCGCGGCACGGTCGGCGACCACGTCATGTATTTCGAAACAGGCCAGGGCGCCGCCCTGTCCGCCGACGCCCATCACGGCGTCGATCAGCAGACCATGGAGACCCGCGCCTACGCCGTCGCCCGCGCCTTCCGGCCGCTGCTGGTCAACACGGTGGTCGGCTTCATCGGCCCCGAATACCTCTACGACGGAAAGCAGATCATCCGCGCCGGGCTGGAGGACCATTTCTGCGGCAAGCTGCTGGGCCTGCCGATGGGAGTGGATGTTTGCTACACCAACCACGCCGAAGCCGACCAGGATGACATGGACACGCTGTTCGCTGTGCTGACGCTGGCGGGCGTCACCTTTGTCATCACGGTGCCCGGCTCCGACGACATCATGCTGAACTACCAGAGCCTGTCGCACCACGACGCCCTGACGGTCCGCCGCCTGACCGGCCGCCCGCCGGCCCCGGAGTTCGAGGACTGGGCGCGCCGGGTCGGGCTGCTGGACGACCGGAACGCCTGGCGTCCGGTCCCGATGAGAATGCCGCTTCTGGAGGCGGTCCGATCGCTCACCGCCTTGGAGGCTTCACGATGACCAGGCGCGATGACAAGGCCCTGAGCCATGCCCCGGCTTCGACGGAGGTTCACCCGCTGCGTCGTTTCACCGACGCGCGGGTGGCGCTGGGCCGGGCCGGCACCTCGCTGCCCACGCGGGCGCATCTGGATTTCCTGCACGACCATGCCCGTGCCCGCGACGCCGTGTGGGCGGCCCCCGATCTGGACGGGTTGCACCGCCGGCTGGAGTCGGCGGGACTGCCGGTCGTCCGGTTGCGCAGCTGCGCCCCCGACCGGGCCGTCTATCTGCGCCGCCCCGACCTGGGCCGCCGCCTCGCCGACGAGGACGCGGAGCGGCTGCGCGGGCTGGCGACACCGGATGGCCTGGGCGGGGAGCGCCTCCGCGTGGGCATCGTGGTGGCCGACGGGCTGTCGGCCATGGCGATCGACGTCAACGCCGCCCCGGTCACCATTGGTCTCGCGCGTGGGCTGTGCGGGCAAGGCGTCGATCTGGCCCCGGTGGCGCTTGTGGAGCAGGGCAGAGTCGCCATCGGTGACGCCATTGGCGAGGCGCTGGGGCTGGCCCTGGTGATCGTGCTGATCGGCGAGCGTCCGGGGCTCTCGGCGGCCGATTCCCTCGGCTGCTACGTCACCTGGGCGCCGCGGCCCGGCACCCCGGACTCGGCCCGCAGTTGCATTTCCAACATTCGACTGGGCGGCTTGGTCCCGGAGCAGGCCGTCGCGTGCATCGCCGATCTGGCTCGGGACATTTGGCGGGCGCGGGTCAGCGGTGTCGCGCTTGCCGCCGCCATTGCTCAGCGCCTTGAGTAGAATGGACTGATGGTGTGGACGGCCCTTCCACCTTTCTGAAACGGTGGAAAGCTGATGCCGTCGAAGACGGCCATGCAGTCAATGCTTGGGCACGGCAATATGATTCCCTCCCCCGCCGAAGGCGGGGGAGGGTTAGGGAGGGGGCCTGTGGCGACACCCGGACACGACGAAAAGCCGGCGCTCCCCGTTGGGAAAAGCGCCGGCTTTGTCGTTCATGAAGCCGATTGTCAAGCGATGCTGAAACCTTGTCCAAGCCGCGTCGGGCTGGTTTGGCGTGTGCCGTGGTGACCTGGCGGCGACCTACTCTCCCACGTCTTAAGACGC
>NZ_JAEPIV010000042.1:0-31682 GCF_016632405.1 Azospirillum aestuarii
TGAGGATGTCGCCATCGCGGCGTGACTCAACCAATCCAGCCTCCGGGAAACCCGGGGCGATTCACAAGACCGTCCGTGCGTGGGTGCGGGCCGGCGCACTTCCAGTCTGGTCGCAACGGGATCGCGGCAGCGCGGTCGATCTCCACGCCGTGTATCTCCGGCAGCGCTGGGGCGAGGGCTGCCACAACGCCGCCCGGCTGTGGCAGGAGATCCAGGAGCGTGGGTTTCGCGGGCAACTCCGCACCGTGCAGCGCTGGGTGCGCCGCCTTCGGGATGCAAACGCGACCTCAGCCGGCGCAGTCGGCACGATGGGACCGTGGAAGATGCCCTCGAAACGTCGGGCAGCGTGGTTGGTGGTGGCCGATCCGGAGACGATCGATGCCACCGAGTAACGGTTTGTTGATGCCTTGCTCGCCAATTCCGAGGGACTCACCACGGTCATCGAGTTGGCACGCGCGTTCAGCACCATGGTGCGTCGTCAGCAGGCGGGCCGGTTGGATGGATGGTTGGCCGCGGCCAAAGAAACCGCCCTGGCCGGGTTCGCCGATGGGCTCGCGCGTGATCTCGCGGCGATCCGCACGGCGCTGTCGCTGTCGTGGAGCACCGGGCCGGTGGAGGGACAAATCAGCCGCTTGAAGACCATCAAGCGAACCATGTGCGGCCGCGCCAAGTTCGACCTGCTGCGTCATCGTGTCCTGGAGGCCGCATGAACGGCAACGCTCCAGCCATACCGTTGCACCGAAAACGCGGAAGGACCGGTTCCTGATGTCGTTTGACAGGTCCTCCAGGAATCATTCCCACCGACACTCTTCTCGGTTCTGGTGGAGGTGCTGAGCAACACCTGAGCAACATCCACCCAGTGCACCGCTGCGCTCTGAATCGCTCGCTCTGGCCTTCGTCATCGTCAAATGGTGGGCCTAGCGGTGCACGTTCTGCCCGATTTCATCGGTTTTGGTGAGGCTGTCTGCGCAGCCGTTTACCGTTCCATCCACAGTCCGCGCGGGCCATCGCCGATGTTTGCGCGGACACCGGCAGGGACGGTTCGCTAGCGCGACCTTTCGCGAGCGCGTCGTCGGCGCCGGGCGAGAGCGGGAGGGCCGCCATGGGCAAGCAGGGCCGTGGTGCGCGCCTGCGCCTCCGGCGCCGACAGCCGGGGCAGACCAGCCATCAAATCTGCCGCCCGGCTTTCCCATGTGGACCACATCTCCAACTCGGCCGCCGCCCGCGCCCGTCTGCGCGTCCAGGCGGGATCGGTGCTTCCAGAAATGGGAACAGCCGCGTCCACCGCTGCGAGCGCGTGCCCGGCATGCTTGGCTGCCCTGTACCGACGTTCGACTTCCTGCCGCGTGGCGTCGAGTGCGTCGAGTCGTCCTTCGGCAAACGCCAGCAGGTCAGCCGCACGGTCCCGGTCATCCTGGACGCTCCACGGGCCGATGTTGGTGCTGGTACGAACCGCTTCTTTCATCATAGCGCTGATGGATTCCGGTGGCGTTCCCTCCGAGGCCATATGAAGGACCGGCGTGGCGGTTTCCACAATCCGTCTCGCCTTCTCAGCTTCCGCTTCGGCCAAACGGGCGCGGAGCGCTCCGGACTCGCCTCGCCCGGGGTTGCTCCGGGCCTGATCCGCCCAAGCCATCCGGACAACTGCTCGCTCGGCCGAGGCCGAGGCCGCGGCCGGAGAGGCCGCCGTCATGGTTTCGGCCAGGGCGGCGAGGCGCTCCGCCACCGCTTCGGGAATGCCGGGCCGCCCGGCCAGTTCCAACAGGTGCCGGGTTCGCGCGAGCGCCTGCTCAGAAGCAACCAGCCGTGCCCAGACCCGCTCGCGCAGCACGTTGGCAATGGCGGCCGCTGTTGGGACCCCGGACCGCTCCAGAGCCGTCCGGCGGGGGCCGAGATAGAGGCCGGGCGGCTTTTCGATACCGAGATCCGTGTAGCGTCCCGCATGATAACGACGGGCGATGTGCACTCCACGCTCCACCTCCGCCCGATCGAGCGCTCCGTTAATCGCCGCCACGGTTTTTTCCCGGAAGCATTTTACCCAGGCCGGCCCCTGAGCACCACGGTCCTTGCACGCTGCGAATACCCAGTCCATCGGGCCGGTGTGCATCGCCGGCCGTTCGCTCCACAGGATGTGCAGATGGACGTTGCGCGGGTCGGAACCCCCGACAACATCCGGCCGGTGCACCGCCGCGTGATACGCAAGCCCGCGCTCGGCCAGCGGCGCCACAATGCTCATGGTGAGCGGCCGCATCTCCGCAGCGGTCAGCTCGTGTGGTAGCTCGATGATCGCCCGATTCTGCACCCGCCCATCGGCACGCTCCCTGTCAGACACCGCCCGCCAGAAGGCGGCACGTTCGGTTGGTGTATCGCCGATGGTGCCGAGGCTGATCGGGCCTTCCTCGTCGTGCAGGAGGTCGGCCATCCGTCCCTCGTCGTCCGCCGCTGCGCATTCGACATAGAGCTGGAACGCCGCAGCCGCGCCGTTTCGGACCTTGCCGCGTCCGGCACGGCGGAGGACGCCGGCGTTCTGCGCTGAGCGGGTGGCGAAACGGTGCAACTCCGGCTGAGCGTGGAATTGTGCTTCGGGAATCCACCAGCCGCCCAGCCGGCGGTCGCGGTGGGCCCCGGCGGCGCGCACCAGGGCCAGTTCGCCGCGCCCAGGATGCAGGTAGACGCGTCCGTGGCGTGCGGCAGCCTCGTGGCTGGTAAGACCTTCGCCGTTCGGGCCGACAGCGCCGCGGCGCTTGGAAACGAAGCTTAGGGAAATGTGAATGGGCACTTCCGTGTGCCCATCGGCGCGCCGACGCCCGGCGCGGACGGAGCGGTACACCGGCAGGCGAAGCTTGGCCGTACCAATGCACGCGTAGCGGCCGCGCGCCACCGCTTCGAGAAGGGCATCCTCTCCCTCTTCCAGCCGGCCCATGCGGACGCGATCCTCGTGTTCTGCCTCGTCGAGCAACCGCCTCGCATCCATCAGCCGCAGCATGGCCGTCTCCTGTGTCCGCCCCCTGTTCCATGACGGCCAGTGTGCAGGTGTGGCCTCGTTGGTTTCGAGCATCGGCGACTTTGCGTCGGGGGGTGCCCGCAGGGCGTGACCCGACCCGGCAAAACTTGCGGGGTGCCCGAAGGGTGCCTCGGAGCCGGACGTGTTGAAGGGCGCCCACCAGGTGCCCGCCCCTTGCCGCATCGGACGCATGGGCGCAGGTGCGCCAATGCGTAATTGCGCGCCTTCCCCATTCCCGCCTTGCCGTGTTCGGACGACATGATTCATCCTCCGGTCGTTCCGGTGCCCTTGGGGTGCCGGGACAACCGCCGGTCGGTGCTGAAACGGGTGCCCGGAGGGCGCCGGGTCGGTGTCCTGAGTGCCAATCGATGCCCCTGCCGAAACGGGGAGGATTGGAAAAAGACCGGTTGGAGGTTGACGCCGGTGCTCGAGGCTTCAGGGAGGGGGCTTGCAGGATGCTTGGTGCCGCCATCAAGGAGCACTCTGACCATGACGTCTCATCAGAACCCCCAGAAGAGTTCCGATACCAGCAAGAGCCATCGCGGCATTGACCTCGACGGCCCCGAACCCACAAACAAGGTAGAACGGGGGGGCTTTCGGAAAGGGCGCCGCGTCCGCAACCTGGAGCTTGAGCTGTGGAAAGCGCGAGCAGACTTGAGGCAAGCGAACGAGGCCCTCAACGAGCACTGGGCCCGGGAAGAGAGGGGTGCGTTGCTGAAGGCAGCGATAAGCCTCGAGCAGGCGGGCGTCAGCCTTGACGATCTTGCCCAGGCGATCCGGGCCGGTGACCAACCCCAGATCCTCCGGCTACTGGCTTCGGCACCGGCCCATCTCCCAGAAGACCGACCTCCGCCCAGCGCGGACTCAATTGGCGGAGGCGGCTCCGCCGGAGGGCCACGGCTGGGGATTGAGTCATAAGCCGATTCGGGCCGGTTGGGGGTCCGTCGAAGGATGCCCAAGCCGTGGAGTACCTTGTCCGGAGCCTGCCTCAGGACGCTGTGCGCATAATAGGCCGGCGGTGACAAAACCTCGACCGCATTGCGTGTTGGTTTTGCTCGCAAAATGATGCGCTCGGCGATGGATCGCCGTTGGCGCCATGGGCTGGATCAACACACTATGGCAAACGAGCGGCTGTGCGAGTGGATGATGAATAAGGTTTTCTAGCCGGGAGAGGAAGCATGAGCTGTGTTTTGCGTTTCCGCGACGAGGGACCCGCGTATGAACGGGCCAAGGCCGTCGCCGATGCCATGGGGTTGCCCATGGAGGATTATCTGTTGGCGTGCATCGCTGAAGGAAACAAGCTGCTGCGGGCGCGGCATCTGCCGATTGATCCCGAACTGGACGAGCCCGCCTTTATCCGCCGAGGCCTGTCGTTGCAGCCGTTGATCAGGGAAAACGGAGCTGTGAACGATTGGGAGTAAGAAAGGCGTCGGTGCAAAATTCGAGATGAGAGCCTCATAGTGAGGTATCGCAACATCGACCAGAATTGCCATGACCGGTCGGTCGCCACCGTTGCCGTCACCGTGGTCCGAAACCAAGCTTCGTGCGGCACCGACCGCTTCAATCACCGCAGCACGTGCGGCGAAGAACTTGTCCGGTGAGGCGAATGCAGGGACAATCACCGCAATTCATGCGGTGAATAGGGCTGGCTCGTGGTGGTGTACATCTGGCAGCGCGATGAGTGGCCAAGCTTCCGGTGGGACGGCAACCGTTTGCTGTCGCCGCTGGCCAGGGCACGGCATCGGCAGGGTTTCCTTCTCGGGAAAATGAGCGACATCGGCTTCGCGGCGCAACGCGAAGCCGAACTGGCGGCGCTTTCCGAGGACGTCGTGAAGACTAGCGCCATCGAGGGCGAGGTGCTGGACCCGGCCAGCGTGCGCTCGTCCGTTGCCCGGCGCCTCGGCCTCTCCGAAGCCGGTCCGATGTTGGTCGACCGCCGAGTGGAGGGCGTGGTGGGCATCGTGATGGACGCCTCCAGTAACCATGTCCAACCGTTGACGGAGGAGCGTCTCCATGGCTGGCACGCGGCTCTGTTCCCGACCGGCCGCTCCGGGGGGGAGCCGATCGATGTGGCGCGGTGGCGAACGGACCGCCTGGGGGCCATGCAGGTGGTTTCCAACCCGTTCTCCCCCAGGCCCACGGTCCACTACGAGGCGCCGCCGGCCCGGCGTGTCGCGAGCGAGATGGCCGCGTTCCTGAGGTGGTTCAACGCTGGCCGGGAGATCGATCCACTGCTGCGCGCCGGCTTGGCGCACCTGTGGTTCGTGACGATTCATCCTATGGACGACGGCAATGGGCGCATCGCCCGTGTGGTGGCGGATCTTGCGATGGCGCAGGCCGAAGGGACCAGGCAGCGCTTCTACAGCCTGTCGGCGGCCATCGAACGCGACAGGACACACTATTACAATGCGCTGGAGGCGGCGCAGAAGGGCGATCTTGACATCACCGACTGGCTGGTCTGGTTCGCCGAATGCTGCGAGAGCGCCATCCAGGCCGCCGAGGCGATGACGGAGCGCGTGGTCAACACGGCAAGGTTCTGGAAGGCTCACGCCGCGTACCCATTCAGTGGCCGTCAGCGCCAGGTGCTGGGCAAGCTGCTGGAGGGCTGCGACGGCCCGATCACCGCGAGGAAATGGACCGGCCTGTGCGGCTGTTCGCCGGATACCGCGCAACGCGATATGAGCGCACTGGTGGGCCTGGGCCTGCTCGCCCGCAATCCCGGCAGCGGCCGCAGCACGAGCTACCGCTTCAACTGGCCACCGATAGACGGTCCAAGCGTCGTGCCGGAGGGGAAACCGCCCGTCACTGGTCAGCAACCGGCCAAGCGGTAGATCCGCATGACCACCCGCTTCCCATCCTCGCGGTGGCGCATCTGAATGACCTGACCCCGCCTCTCCAGGATGGTGATGTACCGGCGCACCACCTCTTCACCGGCGCGCTTGCGGGGTGGCGGGGGCAACCCGGGGGCTTCGCTGCACGGATAGAGAATGGCCGCCGTATTCTCCCCCTCCCCTTCCTTCTCCGGGCGCCGTTGGTAATGCGGGCGGGTGGTGCCCATCACCGCCTGGATTTGCGGAAGGCTCGCCGCCGGGCGTTCCACGAGAACCCGTAAGAGGTCTTCGAAGACGCGGTCCCGGCGCCCGGCGCGGGTGCGTTCGCCGTTTTCCAAAGCCTGTTCGATCACCTGGACATCGCGCTCCAGGATGGCGCGTTCGGCGCTTTCCAGGCTGTGCAGCAGCGCCAGCCCGGCCTCGGCGGAACGCCGGACGGCGGCGAGACCGGCGGCGGCCCAGGCTTCCGTGCGACGGGGGGCGTAGTCTTGCCGCACCCCTCCCCCGAAGCCCACGGCGATGCCGCCGACGGCGGCGCGCGTCAGGCCGGCGTGGCGCAGCCAGATGTCGGTGAGGATGCGGCCGGGGGCCGCCCCCAAGGACGGGGCCGCGGTGGCGTGCCAATGGGCGAGGAGCATCACGGCGCCGAACACCGGCGGCATTGCCGCGAAGACGCGCAAGACGTCCGGGTCCAGTGCGTCCTCCAGCCGCCGGCGGGCCAACGCGCGGTTGACCGGCTGGCCGACGACCTCCAGGAAGCGCTTGTCGGCGCCGGCCTCGACGGCGGCATCGACCTGAGCGCGGCGGTTCCGCAGACGACGCTCGACCACCGTGGCGGGCGGGCGCAGCAGCGCCATCAGGCGGGGTGCCGTGTACAGGTTCTTCGTGGCGGTCCGGCGCGCCGCACGCCGGCTGAGGCTCAGAGTTTCCCGCGCCATCCGCAGATCCTCGTCGGTGCCGCGGGGCAGCGCGTCGATGCCGTCGAGCCGCAGGTCGTCCTCATCGACACCGCGTCCGTCGAGCGCCATCGAGGCGATGGTGGAGCGCAGCAACCAGCGTTCGTGCCAGCCCCGGCGGCGATGCGGCGGCGCGGCCGCCAGCCGCTCGTCGAGCCGGGTGATCGCTGCGGTGGCCGCGCAGGCGGCCGTCAGAACGGCGTTGCTGATGAGGCCGGCAAGGCCGTTCACCGCAGCGGCTGGCGGGCGGCCGTCGGAATCATCCTCGCCGCCGCCCGCAAGCAGGGCGTCGATGTCGTCGATCCAGCGGTGACCGCTGCCGCCAGCCGCGGGGGTGTCCGGGGGCCGCCGGGGGGGGGCCGAGGGGGGCTCCGTCATCGTCGCCTTTCCGCAAGATCCAGAACCTTCGGCGGTCAGTCGGCGCCGGCTCCGCTCTGTTCCAGGTTAGCTGGCGGGCCGGCGGGTTGGAAAGCGTTTTTATACATCTAACCTTTTAAAATGGGACGGTACGGACGGCAAATTCCATACGCTTGTACCGGCCCGGCTGTCGTTGTCGGGTGGATCCGTTTATGTCGTTGTCGGGTAGTTCGTGCGAAAAGCCGGGTTCCAAGGGGTTCGACACCCAGCCTGCCCCCGTTTTGCAGACCGGATCGTGCGAAATGCGGGCAGTTCATGCGAAAAGCGTCCTCGGTTGGCCTTTGGCTCGCTGCTATGTCGTTGACCGGCCAGTGGTCCTTTCCGAACGAGAGCCGCCGTCACCGCCGCCAGATCCATTCCGCAGCTGGTTTCGTGCGGCTTTCGTCGCCTTCCGCGGCCTCCGACCAGCCGGCGGTCACTGGTGTTTTGTCGCGCGCCAGAACCGCTCAGGTGGGCTTTGATCGGTGGTGGTTTCGCCGTTCCCGGCCCTGCCTCCATGTTCATCCGGGTGGATAAGACTTACATAAATTCTGTACAAAAGGGCTCCGGCGGGCATTTTTCCGCCTGAACCGTCCAGGATGTCGTTGTCGGGTGGATCAGTTTAGAAGCCGGCTTTCCGCGGATTCCGTCCCGGACCAGCCGCCGTTTTGCAGACCAGATCCGTTTAGAAGAGAGTGGATCGGTTTAGAACCGGACCGCCGCCGCTCAGATCGGCCGCTCCAAGTGCGCCAGGGCACTCAAATTCAGCCGGATCGCCGGGCCATTCCGCCAATGTCCGCAGCCCGGTTTTGCGGCCGCAGTCCGGCGCCCTGATCCACGTCGCAGATCTCCTCCGGGACGCTCCCGATCACGGGACGGCCGCCCGCGTGGTCGCTGTAAAGGAATTGGTGCGCTCTAAAACGGTCGTTTACTCGCATTCTCCTGGACTTTACAAAGGGGGCATCCAGAGGCTTCTTTCCGGCTTGGGAGAAGGGTATGGCCCTCATCGGCTACGCGCGCGTCTCGACCGACGAGCAGACCACCGCCGGCCAGCTGGACGCGCTGCGCGCCGCCGGCTGCGCCGAGATCTTCGAGGAGAAGGCGTCGGGCGCGTCCCGGGCCCGCCCGGAGCTGGCGCGGGCGCTCGCCCGCATCGCCCGCGGCGACACGCTGGTCATCTGGAAGCTCGACCGGCTCGGCCGCTCGCTGGCCCACCTGCTGGAGGTGATCGAGGACCTGCGTGGCCGCGGCTGCCACTTCCGCTGCCTGACCAGCCCGATCGACACCGCCAGCCCGCACGGCACGCTGGTGCTGCAGATGCTCGGCGCCGTGGCCGAGTACGAGCGCTCGCTGATCCGCGAGCGCTCGCGGGCCGGGCTGGCGGCGGCCAAGGCGCGGGGACGGGTCGGCGGCAATCCCAAGCTGAAGCAGGGCGACAGGGCGACGACGCAGCGCCTCGCCGACCGGCAGCGCCAGCTCTACCTGCTGGAGCTGACCCGCACGGCGGAGGAGTGGCTGCCCACCGTGCGGCGGCTTCGGCCGTCCCGCTCCTGGGCGGCGGTGACCCGCGCCGTCAACGCCAAGCTGCCGCCGGGCCGGCACTGGACGGCCGAACGGCTGCGCCGCGCCGTCCGCGCCTTCGTCGCCGAAGGGCTGGCCGACCGGGCGCTGCTCGACAAGGTGCCCTCCGTGCGTGGGGATGACCGGCTCATGGTGCTGGTCGCCGGCATCGCCCGGGCGAACCCCAAGCTGTCGCTGCGGGCCATCGGCGCTCAGTTGGAGGCGATGCGGGAGACCACGCCGCGGGGTGGGCGCACCTGGGCGGCCGCCTCGGTCAAGAACCTCCTGGACCGCGCCAAGGAACAGGGGCTGGTGCGTGAGAAAGACTGGACGTCGGCATGATGCGGCGTACGGACCGAGGGAAGCGGGCCGGTTGGGCGTCCGCTTCCCTCGGTCTCCGACTTACGCGGCCTTCGACAAAGCGTCGTCGAGCGGGTAGAGCGCGTCGTCCACGATCGTCGGCATCTCCTCGACCGCCGCCTCACCCTGGGCGTCGAACAGGGCCATCGCCGCGGCGAGGCCGTGCAGGGCGTTCTCCAGGCTCGGCAACTCGGAAACGTCGTCGTTCGCCGCGATGACGACGCGGTCCGCTTCCACGCCGGACTGTGCGTAGAGCGTCACGTCGCCGATCAGCCCCTCGCGACCGTCCGCGGTCTCGAAGCGGGTGACGGAATTGATGACGTTGCCCGCCACCACCTCGGCCAGACCTTCGCCGACCAGCCCGATGCGGACGATCCCGGCCTCGTCCAGGGTGCGGAACTCCCCATCGTCGGTGATGCCGTCCTGGTTGCGGTCCTGCCAGATGCCGAAGTCCTTCCACTGGGCATCGTTCGCGTCGAACCAGCCGTCCCGGTTGTCGTCGAAGGCGTAGGCGAGCGCCTCAAGGTCGGTCATGCCGGCCTCGCCGTGGGTGGCCAGCACCACCTCCGCCTGCCCGGTGATCTTCCGGTCACCGCCCAGGTCGTAGACGATCAGGCCGTCGTCCGCCGCCGCCCAGCCGGTGCGGTCGACGATGCCGTCTCCGGTCATGTCGAAGCGCACCGTGCTTTCGAACACATCGGTCAGTTCCAACCCGTCGCCGTCGAGGTCGATGACCAGCGGCGGCCAGCCCTGCGAGCCGTCGAAATAGGCCACGGCGTCGTCGAACCACAGACGCTCGGTTTCCCACACCCAGTCACCACCGTTGCGGCCCGTGGCGTCGATGATCGCCCCATGGCCGTTGGAGACGTAATGGATGTAGTGGTTGCTGCGGCTGCCAGCGAAGTAGGCGGTGTCGTAGCCGCCACCACCGTTGATGCCGTCGTTGCCTTCTTCACCGACCAGCCAGTCGCCGCCTTCGCCGCCCAGCAGGTTGTCGTCGCCCCAACCGCCGTGCATGGCATCGTTGCCGTCTTCGCCATGCAGCGCGTCGTTGTGGCCGCCACCGCTCATCCAATCGTCGCCCCAGCCACCGACGAGCGTGTCGTAACCGTCGTCGCCAAGCAGATGATCGTTGTGGCCGCCGCCGTGCAGGTAGTCCTCGTTGGCGCCGCCGAACAGCGTGTCGTAGCCATCCTCGCCATGCAGCACGTCGTTGTTGTTGCCGCCGACCAGATAGTCTTCGTTGGCACCACCGATCAGCGTGTCGTGGCCGTCCTCACCGATCAACGTGTCGTTGTTGTTGCCGCCGACCAGATAGTCCTCGCCCCAGCCGCCAACCAGATAGTCATGGCCGTCTTCGCCATGCAGCGCGTCGTTGTGGCCGCCGCCGTGCAGGTAATCCTCGCCCCAGCCGCCAACCAGCGTGTCGTAACCGTCGTCGCCGATCAGCGTGTCGTTGTGGCCGCCGCCGTGCAGGTAGTCCTCGTTGGCACCGCCGAACAGCGTGTCGTAGCCATCCTCGCCGTGCAGCACGTCGTTGTTGTTGCCGCCGACGAGATAGTCCTCGTTGGCGCCGCCCACCAACGTGTCGTGACCGTCGTCGCCGATCAGCGTGTCGTTATGGTTGCCGCCGGCCAGGTAATCCTCGCCCCAGCCGCCGACCACGTAGTCGTGGCCGTCTTCACCCACCAAAACGTCGTTGTGGCCGCCGCCTTCCATGTAGTCGTCGCCCCAGCCGCCAACGAGCGTGTCGTGGCCATCCTTGCCCAGCAGCGCGTCGTTGCCGCCGGCCCCGACCAGATAGTTGCCCTGCCAGTCGCCGTAGATCTCGTCGCCGTGTTCGGAGCCGAGGATGTTCTCGATGTCGTAGAACTTGTCTCCGGCCGCCTCGCCGAGCCAACCGTAGTTGCCTTCCAGCGTCATGCCGATGCCGGAGGACGCCCACATGTAGGTGGCCCAGTCACTACCGGCGCCGCCGAACAGATTGTCGGCACCCCAGCCGCCGTTGAGGGAGTCGTTGCCGGTGTCGCCGTAAAGGCTGTCGTCGCTGCCGTAGCCGTGCAGCCAGTCGTTGCCCCAGGAGCCGTAGAGCCAGTTGGTGGCGTCGTTGCCGTGCAGATGATCGTCGTGGATTGAGCCGTGCACGCCCTCGATGTTGTGGAGTTGGTCGCCGTCGGCGGAGCCGCCGCTGGCGGTACCGTTGCGCAGATCCACACTGACGCCGGTTGCAGAGTCCACGTAGTTCGCCACGTCGAAGCCGTCGCCGCCATCCAGGATGTCGGCGCCGCCGCGACCGAACAGCCAGTCGTCTCCACCCTGGCCGTGCAGCCAGTTGTTGTTGCCGTCGCCCCGCAGATCGTCGTTGTGCTGGGAGCCCTGCACGCCTTCGATGTTGATCAGGCGGTCACCTTCGCCCTCGGCGCTCCAGGCCACGCCGTCGGCGAGATCGACGCCAACCGCGCCCCAGGACGCGTTGTAGTTGACGCTGTCCCAGCCGGCCCCGCCGTCCAGCCAGTCGGCTCCGGTGCCGCCGGTCAGCCAGTCGGAACCGTCGTTGCCGAACAGCGTGTCGTTTCCATTCTGGCCGTGCAGATGGTCGTCGCCCCCGTCGCCGGACAGCGTGTCGTTGCCGTCCTCGCCGAACAGCGTGTCGTTGTGGCCACCGCCGAACAGGTTGTCCTCACCGGCGCCGCCGGCCAGCAGGTCGTAGCCGTCCTCACCGAACAGGACGTCGTTGTGGTTGCCCCCGGCCAGATAGTCTTCACCCCAGCCACCGACCAGCGTGTCGTTGCCGTCCTCGCCACTGAGCGTGTCGTTGTGGCCACCGCCGAACAGGGCATCGTCGCCTGTGCCACCAACCAGCGTGTCGAAGCCGTCGTCACCGATGAGGGAGTCGTTGTCGGCACCGCCGGCCAGATAGTCCTCGCCCCAGCCGCCCATCAGCGTGTCGTTGCCGTACTGACCGATAAGGGTGTCATTGCTGCCCAGCCCGGCGATCCAGTTGCCTTGCCCATTACCTATAATATAGTCTGAATGCTCTGAGCCAGTGGCCCCTTCGATACTTATGTAGACATCTCCCGATGCCTCACCCATCCAGCCGCGACCATCCTCCAAGGATACACCAACGCCGGAACTAGACGACTGGAAGGTTGCGAGATCATACCCTGCGCCACCATCGACGATGTCTGCATCCGTACCACCGCTCAACCGATCGTCGCCATTTCCACCATATAGGGAGTCAATGCCAGAACCGCCGGATAGATGATCATTTCCATTTTCTCCTGAAAAATACTCATTTCCTGTACCACCTGTGAAAGTATCGTCTCCAAGTCCACCCTGAACAGCCTCAATATTGGCGTTTTTCAGATTAAGCGCTATACCATGGTCATCGACAACAACTGCGATGTCGAACCCTAATCCACCATCAACATTGTCTTCTCGATCAATAAACAATATATCGTGGCCATCTCCTCCTGATAATATATCCGATCCCTCCCCTCCAATAAGCCAGTCGCTTCCGCCGCCTCCTTCAATATTTTGCGACCCAATGCCGCCAACTAGGAGTGAATTATTACTTTCATCTATCAATGTTCCTGTGAAATTGCCTGCTCCGATGGAGTTTAGCGAGCCTCCCCGCACTTCAAGCGCGCCATCAGATATACGATAGCCAAATGCAGAGTACATCAGTCCCGCATCAGCCACTTGCCCAATAGAACCATCTGAGCGCGTGAAGCTGGTATAACGCGCAACAGGGTTGCCGTTATTCAATACATCAATTCTAGGGCCTGTCAACTCTATAGAATTTACCCCAGCTTCTGTTAATGTCTTTACTTCTCCAGTATCTGAAACTCCATCGCTATCAAAATCTTGCCATATTCGGAAGTCACTAAACCGTTCATCTTTAGAGTCAAGAATGCCATCTCTATTGCTGTCAAAGGCATTTGATATTCCATCTAGATCAGTTTGAGCGCCGACTGAGTGTAACGTAAAATTAATTTCGTTTGCCATTTCAATTAAACCATTACGGTCAACGTCAATAGCAAGAATGCCATCTTCGGGTTTTGCCCAACCAACATTCTCTTTAAATCCATCACCATCAACATCATAGAAAGCACAACTGGAGTTCTGATCTATAAGCTCAACCCCATCGCGATCAAGGTCGAGAACAACAGGCCTAATTTTCCCTCCCTGGTTCTGACCGCTCCCATTTGTTCCAATCTCTCCATAAATTCCTTGATTATCAAGTCCGATACCGTAGTGTTGGCTTCCATCCTTCATGTTGTCTTGGAAGCGCCCTTGAACATCAAATCCGTCTTTGCTAAACCTCCCAGTTACTCCTATATTATCATTAGGAGATAAAGGTGCATTCCTGCTGGCTCCTACAGTAACTGTGATGCCATCATCTGTACCTTTTAAGCTGGCATTGTATTGACTCTGATTTTGGCTGTTCGGGTTATTTATATTTGCCTGCGCATTAACAGTAACCCTTCCAGTCTGCATGTCAAAATTAACTTCTACGCCAGCTTTGACCTCAAGCTGAGCTACATCAAATCTGCCAGACCCTCCATAATTACCACTTGGGTCTCCACTATAGGCAGTATTACGGCCTTCTGTAGTCGACTCAGCTACTCCGTTAGCCGCGTTCGCGCTTCCAGCATCCATTTTCAACTCCTCGGATTTAGTTTCGGAATGGTTATTTTATTTTTAATGTACAAATTCTATCTTCTCTTTGCGTTATTAGAAAATGATAATGCGTCAATAGTTGCTGCAATTGTTCTTTGCTAATATATCCACTCATGAATTTTTCGAAGTGATCGCTATAGTAAAATTTCACTGCAATTTTCTCTTGAATGCTGTAGCATGCATCTCCGTTACTTAATACGACATTCTGATTATTGTATATTGGGTAGCTTATCGGAACCATAGTTTTTAGTATAGCCTTTGTTAAACAGGAATAATATTGAACATATTTGTTGACGTGATTTTCATCGGGAGCAGCAATAATTATTGCATAATAGTTGTTATCACTTGTTGTGCGCATTTTAGCCTCGCACATTTCTTGTCCGACAAACATGCGTGGATTGTCGGGAAAAATTCTATTATAAAGTAATGTCCATTTCCCATCTTCGGAAATTTCTTTGTATCCACGCTCGGTTATG
This sequence comes from Azospirillum aestuarii, assembly GCF_016632405.1. Classification (NCBI taxonomy): domain Bacteria; kingdom Pseudomonadati; phylum Pseudomonadota; class Alphaproteobacteria; order Rhodospirillales; family Azospirillaceae; genus Azospirillum; species Azospirillum aestuarii. The sequence continues at coordinate 14,267 of NZ_JAEPIV010000042.1, forward strand.
ATAAAATAAATGTTAGTTTTTTTACTATCTTCGGCTTCCGTGATCTTCATGCCTGTTAGAATTCCTAGTTCTTCATATGCTTCTTCTATGATTTCTTTGGCTTCCAGTCTAAATGTCCCCTCTACATAATAATTTATTTCACGCTTCTGCAAATTTAAGTAATAATCACCACGATTTATTGATTCTCGATATCTCATAAAAAAATCGGTCAATTGATCAATCTCAAGACCGTTGTTAATATAAATTTTATTATCAACTAAAGAGGCTTTCGAAGAAAGAGTATTGTTGAATGATAGAAAAATAAACGCAAAAATAAGAGAAGTAATATTTCCATTTGTTTTTTTTGTGTGTCTTGCCATTTTGCAGTCCTCTGTTGTGCATTGCTCCCCAGAAACTAAGAAGCTGCATGCCAATTAAGTCATATATCTTCTATATCTGAAGATCTTATTTGGTCAAGTCATCGCTCCCGCATGGCTTCCTGCGTCGCCTTGAACACCGGCATCAGCAGATAGTCGATGACCCGCCGGCTGCCGGTGCGGACATCCACAGTGGCCGACAGCCCCGGCCCGAGCGGCACGGCGCGCCCGTTCACTGTGATGTCCTGCCGGTCCAGCGCCACCCGGACCTTGTAGACCGGCCCCAGCCGCTCGTCCGCCACCGCGTCCGACGACACCGCTTGCACCCGGCCCGGCACCGCCCCGTATTTCGTGAAGGCGAAGGCGTCCAGCTTCACCTGCACCGGCTGACCGGGCTCCAGGAATCCGACGTCGCGGTTCAGCACCGTCGCCTCAACCTCCAGCACCGCACCCACCGGCACCAGCTTCATCAGCGGCTGCGCCGACTGAGCCACCCCGCCCACCGTGTGCAGCGCCAACTCATGAACCGTCCCGTCCTCCGGCGCCCGCAGGGTCAGCGCCGCCAGACGCTGCTCCGTCTTTGCCAGTTCTTCGCCCAAGCTTGCGGCGCGGGTTTCTGCCTCCACCAGCTCCGCCGCCTGATCGCGCGCGGCCGAACGGCGCGCCTGATCGATCCGGTCCGCCGCCGCCGCCGCCGCCAGATCCGCCTCGCGCAGGGTCGCGCGCTGGATGCGTAGGTCGGCCTCGGCGGTCACCAGCTCCTGGCGCAGCGTCAGGTACTCCGAGGTCGTGGCGTGCTGGCGCTCGACCAGCGCCCGCTTGGCCTCCTCCCGCGTGCGGATCAGCGGCAGCACCGCCTCCAGCTTGGCGATCGTCGCCGCCGTCGCCTCGCGTGTCGCCTGCGCCCGGTCGCGTTCCTGGCGCAGGCCCGACGCCTCGCCCTCCAGCCGCGCCCGCTCCGCCTCGAACAGCCGGCGCTCGTCGGCGGCGCGTGCCGGATCGGCGCCCTCCGGCACCGCGAAGCCCGCCGCCCCGGCGAGGGCCGCGCGCAGCCGCGCCGCCCGCAGCCGGGCCGCTGCCAGCTCCTTGGCCGTGCGGTCGCGGTCGGCCAGGGCGTCGGTGGTGTCGAACTCCAGCAGGACGTCGCCCGCCGCCACACGCTGCCCTTCGCTGACCAGGATGCGCCGGACCACCCGCTGCTCGGGCGGCTGGATCACCTTGACCCGCCCTGAGGGCACCAGCGTCCCCTGCGCCGGCACCACGATGTCCAGCTCCCCCACCACCCCCCAGATCAGACCGGCGGCGGTCGCCGCCATCACCAGCCAGGGCAGAAGCCACAGCAGCCAGGGCGGGGGCTCCTCGGTCACCTCCAGGATCGGCGGCGGCAACAGGTCGTGCAGGCTGTGCTCCGGGATCGCGGTCATGCTGGGCCTCCCGCCGGTGGCCGGGGCTGCTGGGGCGCCGCCAGGCCGGCCTGGATGGCGTGCAGCCGGGCGTAGCGCCCGCCGGCGGCGACCAGCTTGGCGTGTGGCCCGTCCTCCACCACCCGCCCGTGCTCCAGCACCAGGATGCGGTCGGCGTGACGCAGCGCGGCCAGCCGGTGGGCCACGATGAACACCGTCCGCCCGGCGCAGATGCCCCGCATGTTGCGGTGGATCAGCATCTCCGATTCATAGTCGAGCGCGCTCGTCGCCTCGTCCAGGATCAGAATACGCGGGTCGCCCGCCAGGGCGCGGGCCAGGGCCAGCCGCTGCCGCTGCCCGCCGGACAGCCGCATGCCGCGCTCGCCCACCACTGTGTCGTAGCCCTCCGGCAGGGCGGCGATGAAGTCGTGCGCCCCGGCCAGCCGGGCCGCCGCCTCGATCCGTTCCATGTCCAGCGTTGGGTCGGCCAGGGCGATGTTCTCGCGCACCGACCGGTTGAACAGCGTCACGTCCTGCGGCACCACGCCGAGCTGCCGGCGCAGCCACGCCGGATCGACCCCGGCGAGGTCGATGCCATCCACCGTCACCGCCCCACGCTCCGGCACATGTAGCCGCTGCAGCAGCCGGACCAGCGTGGATTTGCCGGAGCCGGACAGCCCGACCACCCCGACCACCTGTCCGGCCGGGACGGCGAAGCTCAGCCCCTCCAGCACCGCCGGCCCGCGCGGCCCGTAGCGGAAGGTGACGCCGCGCAGCGCCACCCGCCCCTCGATCCGCCCCAGCGGCGTGCGCCCGGGCACGGCGCCGGGCTCGCGCTGGGCGTTCATCACGTCGCCCAGCCTGGCGATTGCGACGCGGCCCTGCTCGACCTGCTGCCACATCTGCGCCAGCCGCAGCACCGGGGCGCTGATCCGCCCGCCTATCATGTTGAAGGCGATCAGCGTGCCGGCGGTCAGCGCCCCGTCCATCACCAGCCGGGCCCCGTACCACAGGATGGCCACGCTCATGATCTTGGTCAGGAAGGCGACCGCCTGGTTGGCCGTCTCCGACAGCACGGCGGAGCGGAAGGAGGCCCGCGTGTTGGCGACCAGCAGTTCCTGCCAGCGGTGGAGCATGCGCGGTTCCGCCGCCGCGGCCTTCAGCGTCTCGACCCCATGCACCGCCTCGACCAGGAAGGCCTGGGCCTCGGCGCCCTTGGCGAAGCGGTCGGTCAGCCGCGCCTTCAGCAGCGGCGCCAGCAGCCCGTGGACCAGCGCGAAGCCCAGCAGCGTCAGCAGCACGATGCCCGTCAGGTACGGGCTGAAGGACCACATCACCGCGATGAAGATCAAAGTGAACAGCACGTCCAGCAGCACCGTCAGCCCCGGTCCGGTCAGCAGGGCGCGCACGCTGTCCAGCTCCTTCACCCGGGCGGCGAGGGCGCCGACGGGGCGGCTTTCGAAGAAGGCCAGCGGCAGGGCCATCAGATGCTCGAACAGCCGGCTGCCCAACTCCACGTCGACCTTGTTGGTGGTGTGGGACAGCAGTGCTGCGCGCAGGGCGCCCATCAGGAAGTCGAACACCGCCATCGCCGCCATACCGATGGCCAGCACGTCCAGCGTGGTGATGGTGCCGGAGGACAGCACCTTGTCGATGACGATCATGCTGAACAGCGGGGTCGCCAGCCCGAAGAGCTGGATGCACAGCGAGGCCAGCGTGACCTGACTCAGCACGCCGGCATGCCGGCCCAGGGCCGGCAGGAACCACGCCAACCCGAAGGGCCGGGCGGCGCCGACCGGTGCCGAGGTGATCAGATGGCCGGTCCATGAGGCGTCGAAGGTGTCGCGTGTCTGCTCCACCGGACGGTTGGCCACGGTGTCGAGCAGGAGCACGCGCTCGGCATCGGCGCGGGCGATCAGAACGACCTCGCCACCGGCCATTTCCGCCAGGGCGGGCAGCCGGGTCCCCGCCAGCCTCCGCCGCCCGACCCGGTGGCGCCGGACCGGAGCGCCCAGCCGGTGCGCCACGGCCACCAGCGCCTTGCCGTCGAGCGGCTGGGGCAATCCCGCCACCGCCGCCGTGATCTGGCCGGCGTCGACTGGACGGCCGGTCAGCCGCAGAAAGGCGGACAGGGCATGTTCCCCGGAAGGGGGAACCGAGGGTGGACGGATCGTCGGCGTGACGTCCTCGATCTGACACTCAAGAGCAACCAATAAGGGCACCAATTCCTAGAGTCTTGCATATATCTGTATGCGTTTATGTCTCTGGAACCCGAGAAAAGGGCATTTTCCGCATACATTCTCGTAAAAAGTTGCAATGCCACAACGACATTAAACCAGTCAACGCCAATCATAAAATTTCTGTCATGTCCGAGCGCGGCTGTGTGCCCCTGTGCATGACCGCTGGGGCGGACACGCTGGTTGAGGTTTCGGTGATGCCGACCATGGTGAGGATCATCACGGCGGCCCACGGCCCAAACAAGGCCCACCGCGGTCGGCGCCCCGGCATCAACGCGTCTTCCGGGACGGAACGGGCGGGTCGTGTGAGGTGCTGCCGGCTATCCCGTACCACGCCTCCTGATTCAAGCATCGGACCGCCGCCGCGGACAGTTTGCGCTGCACCGCACGCCGTTGGCGCGCTCGGAGCCTTCCGGTCGGCAGGGGGCCATGGGCGTCCAAGGCGAACTAAACGGCCTGCGCGATGTGCGTTGGGATGGCGGGCACCGACATCGGTTGCGGCGGAGCTGCGTGCGCCTCCCGGATCGCCGGCGCTGGTTTCGCCAGGAACCGTCCCAGACCAGATCGCTCATCCTGGCTGGGCCTCCATGCGTCACGGCGGGCCTGCCCGATCAGGCTCGCCGCCTTCGTGTTGGCGGCCACAAACCCGGACTGGAACGGCCCGTCGATCGGAAACCGCGATCTCCATCCGGTATGACGGTTCCGGATCGCGTCGGAAAACAGAACCCTCGTCCAGGCGGTGTGATTCCACTGCGCCTCGGCCAGGCGCGCGGAATGGCTCGGATCGTTGCTCCATTGATCGGTCGCGGCGATGGCCAGCCCGGTGCGGACGCCATCGCCGCTCCAGGCCCGGCGGGACAAGGCATGCCCGGTCAGAAGCAGAGACAGCATCTCGCCCGGCCAAAATTCCAGCAGGAGCCCGACCAGCGCCATGAACTGTCCGGCATCGCGTTCGGTCTTGCGGTGAACCGGGCTGGCGGTGTGCAAGCCGGCCAGCAGTGTGCGCATCGGATCGGCCACGAGTTGCCACGCCAGAACCAGGAAGATGGCCGGGTCGTTCCGTTCCTCCGGTGGAAGCGGCATCGGTTCACCGTCCTCGTTCCGGGAGAAGGCATGCCGGATGCGGAACCCGGCCAAATCACGGAACTCGTCAAACTCGGTGACGCGGACGCTGAGATACGCGTTCAGCAGAAACACAAACCGCACGAAGGCCGCAACCGTGAGGGCTGGAGCCATCCGTGTGCCGACGATGCCTTCCAACGCCCGCGGATCGAACGCCGCCCGGTCGAGAAATGTGATGATGGTCCGCACCTGGCCGTAGAAGGGCGCCAGCGGGAGTCCTTCCGCCACGTCCCTCGGCTTCGGGCAGGGAGGATGATCGGGGCAGACGACGCGCCACACGGCCCACGCATGAAGCAAGTCGACAGGCCGGCCGGCCCGACGAGACGCCTCGTCCACGCAGGCTGCGCAAGGGAGGTGGTGGTAGTGGCAGGCGTCCTCCAGCTCACGGTCCAGCCCGGAGAAGGTCATGCGCCGCAGAACCTCCGGAGCCACCCCGGTGTCAGCCTGAAGCCGCTCCATCACGCTCGGCAGCGGCCGGATCACCAAGTCCCGGTGGATCGCCTTGGTCATCCAGCGATGCGGAATGCTCAGCTGTCGAAGGTATCCTTGGCGTCAGCCCGTAGATGTGTGCGATCGCCCAGACCCAGCTGCCCAGAGCCTCTCCGCTGGCCGGCAACGGCACCACCGGCAATTCCGGCATGGTGGTGAACAGCGGCCTGCCGGTCACGCCAAGACCGGCAGGCTGACGTAATCCTTGATCATCTCCGGGGTGATGCGTTCTTCCCCGGAACGGATGCAGCCCGTTGCAGCGCCGTTGCGGCCCACTGCTGCGCTCGTTGCGTTCACGGTGCGGCTGCGTTGTTACCCTGTTGCGACGCAACGAACGTTGGCCGTTCCATGTCCGCCAACCGCAGCCCCAAAACCCCGCCCGCCGCCCAGCTACGCCGTCACTTTCTCCACCACCGCTTGCACCATCCCATCCCGAAAATCCATGCGCGCGGCGCCTTCGGTGCCGCGTTCACGGGTCCAGGTCACGCCACCAGCCCAGCGCCAGCCACGCCACCTCGACCAGACGCCACGCTCCAGGCGCCTGGACACGCCACCACACAGAATCACAGCAACGCCAACACCTTCAGCCATCGCGCATCGGCCGCATCACGATGGCACAGCCTGCACTCAGAGGCGCCAGATGCAGCCAGCGAGGGCAACGCCTTGGTCGGCCTGGCATTTTCGCACCGCTCCGCTACCAAGGCGCACGCTCCAGCACGGCGCCAGATCGCGGTGGCCACAAGGCGCTCAAGGCTCCAGACAGCACGCCAGCAGACGGCACGCGCAGCACGGCCAACTCAAGGCACGGAAACAACGCGCAAGCGTCTGGACAGCACGGAGCAGGGCAGCGCGGCGGCAACTGGGCGGGCGCAGCGCGAGGCGGAACAGACACGGCTCACGGACAGCGCGTCAGCGAGCGCAAAGCGGCCGTTTCGGCAGCGCGCTCGCTATTCGGAGTTGTGCGGAAGCGGCAACGAGGCGGGAGGTGGCAGCCCACGGCATAGGTCAACACACCTGTGCATCAATCTGCACGGGCTTTCCGGGTAAATGTCTGCTCGTCACAAGCGTTTTCAATGACTTGCGCCTTTTCGCGACGGCTTGGCTGGCCGTCTCCACACGTCGTTTTTGGCAAGCTCACGTCCGCCTAGTCATTGCGACGGCGCTGGCATAGAGGAGAGCCTCCTGCACAGTCGCCAGCTCGCGTGCAAATCCTTGTAGCGAAAAGGAAAAAGGTGCTCGAAGGCTACGGAGCCAGCCGCATGTCATGAAAACCCATGCATATTGATGCACAGGTGTGTTGATCAAAAAATGGCACGCGAACCTCCGCCACACGCCGCTTCTTTAGCGCGCAAAGCCGCCCACCGGGGGCGCGCGCCTTCCTCCATCGATCACCACCACAAGGCGTCAAGCCTTGAGGCGTTGTCCTGCGTTGTGGCCTCGTGGTCCCGCCGTTGTCAATCCTGTTGTCCGCTCCGTGTCCCGTTGTCCTGCGTTGTCCGCCCGTAGCCCGCTCGTAGCCCCCCGTTGCGCCAACATGGTCCGTCGCGTTGTCCTGTTGTCCGCCCCGCCTCCCACCCCACGAACGGCACCGTCAACTCGTTGGCGCCGACCATGATGACCGGCGTAACGGGGATCACCTGTGTGTGGACGCAGCGTCCTCGACGATTGTCGGCGCGGTGCTGACCACCACCGAGGCTGGAGACGCTTCGCAGGTCGGCCCGTTGCTCGCGCAGACCCATGGCCCCATCACCACGGTGCTGGCGGACGGCGCCTATGACGGGGAGCCGATCTACCAAACCATCGCGCAGCACGATCCTGGAGCCGTGGTGATCATCCCACCGCGCGCCACCGCGGGCCCAGCAATCAGGCCGAGACCGCCCCGACGCCGTGCGACCACCACCTTCAGCGGATTGCTGCGAATGGTCGGATGAGCTGGCAGCGGGAGACTGGCTACGGACGCCGCTCCAAGGGCGAAACGGCGATGGCCCGCTACAAGGGCATCCTCGGTGACCGCTTGCACGCCCGGACTCTGCCTGCCCAGCAAGCCGAGGCCATGATCGGCGTCACCGCCCTGAACCGCATGCTCAAGACAGGACGCCCGGTCTCGGTTCGCAAGGCGTAACCAGCGGCAGAAAGGACGAACAGACCGGCCGCCCGCGTCCGTGCACCAACGCTTCGCGCCGCCGCTTCGGCGGGGCATCCGTGTCACCGTCCTTTGTGCGCCGCCGCCTCGAAATGCGCCGCGGCACTATCGATTGCGCCCGCCCTTCGCCGCACGGAGGTTGCGGGGCATCCGAAGGATTTAAGATCTAGTAAAGCGATAATCCGGAAGAAGTTCTCCGGTCGGCATGCATATCAATAGAACCGGCGCATTTTGCAAGGAGTAGGAGTTATTCCTTATTAGGCAGTTGCAGGACTATGCCCCGGAAATTCATGTCATAGGAAGTCGCACGCTTTGCCGTATACGCGGTCGGGGCGCTCGGGCATCCCAACGATCACAACAAAATTCACGGAGAGTTTCCTTTGAACGAAGTCATCATCGCGGACGCTGGGCTTGAGAATCTCGACGGGCTGCTCAGCCACCGCCGTCCCGACGTTCAGGTTACGCTCGTCTCCGCCACCGACGATGGCCACGCCGTCCTGGCCGCCGTCCTCGCCGCACGCCCGTCCGTCCTGCATCTGGTCGCCCATGGCGAGCCGGGACGGGTCCTGCTGGGCGCCCAGCCGCTGGACGCGCGCTCGCTGCTCGACCGCTTCTGGCCGGATGCGCGCGGCACCGAGATCCACATCCACGCCTGCCATGCCGGCGCGGGTGCCGAGGGCCGTCTCCTCCTCGACCGGCTGGCCGCCGCCACGGGCGCCGCGGTCGCGGCCTCCTCGGGGCCGGTCGGCCCGGCGGATCGGGGAGCCTCCTGGAAGCTCGACGTGCGCACCGCGCCCGTGTTTACCCCCTCCCCCTTCGCTGGGGTCGAGGGCGCCGGGGCGCGCGGCTGGGCCCATGAACTGGCCGTGACCGGCACGCCGACCGACGGCAACGACACGCTGACCAGCGATGACGCGGCGGACAACATCAGCGGCGGGGCCGGCAACGACATTCTGATCGGCAACGGCGGCAACGACACGCTGATCGGCGGCGTTGGCCACGACACCATGGACGGCGGCGCCGGGGCCGACGTGTTCGACGGCGGCGACGGTTTCGACGTCGTCACCTACGAGAACGCCACCTCCGGCATGATCATCGACATCGGCACCCCCGCGAACAGCACGGGCGATGCCGCGGGCGACAGCTTCACCGGCATCGAGCGCTGGATCGGCTCCAACTACAACGACACCATGGTGGCTGGAAGCGACCCCGTGTGGTTCTGGGGCCATGCGGGCGACGACGTGGAGATCGGCGGCGCTGGCAACGACACGATGGAGAGCGGCGACGGCAACGACACCGTCTATGGCGGGGCCGGTGACGACCAGATCTACAGCCGCGCCGACAACGACGTGCTCTACGGCGAGGCCGGCAACGATCTGATCTACGGCGGCTGGGGCAACGACATGCTCGACGGCGGCGCCGGCAACGACACGCTGTTCGGTGAAGGAGACGCCGACACCATCAACGGCGGTGACGGCGACGACAGCCTGGACGGCGGCCAGGGCAATGACCTGATGAATGGCGGCGCCGGCAACGACACGCTGATCGGCGGCATCGGCCACGACACCATGGAGGGCGGCGCCGGAGCCGACGTGTTCGACGGCGGCGACGGCTTCGACGAGGTGACCTACGCGAACGCCACCGCAGGCGTCGTGCTGGATCTGCGCAATCCGGCGAACAGCACCGGGGATGCCGCGGGCGACACCTTCACCAACATCGAGCGCTGGATCGGCAGCGAGTTCGACGACCGGCTGGTCGGCAACGACGACGGCGTCTGGTTCTGGGGTCATGGCGGCAACGATGTCGAGATCGGCGGCGCCGGCAACGACACGATGGAAAGCGGCATCGGCAACGACACGATCTACGGCGGCGGCGGCGACGACCGGGCCTTCGGGCGGGCCGACGATGACATGCTGTACGGCGAGGCCGGCAACGACCTGCTGGCCGGCGGCGGCGGCAACGACATGCTCGATGGCGGCACCGGCAACGACACGATGATCGGCGATTGGGGCGTCGACACGATGATCGGCGGCGACGGCGACGACGTGTTCTACAGCGGCGCGCACGATCCCCTGCCGGAGGCCGACATCATCCAGGGCGGCGCCGGCAACGACACCTTCATCATCGCCGCACAGAGCGACGCCGGCACCGTCTCCTACGACGGCGGCGAGGGCACCGACACGCTGCGCATCAGCTCCGACAACGTCGCCGATCCGGAAAACAAGATCACCACGGCGACGCCGCAGATCGACATCTCCGGCATGGCCCTGACCAGCGTGGAGAGGCTGGAACTGGTCGGCAGCGTCCGCCACACGGTGACGATGACCGCCGCCCAGGCCATCGGTTTCGCCAGCATCACCGGCGCCACCGGCGGCGATGTCTTTACCGTCACGGGCACGGCCATGACGGGCGCGGTCACCGCCGGCAACGGCAGCCAGCTCACCGCCGGGCAGGTGCAGGCCGAGACGGTGAACGGCGTCACCCTGCTGCACATCGGCACCGACGCGACGGCGGGCGCCGACGTGACTCTGCGCTTCGCCGGCGGCTTCGCGGCAGATCAGTTCCAGGTCAACGGCAGCGGGATCACCCTGAGCGGGACCCCCTCGACCCCGCCGACCACCGAACCGCCGACCACGACTCCTCCCACGACGGAGCCGCCGACCACCACCCCGCCGGTGGACAACCGTCCCTCGACCGCCATGCAGCGCATCGTGGACGGCGTGACCGAGGACGTGAAGGCCTACGCCTATGAAGGCCCGGTCACCACTCTGCAATGGACCTTCCTGGGCGACTCCCGCGGCGAGGTGCTGGGCGGGTCGGACGGCAACGACTTCCTGAACCTGCTGGGCGGCGACGACGCGGCCGCGGGTGGGGCCGGGGACGACGTGCTGGACGGCGGCTCGGGCTCCAACTGGCTGATCGGCGGCTCGGGCAAGGACACCTTCTTCGTCGATGGCCGCGGCACCGAGGTTACCTGGTCCACCGTCACCGACCTGGAGCAGGGCGAGTGGTCCACCCTTTGGGGCTACCAGGAAGGCGTCTCCACGCTGCGCTGGGAGGAGATGGATGGTGCCGAAGGCTACAAGGGCGCGACGGTCCATTGCGACATCGACGGCAACGGCACCGTCGACGCCAGCATGACCTTCGCCGGCAAGGCCGTGGGCGCCATGACCACCACCACCGGCACCATGGGCGACCAGAACTACATCGCCTTCATCAGCCTGTGATCCGGTCCGGTTTGTGATCTGAGACACCGAGCGGAAAAGCGGCCCGGGGAACCCTTCCCCGGGCCGTTTCTCGTTCGCCTTCGCCGCTTGAGGCAATCCGTTGGTGTGGCGTTTATCTTTTCCAAAGATCCTGAAGCCATCGCCATATTTTCCTGTATTCGTTCTTGATGGTTGGAATTCGTCCCGCTCTTCATAGGACAATGAGAGATCATAGGCCTGTTGAGTTTCCTGTTATCAAGTAAGATAATCCGATAACCACGTTCCATTGATGAGAACGTGTTATTTCTTCTTGGGCAATTGCGAAGATGCTCTCCGAAAGCGCATGTGATTGGGTGTCGCGCTTCCCCGTATCCGCGAACCTCCCGTAAACGCGAACGATGCGACCGGGCGCCCCAGCGATCACCACAGAATGCACGGAGAGTTTCCCTTGAACGAAGTCATCATCGCGGACGCTGGACTTGAGGATCTCGACGGGCTGCTCAGCCACCGCCGTCCCGACGTCCAGGTCATGCTCGTCTCCGCCGCCGAGGATGCCCACGCCGTTCTGGCCGCAGCGCTCGCCGCACGCCCGTCCGTCCTGCATCTGGTCGCCCATGGCGAGCCGGGACGGGTCCTGCTGGGCGCCCAGCCGCTGGACGCGCGCTCGCTGCTCGACCGCTCCTGGCCGGACGCGCGCGGCACCGAGATCCACATCCACGCCTGCCATGCCGGCGCGGGTGCCGAGGGCCGTCTCCTCCTCGACCGGCTGGCCGCCGCCACGGGCGCCGCGGTCGCGGCCTCCTCGGGGCTGGTCGGTCCGGCGGCGCAGGGCGCCTCCTGGACGCTCGACCTGCGCACCGCGCCGGTCGGCACCCCCTCCCCCTTCGCGGCGGTTGAGGGCTGGACCCATGTCCTGGCCGTGACCGGCACCACGACGGCGGGTCCCGACCTGCTGACCAGCGATGACGAGCCGGATGTGATCGAAGGCGGGGCCGGCAACGACACGCTGAACGGCGGCGGCGGCAACGACACGCTGATCGGTGGTGCGGGCGCCGACGTGCTGAACGGTGGGACCGGCTTCGACGAGGCGTCCTACGAGACCGCCACCTCGGGCATCGTGCTCGACCTGCTGACTCCGGGCAACAGCACGGGCGACGCCGCGGGCGACACCTTCATCGACATCGAGCGCTGGGTCGGCTCCAACTTCGACGACACCATGGTGGCCGGGAACGACCCCGTGTGGTTCTGGGCTCATGACGGCGCCGACCTGGTGACCGGCGGGGCCGGCAACGACACGCTGGAGAGCGGCAACGGCAACGACACCGTCCATGGCGGGGCCGGCAACGACCAGATCTTCGGGCGGGCCGACGACGACATGCTCCATGGCGACGACGGCGATGATCTGCTGGTCGGCGGCGGCGGCAAGGACAGCCTGATGGGCGGGGCCGGCAACGACACGCTGGTCGGCGACTGGGACGCCGACACGATGATCGGCGGCGATGGCGACGATGTCTTCTACAGCGGCGAACACGGCAACATGGACGAGGCCGACGTCATCCAGGGCGGCGCCGGCAACGACACCTTCATCATCGCCGCGCAGGGCGACGCCGGCACGGTGTCCTACGACGGCGGCGACGGCACCGACACGCTGCGCATCAGCTCCGACAACGTGACCGATCCGGAAGGCAAGATCACCACGGCGACGCCGCAGATCGACATCTCCGGCATGGCCCTGACCAGTGTCGAGAACCTGGATCTGACCGGCAGCGCCCGCCACACGGTGACGATGACCACCGCCCAGGCCAGCGGCTTCACCAGCGGGGTGACCGGGGCCATGGTGGGCGACGCCTTCACCATCACCGGCACGGCCATGACCGGGACGGCCACCGCCGGCAACGGCAGCCAGCTCGGCGCCGGGCAGGTGCAGGCAGAGACGGTGGACGGCGTCACCTTCCTGCGCATCGGCACCGACGGTACGGCGGGCGCCGACGTGACTCTGCGCTTCGTCGGCAGCTTCACCGCCGGACAGTTCCAGCTCAACGGCGACACCGTCACGCTGATCGACGCGCCGCCCACCACCGAACCGCCGACGACGGAGCCGCCCACCACCGAGCCTCCGACCACGACGCCTCCCACGACGGAGCCGCCGACCACCACCCCGCCGGTGGATGACCGTTCCTCGACCGCCATGCAGCGCATCGTGGACGGCGTGACCGAGGATGTGAAAGCCTACGCCTATGAAGGCCCGGTCTCCGACCTGCAATGGACTTTCCTGGGCGACTCCCGCGGCGAGGTGCTGGGCGGGTCGGACGGCAACGACTTCATCAACCTGCTGGGCGGCGACGACGCGGCCTGGGGTGGGGCCGGGGACGACGTGCTGGACGGCGGCTCGGGCTCCAACTGGCTGATCGGCGGCTCGGGCAAGGACACCTTCTTCGTCGATGGCCGCGGCACCGAGGTTACCTGGTCCACCGTCACCGACCTGGAGCAGGGCGAGTGGGCCACGATGTGGGGCTACCAGGAGGGCGTCTCGAAACTCTCCTGGGAGGAGATGGGCGGTGCCGAAGGCTACAAGGGCGCCACGGTCCATTGTGACATCGACGGCAACGGCACCGTCGACGCCAGCATGACCTTCACCGGCAAGGCCGTGGGCGCGATGACCGTCACCACCGGCACCATGGGCGACCAGAACTACGTCGCCTTCATCAATCTGTGAGCTGAATCAGTCCGAAACGCGCCGGTCCGGGGAAGCCCTTCCCCGAACCGGCCTTTTCCTGTTGATGCCGGCTGTTGATGCAACGGGGGTGACTGTCAACCTTGACCGATTCGGGCGTCCATCGTATCGGTTGAACACGGCAAGCGCATTCGCTGTGGAGGTTGACGTTGCGTGGCGAAGACATGAGGCTCCTGCGTGAGGAGCGCAAACTCTCACAGCCGGATTTCGCGGCTTGGCTGAACGAACGGCTGGAGCGGCGCTACGACCGGTCCAAGATCTCCCGCTGGGAGAGCAACAGCGAGAAGATCCCCGACGCGGTGGTCCGCTTCCTGCTGAAGGAGACGGCGGTGGTGGACGGCAAGCATGGCCCGGCGCTGGTCATCTGCCTCGCCAACCAGAAGGGGGGGGTCGGCAAGACCACCTGCACGGTCAACACCGCCAGCATCCTGGCGCGCGAGGGCTACCGCGTGCTCATCATCGACGCCGACCCGCAGGCGAACGCCACGGCGCATCTCGGAATCGACCTGATCGAGTACGAGGAGGGCCGGCGCAAGTCGCTTGCCCACGTGCTGCGGGAGGAGGTCGCCGTCGAGGACATCGTGGTTCCGGTCGGCGACATCGGTCTGGAGATCGCCCCATCGAGCATCGAACTGGCGTCGGTCGAGGTGGAGCTGACCGCCGACCCCAGCGGCCCGATGGCTTTGCGCGAGCGGCTGCAGGACGCGCGGGCGGCCTACGATTTCATCTTCATCGACTGCCCCCCGAACCTCGGCCAGTGCACGGCGAACGGGCTGGTGGCGTCGGACGTCATCGTCATCCCCTGCCAGACCGAATATCTGTCCTCCATCGGCGTAAACCATCTGCTGAAGACGATCAACAAGCTGAAGCGGCGCTGCCACCCCAGCCTTGCCGTCCTGGGCATCCTGCCGACCATGCACAACGCCCGCCTGAATCAGCATCAGGTGACTCTGGAGCAGCTCCACAGCGCGCTGGGCGGTACGCTGCGCATCTTCCCGCCGGTGCCGCGGGCGACCATCTACGGCGATGCGGCGCTTGCCGGGCGCGCCGCGCTGGAGGCGGTGCCGGACGCGCCGGGGGCCTCGTCCTATCGGGCGCTCGCCGACGCCATCGTCGTGGAGCGGCGCAAGCGTGTGGAGGTGGCCAATGTCGCGTAAGCTCGGAACCGGGAACCTCGCCCGGCTGAACGCCATGAGCCGCGGCGCGCTCGCCGTCTTCGCGGAGCCGGAGCAGGGCGTCCGGCTCGTCTACCCCGACGTGGACTGGATCGAGGCCAACCCCGACCAGCCGCGCCGCCGCTTCGACGAGGCGGAGCTGGTCGCCCTGACGGACTCCATCCGCAAATACGGCCTGCAACAGCCGATCGGCGTGCGGGAGCTGGGGCCGAGCCGCTTCCAGCTCGTCTTCGGGGAGCGGCGCCTGCGGGCGGTCCGCGCGCTCGGCCAGCAGACGGTTCCCTGCATTCTGGTCCCGGACGGCATCGACACCGCCGAGGTGGCGGTGGTGGAGAACGTCCTGCGCGCCGATCTGACGCCCTTCGAAGAGGCCGACGCCTTCGTGGCGCTCGTGGAGAAGCATGGCTATTCCCACGCCGATCTCGGCCAGATCATGGGGCGCGATAAGGCGGAGATCACCCGGACCCTTGGGCTGACCCGGGTCGCCCCGGCGGTAAGGGAACGCTACGAGGGGGCCGAGAAGAAGATCGCCCGCTACAAGCTCTACCAGATCGCCGCGCTCGACGACGCGGAGGCGCAGATGCGCCTGCTCGACCGCTTGGCCGACGACCAGCCCCAGCCTGCCCCGCGCACGCCCGGCGTTGCCGCAACGGGAACGCGGGACGAGCCGGAGGCGGTGCTGAGCGCCTTCAGCCTGCGCGTCTCCCGCAACATCCTGCGCACGCGGGAGGCCCTGAACGCTTTCCAGGAGAAGCCGAAGCGGCTGGAGGATGTGGACCGCGAGGTCCTGCGCGACCTGCGCCGTTCCATCGACGCCATTCTGGACGGTGAGGAAAACTGACCGGAGCCGGTGAGAATTCTCACCGATCCTTCTCCTCACGCGAAGCGGTGAGAATTCTCACCGGCATTGTCGGAACCCAGGCAAAGAAAAAGGCCCTTCCCCGCATCCGCAGGGAAGGGCCTTTTCGATTTCGGCCGATCAGTGGGCGCTGCCGCCGTCCTCGAAGGACGGGGCCTGGAGGCCGGAAGCTTCCAACTGCGCCACGACCATGCCCTTCAGCCGCTCCAGCCCTTCGGGCGTGCCGGACTCCGCGCGGGCCACCAGCACGTCCTGGGTGTTGGAGGCGCGCAGCAACCACCAGCCGTCCGCCGTCTTGACGCGCACGCCGTCGATGTCGTTGACGTCGGCACCCTCGGCCTTCAGGCGGGCCTTGACCTCCTGGACGACCTGGAACTTGCGCTCCTCGCTCACCTGGAAGCGGGTTTCCGGGGTGTTCACCACGTCCGGCAGGCGGTCGCGCAGCTCCGACAGCGGCTGATTCAGCTTGCTGACCAGACCGATCAGCCGCACCCCGCAGTACAGCGCGTCATCGAAGCCGTACCACTTGTCGGCGAAGAAGATGTGGCCCGACATCTCGCCGGCCAGCGGAGAGCCAGTTTCGGCCATCTTCGCCTTCAGCAGCGAATGGCCGGTCTTCCACATCAACGGGGTGCCGCCGAGCCGGGCGATCTCGTCGAACAGCGTCTGGCTAGCCTTCACGTCGGCGATGATCGTGGCGCCGGGGTGGTTCTTCAGCACGTCGGCGGCGTAGATCGCCACGAGCTGGTCGCCCCATACCACGCGGCCCAGATGGTCGATGGCGCCGATACGGTCGCCGTCGCCGTCGAAGCCGATGCCGATGTCGCAGCCATGCTCCGCCACCGCTGCCTTCAGGTCGACGAGGTTCTTCTCGACCGTCGGGTCCGGATGGTGGTTGGGGAAGTTGCCGTCGATTTCGTCGAACAGCAGGATGTGCTTGCCCGGCAGCTTCGCGGTCAGGCGGCGTAGGATCTCGCCGGAAGCGCCGTTGCCGGCGTCCCAGGCGATGGTCAGGTCGCGGGTACCGTCATAGTCCCGCATCATGCGGTCCACATAGGCGTCCTTAACGTCGATCTGCTCCGACGAGCCCTCGCCGGACACATAGTCGGCCTTCGACGCGATGATGCCGAGGTCGAGGATCTGCTGGCCATAGACCGGACCCTTGCCCAGCATCATCTTGATGCCGTTGTAGTCCGGCGGGTTGTGGGAGCCGGTGATCATGATGCCGGCCGCCGCCGCGCGGTCGCGGGTGGCGAAATACAGCATCGGGGTGGGGCCCAGCCCGATGCGCAGCACATGCAGGCCGCAGGCGGCCAGACCGTCCACCATGGCGGCTTCCAGCTCCGGCGAAGAGAGCCGGCCGTCGTAGCCGACGCAGACGGTCTTCCCGCCGCCGCGCGCGACCACGGTGCCGAAAGCCCGTCCGACCGCGCGGGCGTCCGCCGCGGTCAGGGTGCTGCCGACGATGCCGCGGATGTCGTATTCGCGCAGCACGGTCGGGTGGAAAGTGTGGGCTTCGCTCATGGTCTCGACTGACCTCCTTGTCCCGGATCGCTTCAGACGTTCTGGGACGGCGCTGCGGGCCGTCCGATGGAGGAGTAGGCGAAGCCGGCGGCGGCCATCTCCTTGGGATTGTAGACGTTGCGCAGGTCGACCATGACCGGACTCTTCAGCAGGCTCCTGACCCGCTTC
>NZ_JAEPIV010000043.1:0-28838 GCF_016632405.1 Azospirillum aestuarii
TGAGGATGTCGCCATCGCGGCGTGACTCAACCAATCCAGCCTCCGGGAAACCCGGGGCGATTCAAGGCGTCCAGAATGGCACTGAACATGGCGGCATCGATGCTGTCGCTCAGGAACCAGACGACCTGTCCGCTGCTCGGCCGCACGAAGCCCGACAGATACATCCACTCGAAGCGCTGATGACCGCGCCCCGGGGCGGCACCCGCGCGGTGCCCAGACCCGACGCAGCACCGGCTTGAGCCCGACGCGATGCTCGTCCATCGCCCACACCTCCAGGGGCGTGTCCGGGTTCTCCTGCTGGAGTGCCTGCACGCGACGGCGGAACCGGGCCTTGAAGACCTCCTGGGCCAAGGCATCGGCTTCGGCGTGGCGGGGACGCGGCACTTGGCGGGTAAAGCCGAGCCGGCCCAGATAATCGGTGCCGCGCCGGGGGGAGACGAGCCTGCCAAGCATGCCGGCGATCCACTGGGCGACCGAGCGGCCCGTCCACAAGCCGCGGTCGGGCGGCGGATCGCCGAGGCTAACAGGGTGCGGAAAAACGAACATATTCCGGCCTTTTGCCTCCGCTGAGGCTGGAAATGCGGGTTTCAGCGGGCGATTTGGTCGGGACGGAGCGTTTTTCCTCGCTCTGAGGCTCCCGGAACCGCCGTTCAGGCGGATTGCGGGCGTGATTATGCCGCAGCTAGCAGCTTGGGCAGGCGGATCAGGTTGTAAGCGGCGGCGGTCAGGGTGAACATCCAACCGACACGGGCTGCTCCGCGATGGCGCGTCTTGCGCAAGCCGGCTCCCTTGATCCAGCCAAAGACCTCTTCGATCCGCTTGCGGACTCGTAAGCTGACGGCGTAGCCGGGATGGCGGGTGGTCCGGCCGTCGATCGCGGAGCGGCGGTTGCTGGTGTTCCGGGCAACGTGCGGAGCCACGCCCAAGTCGCGCATGTCCGCTACGAAATCCTTGGTGTCGTAAGCCTTGTCGGCGCCCACCGTGATGCGGTGGCGGCCGGGGATGGCCTCGATCATGGAAACCGCCGCCTCGCGTTCAGCCAAGCCGGTGGCCGCGGTGAGCCGGACATTCACCACCAGGGCGTGACGGTTCTCCATCAACGCATGGCCCATGAAGGCCAGCTTCGCCGGCTGCCCGTTGCCCTTTCGGTACAGCCGCGCCTCGGGATCGCTGGTCGAGGCATGGGTCTCGTTGGACCGCCTCTCACCATGGAAGTCGCGGTCGCCGTTGCGCCCCGGCCCCGGCGGCTCGCCGCCGCCGTCCTTGGGCCGGAAGCTCTTCACTGACGCCCAGGCTTCGATCAGCGTGCCGTCCACCGAGAAGTGCTCGTCCGACAACAGCGTCTTGACCTTCGGCTGACCCAGCACAGTTGCTAGGAACTTGGCCGCCACATCGCCGGCCAGCAGACGCTCGCGGTTCTTGGTGAACACCGTCACATCCCACACCGGCGCGTCCATGGACAGGCCGACGAACCAGCGGAACAGCAGGTTGTAATCGAGCTGCTCCATCAACTGGCGTTCCGAGCGCACCGAGTAGAAGGCCTGGAGCAGCAGCGCCCGCAGTAGCTTCTCCGGCGGGATCGAGGGGCGCCCGATCTTGGAGTACAGCCCCTCGAAGGCTGGAGACATCACTTCCAGCGCCTCGTCCACGATGGCCCGGATCGCTCGCAGCGGGTGGTTGGCCGGAACCCGCGCCTCGCAGCTCACGTAGCTGAACAGACCCTCGCTGCGTTCGTCCAAACCCCGCATCGTCCCCTCGTCGGTCGCATTCTTCTCAACCGAAAAGAATCACGACCAACCGCCCGTGCACAGCCCTTTTTCCGCATCCTGCTAATCCTCAGGCTGTGTTGTTGGCTTGCGTCGAGCAGCGGTCTGGCGCCGGGGTTGAACTGGCGCTGGTCGCCCAGCCCCGCAACCCCGGCCTCGTTATAGCGTCCGACAATAACGCTGACCCAGCGCGGCGTGTAGCCCGTCACCTCGGCCACGAACTGGGCCGAACGCCCGCTGGTCAGCAGCCAGATGATTTGCAGATGCGTCCGCTCCGTCGCATCCGTCGCGGCCTTGTACAGCCGATGCAATTCATCGGCTGCAAGGTGATGAACCAGATGAACCTTGCTGCCCATGCCAATTCAGGTGGAGCGGGCCCGCCTCAATGGAAGCCTTCAAACGCCGTCGGTATCAGAGGGGGAACCCGATGCCGCGGAAGATGGCCTTGAGCCGTTCGGCCTCCCAAACCAGAAGGCGGATGACGTAGCCGATGAATTGCGGTTGGAGATTGGCCGCCTTCCTGCAAAGGGCGAGCGCAGCGTCCCGATTCCCCTGCCGGTCTTCTGCCAGGGCCTGGACGAGGATAGGCATCGCGAAGGTGGTTTCCCGCGCCGCCGTATCGCGCACCATCCGCAACCCTTCCTCGCTCCGCCCCTGCTCGACGAGCGCAAGCCCCAGGCAGGCGCGATAGAGAAGGGCGTTCCGGTCGAGTGTCGTCGACCGGCGGAACATCCGCTCCGCCTCGGCGGGGCGCCGCTGGCCGAGCAGACCCAGGCCGATGTAGCAGAAGACCCAGGCTTCCTTGGGGTCGAGCGCCGCCGCGCGGTGGAAGCCGACGGCCGCGGCTTCCGCGTCCCCTTGCATATGGGCGGCCAGGCCGAGATGCCCGTAGGCCCAAGGCTTCTGGGTTTCCACAAGACAGGGCGCCGCCTGCGCGATCAGCCGGCTTGCCTCGTCTAGGCGGTCACGGACCAGCCACACGAACCCCAGCATGCAGGCGGCCCAATGATGCTCCGGCATGCCGGCGACCGCCTGCTCCAGGTGTGGTTCGGCACCGGCCATGTCGAACGCGGTGAAACGGCGCATGCCGGCCCAGTAATGAGCGTGTGGCTGTTGCGGGTCGATCGTCAGCGCGCGCTCGAAATGCTCTGCCGACTCTGCGGTGTAACGCTGGTTCTCCAGGTGGTTGCCCCAGGCCGCTTCGACCTCGGCGCTCAGGCGGATGCGTGTCGCGGAGCCATCCGCGGCGAGGAGTTCGTCGGCAAGAGCGCGCGCTTCTTCGAACTGTCCGGATTCGAGCAGATCGCGCACCATGCCGTCCTGGCACTCAGCCTGATAATCCCGGCGGCGCGCGCGGGCCTCCCGGTCGACCGCCGCCGCCTCCTCGGCATGGCCGAGGAGGTTCAGCAGAAGATAGGCCCGATAGTGGGCGGTCAGGCTGTCGGGATTCGCCGCCATGGCCCGCCGATACGCGTCGAGCGCGGCGGTGGCGTTGCCTTCCCGCTCGATCGCGGTGCCCATCCGGAGATGATAGTTGCCTAAGGTCTCGCGTCGGATGCGTTCCCGCCAAGCATCGAAATCGATCCTGACCATTCTGAACCGCTCCCCTCCCAACGTCATTGAACGCCGCCGAGCCTCCACGCGACTGGCATAAAGGCCGCGCGATCATAGGACAGGATGCCGGCAGGGGCGAGCCTGCCTTGCCGTGGACTACAGAAATTGGCGGATCGCTTCTAGGGCCCGCCGGTTCTCGTTCAGCATGAAGTCCCGCAAGGCGATGATGCCGACCCGATGTGCGGCGGGATCGGCTCGCCGCAGCGCAGCGCGGGTTTCCTCGACGGTGGCCTCCGCCACCACCAGACCGGCGTTGAAACGCTGGACGAGATCCGCCGTGAATCTCAGGCGCTTCGTCACGATGATCGGCAGACCGGCCAGGGCATAGGTCGCCATGCGGTTCAAGGCGACGAAGGGTGGGTCGGGATGGTCGAAGGGAATCGGGAAGTTCAGCCACCCGTAATCATAGCCGCTCAGGCGCGGGACTAGATCGGCGTGAGGCAAGCCGCGATGATAGCGAATGGCGCCGAGGTCGTACCGGGACATGTACTCGGCAAAATGTCGGTCATCATCCGCGTAGCGGTGACCTCCGTTGAAGACGTCGAACCGAACCGGTTCCGTCGCCGCGAGTTGCTCCATCAGAGCGAACGGCGAGTAGGACACGAGGACATCCGGTCCCTGGCGCATGCGGTCCGCCGACACCAGCGCGGTGGCATCGACGATGGCAAGTGGCCGGCTGTCGGCGTTCCCGCCGGCCGGCCTGTCGGCCAACCTGGCGGCTTCGATCAGATCCTCTTCGATGTGGGGGAAGTAGGGGGTGTAGGCCGCGCCGTCGGCGTGCAGCACCGCCTTGCGCCACTCCTCTCCGAAGCGCTTGGAAATAACGAGATCTGCGTGCCGGAAAGCGTATTCCTCTCCCAGGCGGAACAGTTCCATGCGCTGTTCCGGAATCCCGCAGAAGGCGGCGAAGCGCGCCACGGGATATTCCGCCATGGCCAGCCACAGATCGTACATCTCCACGATCATCGTCGCGTCCGGGACCGACGTCTTGATCAGATGGGACCAAAAATACGTGTTCGCCCAGCCTTGGGTCATGACGGTGCGCGGCTTGACGCGCTGCAGAATCCTCAGAACCAGTTTCAGGGACGATTGTACGGAGATGGCCCTGTAGCCGGGGATCGTGGTGGTCCCAGGATGATCTTCGACCTGGACGATCAGCGTCCGCTCCGGCGGCAGCAGGCTCCGCACCGCCGCCTGGCCCAGGATGTGGCTGCCCGGCGCACGCAGCAGAACATGGTCGACAGGACCGTCGCCAAGAAGGGACTCGAGTTCATCGAGCATCCAGTCGATGCTGAAATCAGCGTAGCCGGGAAGACCGTACAGGTCGATGATCTTGTCCGGCGCGACACCGGCGGCGACCAACTGGGCCGTCAGTTCCCCCGTGC
This sequence comes from Azospirillum aestuarii, assembly GCF_016632405.1. Taxonomy (NCBI): domain Bacteria; kingdom Pseudomonadati; phylum Pseudomonadota; class Alphaproteobacteria; order Rhodospirillales; family Azospirillaceae; genus Azospirillum; species Azospirillum aestuarii. The sequence continues at coordinate 4,766 of NZ_JAEPIV010000043.1, forward strand.
GGACCGCCCAACTGTGCGCCACCAGGACACGGTCGAACGCCTGGTTGCCCAGATCCTGCGGGAGGATTCCGTGATGTCCGCGGAAAGGGGGAAGCGCGGAACCCTGCCGGTCGACAAGGCCCAGGATCCCCGTCTGCGGCAGATTTTCCAGGGTGGGGAGCACGGCCCGCGCATCGACTCCGAGCGGGCAGACGTAGCAACGACCGGAGAGCGCTGCGGCGGCATTCGGGAACCGTTCAAGGAAGGCCGCCATCGCTTGGGGAATGCGGACTTCCGGCTTCTCGGCCACGGCTTGGGCAGCCAGTTCGGCCAAGCGCCGCTCGCGGTCGTGCCGCTCGGCTCCGGTCTCGTTCTCGGCGTGCACGAACTGGAAGATTCCCCGTTGCGGCGTGACGATGCGCGTCAGGCTCTTGTGGCTGAGATAGATTCCCTGCCGGCCCTTGCTGGCGATCAGGACCTCGGCGTCGGCGCGGTCGAGCATCCAGCGGTCCGGATCGCGCAGAATCTCCTCCGCCGGAAAACCATGCAGCTCGATGCTGTAGCAGGGTTTGGTCATGGCGGGTGTGACCTGGAGCCGGTGCGGTGTGGACCGGTCGAATACCGCGCAGTCGCCAGGGGCCATGCGCAGCGCCGCCGCATCCGTCTTCATCCGGTCATCGGTGACCTGCAGGCCCGGAGCATCCTCCCCACACTCGGTCAGCGCCATCCAGAAGCAGAGAACCGGGCGGTCGCCCGCTCCCCCGGTGTTTCGGGACAGTGGCTGCGGCGCTGCGGCGGGCTCCTGCAGGGTGATCCGGCTCGCCGACAGGTGGAACGCGATGCTGGGGCCGAGCAGGCGGACCGAGAAATCGAACGCTTCGGACTTGCTGAACTGCGAGACATGGTCGATGACAATTCCCCTGAAGTCGGGATCGCTCATCAGTTCATGAAGCGGAACGTGCATCCCTCCGCCAACGGGCGTTCGGTACATCCGATATTTGTCGAAGGCCTTGCGGACCCGGTCCAGAATGTCGTCGCGGAACGGCGACGGCACGCTGTCCTGAAAGATGCTGGGCATGCGGGCTTCCGCCCATCCGAAGGCGGTCTTGTCGATGGACCGGTGCATGTCAGCTCCTTTGCGTTCCCTGCGGCAGGTCTGTCGGTGATGGCGCGGGCGTTCCAGTCGGCGAATGCCGGAACGCCGGCCAATATACTCTTTCCCGGTTCATTGGGATTTCGCCTCGATCATGTCGGCGAGGTGGCCGAACAGGGCGTTCGAAGGCCGTGTCTCATCAAGGACGAAGCACTCCGCGAAGGCGCGCCCCGCCTGTCCGAGGCGTGCCCGGAGGGCGGGATCGTCGATCAGCCGTTGCGCGCTTTCGCAATAGCCGTCGAGCGTCGTCGAAAAGAGGAACAGCGGTTCCTCCGCCGCATCGCCCGAGAAAGTCTGGCCCGAGAAAATCCGGCGGCAGACCGCCTGTTCCTCCGCCGTGCCGGCGGCTCCCGACATCAGGCGTTCGATGCTTCCGCCGATGCTGAGTTGGTCGGCAGCGGCACTGCTCATCCATACCTGGGCGCAGCCGGCAAGCATTACCTCTACCATGGTCACGCCGGTCGGGAACGGGAAGCTGTCGAGGTGAATGTCCAGGACTCTGGCGTAAAGCTGCGTATCGACCCAGCCTTGGAACAGGCAACGGTCCGAGATGCCCCGCTCCTCCATGGCCCGCCGGATGGCCGGAGGTTCCTGATGGCCGAACCACAGGAAGCAAGCCTTCGGATTTGCGTGGAGAAGACGTGCCACCGCCTCGAGGAACTCCGAACTCAGCTTTTCCGGACGCCCGATTGATCCGAGGATGACGTCGAAACGGTCGAGAAGGCCGCGGCGGATGGCATGCGCGCGGTGCTCCAGATCGGTCTCCGCAGGATGGGGCAGCAGAGCCTTGTACGCGAAGGGGAACGGCACGCTGCGCCACGTGCGGCCACCGATCACGTTCGTCCACTTTCCCAGCGAACCGAAGGTCAGAAGCCCATCCACGTCAGGGGAGTCGATATGAAAGAAGTCGGCGGACATGAACAGTTGGACCGGCGCGATTCCCATGCCGGCGAACAGATCCACCAGACCTTCGACGCAGTTCAGGAACACGACGCCCATCAGGCCAAGTTCGCGCACCCGGAGGGCGAGATTGAGAATCCGGTCGGGGGAGCTGGTCGGGGGGAGGCGATCCGGCGTCAGCACCGTGACGCCAATGGCGGCATAGGCGTCACGGAACCGGTCGGACACATCGTCGATGGCCACGAGGTGGATTGGCGCGAACCGCTCCCGCCATGGGCCGGCGTTGCGCAGCAGGATGTTCACCGCCCTCTCCAAGTGAAAGGGCGGATCGGTCTCGACGGTGTTCATGAAGAAGGCGATGCCGCGTCCCGGCGCTGGGGGAAGCGGGCCGAGTCCGGCGCGCAGGCGGTGTCCGAGCGCCCGGAACGGCGGGGCGATCCGCTCGTAGCACAGCCGGGCCTGCTCATAGGTGTGGGGCTGCACCATGAAGGACCATTGGGTGAAGGTCACCAGCCGGTGCGCCATCTCGATGTCGCGGCGTTCCACCGCAAGTTCGATTGCGGGGCGCACGAGACGTTCGAAGAGCCATCCGTTCCAGGCACGCGACGATGGGACGGAATAGCCGAGAGCCGGAAGCAGCGCGCTGCGCGTGGGGGCGGGAAGGGCCTCGTCTTCGAAGAAACGCGTGCAGTCCTGGAGCGGAAGAACGCCCGCCCGCTCCACCTCGTCCGGTGTCCATCCCGCGTTGGCCAACTGCCGGGCCAGCATCGCGCCCAAGAAATGCGGGACGGCATCCGATCCGGACTTCGTCCCGGCGCTGTTCAGGATCGCCGCCGCCGTCGCGGAGCGCTCCTGCCCCGGGGGCAGGGCGAGCAGCCTTTCGGCCAGTCCGGCGAAGGCGTCGTCGGGCAGCAGGCGCACGTCGATGTCCGCTCGCATTGCGCATTCGCCGAGCCGCCAGAAAATCGGGGCACGATCGGTCTCCTTTTGTCGGGCCGCTCCATTGGGAAGACGCAGCAGGGCGAGGCAGGCTGTCATGGCGTCCTGGTGCCGGTCGAGCTGGCAAAGAAAATGGATGCGCTGCCGATGCCCTTCCGACAGGTCCGGTGCCAGGTGGAGCGCACGCTCGGCGAAGGGCAGGGCTGCCTTCGGTCCCTCGCTCCGCTCGATTCCACGGCTGAGAGCGAGCCATGCCCGCGCGTCGTCTGGAGCCAGAGCGGGCGGTCGGCTGAGCACCGCGGATGCCAGCCGGGGGTGCCCGTGGTCCGCCTCGAAGGCGGCGAGCGCGGTCCAGCGCTCCAGGATCCCGGGTTCCAGGGTGGCCGCTCTGCGGAAGGCCGCTCGCGCGTGGGTCGGATCACCCGTTCGGCGCCGGGCCTGTCCCAGCCATTCCCAAGCGGGGGCCATGGACGGATCGGCGGCAAGGGCGTGGCGCAGCACCCGCTCGGCGGGCCCGCTCCGCTCCGCGGCCGAATGGGCACGGCCGAGATGGTACAGCGCGTCGCTCCAGCCCGGCTGCAGGGCATGCGCGCGCCGGCACAGCTCTGCGGAGGCGTCGAAGCGCCGCTGTCCGCGCCGGGCAATGGCCAGATCAAGCGTCGCGCCGGCATGGCCGGGCGACAGAACCAGCGCGTTCCGGAGGGCGCCAGCCGCCTCGTCGAGCCGTCCACCGGCCCGCAGCGCGGTCACGCCGGCCTGGTGAAGCGCCTCCGCGTCCGCTTCGCTCATGCGTAGGCGGCGCTCTCGACCGGCAACGGCATCAGGAAACGGCCGCCTTCGGCCAGATAGCGCCGGTGGCGGGACCGGATCGGGTCGGCGTAACGCCAGGCCAGGATGACGACGGCTTCCGGATGGCGCGTGTAGATCTCGTCGGAGTGGACGATGGGGATGTTGTAGTCCGGTCCGACAAGCCCGCTGCTCAGCGGCTTGTCGTCGAACAGGACGCCCAATCGCTGCGTCAGGTCGAACTGGTGCACCAGGGTCACCGTTCCGACCGACGCGCCGTAGCCGCCGATCAGCGCGGTGCCGTGCCGGTCCAGAGAGTCGGAGAGCGCCCGGCGGGCGGTTTCGATGCGCGCTCCGAAGCCGGCGTATTGTTCTGGCCGGTCGAAGCCCTCGGCCAGCTCTGCGGCGATCATGCGGTCGAGCGTCGCTCCGCGCGGACGGGGGCCGCCGGCGTGCTGCACATAGCCGCGGATCGAGCCGCCCTTCGTCCAGATGTGGTCGACGTCGTAGAGTTCGAGCCCGTGGGCGCGGAAGAAGCGCTCCAGCGGCCGGACCAGGAAGTAGGACAGGTGTTCGTGGTAGACGGTGTCGATCAGCGTGTTGCGCACCACGTCGGCGCCGTAGGACGTCTCGAAGACGAACACCCCTTCGGGCGCCAGCACCTCACGGACGCCGTCGATTAGGTCGCCGGCGGTATCGATGTTGGCCAGCGTGTTGTTGCACACCACGATGCCGGCGCTGCCGCGGGTTTGGCGGATGTCGCGGGCCAGGCCGGTGGTGAAGAAGGCGGCCAGGGTCTCGACACCGGACGCGGTGGCCAACTCGGCGGTGCGGGCCGCCGGATCGACGCCGAGCACCGGCAGGCCGACCTCCTGGAAGGCGCGCAGCAGCGTCCCGTCGTTGCTGCCGATCTCCAGCACCAGGCTGCCGGGTGGCGGCGCGGTCCGCGCGACGACATCGCGCGCCATGTGGCGGAAATGCTCGGGAAGGCCGAGCGAGATCGACGTCGTGTAGCGGAAATGCGTGTATTGCACTTCCGGATTCACGATGTCGAGAAGCTGGAAGTGGCCGCATTCCCGGCACAGGTAGAGGTCGAGCGGAACCGTGTGGCGGCGCAGCGCTTCGGGGCCCTGGGCGACGGCCTGGATGTCGATGTTCGGCGTTGCGACCGGGATCGGGCGAAGCGGGACGACGCATTCGACGGTGGGCGAGTTGCACAAGCGGCAGGTTTCACGATGGTACGACAGCTCGGCCATGGCCCTCTTCTCCTTCAGTCCCGGTTTGCGGCTGGGGTGTTTCCCAACGCGATGGCCTTGCGCCACATTGTCTCGATCAGGTCCATGTCGGCCAGCGAATCCTCGCCGCTAGCCGCCGGTTCTCGCCCGCCGCGCACATCGGCGACGAAGGCTTCGGCCTGGCGGCGGAAGGCCCAGCTCCAGGGAACGGCGGGGCGGGCAACCGCCCCCGCTTCGCCGGTCCGTTCCAGTTCGATCCGGGCGGGCACGTTGCGCAACAGCGGCGGCGGAAAGCGCAGGCGCAGGCGGCCCCGTTCGAACAGGACCTCGATGCCCTCCTCCCAATCGGCGAAGGGGATTTCGGCCATGTCCAGGATGCCGGAGAATCCGCCCCAGTCGAACCCGACGACGCGTCCGTTGGCGTGGCGGAAGTCGGCGAAGGTGACCTCCGGACTCCGGCCGACGAGGTGGCGCAGGATGTTCACGTCGTGGACGAAGACGTTCAGGAACCATGCGTAGTCCCGGACCAGCGCGGGCGGCAGCCAGTCCGGCGCCTCGGGCCACACCTCCAGCCCGTCCGGACGCTGCTCGTCGGTCATGACGAAGCCCTCGGCGTTGCAGGCGAAGGCCCCGCCGTGGCAGTAGCCGCGCAGGAAGACGACGCGGCCCAGTTCACCCGACGCCAGGAAGCCGTCGTACAGCGCCTTGAAGCGCTGATAGCCGGCGTCGTGGCGCTTCATGAAGCCGACCGCGTAGCGCACGCCGGTCCGGCGGGCGGCATCGACCAGACGGGCCGCCTGCGCCAGGCTGTGCGCCATGGGCTTCTCGGACAGCACATGGCGTCCGGCCTCCAGGGCGTCGAGCACGACGCCTCCCGTCGCCGGGCGGCGCGTCACCACCACCACCGCCTCCACCTCCGGGTCGGTCAGCAGGGCGCGGTGGTCGGGATAAAGCCGGGCGATCCCGAACCGATCTCGGGCTTGCCCGCCGAGCCGCGGCCGCAGTTCGGCGAGCGCCACGGGCCGGCAGACCGGAATCAGGGCGAAGTTGGCGATGTGGGCGAGCTGGCCGACCATGCCGGCACCGACGAAGCCGATGCCGAGGGGCCGCTCATGACCATCATCCGAAGAAGCGCCCTTACTCGAAGACGATGAAGCCGTGGTCGCCGTCATAGCCGCATTCCCGGTAGATCCAGGCCCATTCCTGCGGCGTGAAGAACGCCTCGCAGGTCAGTTGCCAATAGAGCAGGTTCGCCTTCTCCCGTTCGTTCCGGTAGGACTCGACCAGGATGTATTTGGCCGGCCTGCGGCCCACGCGCTGGATTTCGCGCACCGCGGCGAACAGGTCGGGCAGATGCAGGTTGTGCAGCGCGTTGAGCGAGACGACGAAGTCGAAGCTCGCGTCGGCGAAGGGAAGCTGCTGGGCGAGGCCGACCTCCAGGAAGGGCCGCACCTCCTCCTTCGCGTGCGCGATGCCGTAGTCGGAAACGTCGAGCCCGACCACTTCGATGCCGGGGACGGCCTGGGTGAACTCGTACAGCAGATGCGCCTTGCCGCAGCCGACGTCGAGGATGCGGTGCCCGGGCCTCAGCCCGTAATGCCGGGCCATGGCCTCGGCGACCGGCCTCCAGCGCCCGTCGTAGCGGTAGCCGCCATAGCCGAACTGGCGCGGCCCATCCCAGTATTCGGCGCCCCAGCGCTTGGCCACCGTGGCGCATTCGGCCTTGTCGTGCTCCACCACGCGCGCGACGTAATCGCGCTTCGTGCCGGAATGCAGGGCGTTGATGAAGTCCAGTTCAGCCATGCCGTCACTCCTCCCGGCCGTTGTTCGGTTCCCGTCGCACGGCCAGGGCAGCGTGGACCAGGAAGATGTCCTCCCAGCGGGCGACGTCCCCTTCGTCGCGCAGGACCAGATCCTCAACGGCGGCGTGCAGCGTCCGCCCCGTTCCGAGGATACGGCCGTACAGGGCGCGGCGACGCTCCGGGCGGCGAGGCAGCATGAACATGCTGTAGGCGATGATCCCGTCCAGCCGCGGCAGCTCGTCCATCAGCTGTTCCAGCATCATGTAGCAGTGCGGCATCGCGTATTCGGTGGCGCTCAGCCGGTAGGCGAGGCCATGGCGGTGGGCGTGCTCGCGCAGGACCAGATTCTGGATGTGCTGGGGAACCCGGCAGCCGTCGATCGGCCGGCTGGCGATGTAGCCGCGGTATCCCCCGCCCGTGCCGTCCCCTTCACTCATGGAAGCCCTCCGGCATGCGGTAGGTCAGGCCGAGGCGGGTTGCCGGGCGCATGGTGATCGGCTCGAAGAACTCGCCGAGCCGCTTGTCGGCATAGGGCGACAGCAGCGCCTTGAAGCGGCAGTTCATGGACCATCGGGTCGTCGCCTCGCGGTTGACCCGGTTGCCGTGCATCAGGTTCTGCGTGAACAGCAGGCAGTGGCCGTAGGGCACGTCCAGGAAGGTCAGGTGCGGTTCGATGGTCCGGTACAGGTCCTCGGCGCTGCGGCCCTGGAAGGCGGCCATCCCGGCCTGGGTCCGTTCGTCGAAGCGCCGCTCCGCGATGTACATGCTCTTGGTGCGGTGGCAGTCCACCAGCGGAAGCCACAGCACCACCTCGGACGGCGCGTCCCCCGACCAGACGTCGGCGTGCACGGGCAGGAGCGACGAATCGTCGTCGGGAAGCTGCACCGACAGGTTGATGCGCTTCTGCATCGCCAGCTCGTTGCCGGCGACCGCCTCGATCGTCCGCCGAGCCAGGGCGAAGTAGGAGGGCCGGAGCCAGCCCTCCGCATTGATGCCCTGGATGGCCGCCAGACGCAGTTCGTTCAGGGTCTGCGCCGTCACGTGCTCATGGATGCGGTCGAGGAACAGGCCGGGCTCCTCCGGCGCCGGACGGCCCAGATGGGCCGCCGCCAGCTTCGCCAGACGGTCGCGGATGCGGTCGAGCGCACCGCGGTCCTCGACCGGGGCGATCACGTATCCGGTTTCGAAGAAGCGCCCGATCAGCTCCTCCTCCTCCGGGCGGAAGAAGGACGGGGCTGCGCCGGACGCCGGGGTGTCTTCCGGGTCAGCCATGGGCGTCCCCATGGCCGACCCCGTGGCCGCCCAGGGCGTCCCGCACCGTCGCGGCGATGGCGTCGGGGGTGATGCCGACGTCGGCGAGCAGATCGTCCTGGCCGCCGTAGCGCCGGACGAAGGCATCCGGGATGCCGATGCGGCGCATCCGCGGGACCCGGCCATCCATGCGCTCGACCAACAGGTCGGTGACGGCGCTGCCGAGCCCGCCGATGGTCGTGTGCTCCTCCACCGTGACGACGAGCCGCGCCGGCCGGGCAAGCTCCAGCAGCGCGTCGGCGTCCAACGGCTTGACCGTCGGCAGGTGCAGGACGTGGCAGGCGATGCCGTCGTCCGCCAGCCGTTCGGCGGCGCCGAGCGCGCGCGTGGAGCCGATGCCGGTGCCGACCAGCAGCACGGGGGCGTCCCGCCCGCCTGCCGCTTCGCGCAGCAGGTAGCCCTTGCCGATGGCGAAACGGTCGAAGCCGCCCGTCACCACCGTGTCCCCGCCCTTGGCCAGACGGATGTAGATGGGGTGCGGCCAGTCCAGGCTGACCTCCATGAACCGCTTCATCTCCTCCGCGTCGGCCGGGGCGACGATGGTCATGTTGGGCAGGGCGCGCATGATGGCGATGTCCTCGATCGCCTGGTGCGTCGGGCCGAGCGGCGCATAGACGAGGCCGCCGCCGTTGCCGATCAGGCGGACCGGCAGGTCGTGCAGGCACAGGTCCACGGCCACCTGTTCGTAGCAGCGCCGCGTGATGAAGGTGGCGATGGTGTTGACGTACGGAATCCATCCGTCCATCGCCATGCCCGCCGCCATGCCGACGATGTGCTGTTCCGACACGCCTTCCATGTGGTAGCGGTCCGGGTGCTTCTCCTTCATGCCGGCGAGAAGGCCCGGGCTGAGGTCGGAGCCGATGAAGACCACGCGCGGGTCGCGGTCGGCCATCGCGGCCACCATGTCCAGACAGGTCTTGCGCATGCTTCAGCCCTCCAGCGCCGCGTAGAGGTCGGCGGCGAGGGACGCCGGGACCTTGGCCTTGTGATGCCATTCGGGATCATGTTCGGCGAAGGGGACGCCCTTGCCCTTGACCGTGTGGGCGATGAGCGCGGTGGGCTTGTCCCCCGCCGCCGGCCGGCCGAGCAGCGCGGCGAGCGCCGGCACGTCGTGGCCATCGGCCTCGGCCACCTCGAACCCGAAGGCCCGCCACTTGTCCGCCAGGGGCTCCAGCTCCAGGATCTCCGCGGTCGGGCCGGCGGACTGGATCTTGTTGTAGTCGATGATCGCGGTCAGGTTCGACAGCTGGTGCTTGGCCGCGGACAGGGCCGCCTCCCACACCGAGCCCTCGTTGATCTCGCCGTCGCCCATGATGACGAACACGCGACTGTCGCGCCGGGCCATGCGCTGCGCGAGCGCCATCCCGACGCCGATCGACAGCCCGTGGCCGAGCGCGCCGGTTGACGCTTCCACGCCGGGGATCTTGGACGCTTCCGGATGCCCGCCGAGGAAGGAGGCGTGGCGGCAGAAGTCCTTCAGGGCCTCGGCCGGGAAATAGCCCTTGTCGGCGAGAAGGGCGTAGAGCGCCAGGCAGCCATGCCCCTTCGACAGGATGCAGCGGTCCCGTTCCGGCCAGGCGGGATCGTCCGGCCGATGCCGCAGCACGTCGTCGTAGAGGACGCGCAGGATCTCGATCAGCGACAGCGACGACCCGATGTGGCCGCGCCCGCCCCCCGCGAGCGCATCGACCACCAGACGGCGCAGGTGCCTGGAACGCTGGTCGAGAGGCTTGGGGGCCGGGCTGCGGGCAAGGGCGATGGGATGGGCGGTCATGATGGCTCCGGCTTGCGCGTCAGGCGGTGTGATCGCGGAGGTCGTAGCAGGATCGGCATTCCTGCGGGATGTCGCCGCGCAGATGCGCGGCGCGGAAGGCGGCGGCCCGTTCGCCGAACCACACCGAGCGGATGTCCCGGGCGTCGCCCAGCTCGCTCACGTCGGGATTGGAGATGATGCAGCAGGGAACCAGCCGCAGGTCCGACGACACGTAAGCGCGCTCGAACGGCCAGGGGCACAGCGTGTCCGGGTTGCCCGTCAGGTACTTTTCGGCGACGCGCCAGAACCGCACGGCGATGCCGTGCCGCTCGCCGCGGGCCATAAGGTCCATGGCCTCGGCGCGGGTGAACTCGTCCTCGACCGTGACCGCGTTGTTGCGCTCACGCCAGTGCTCCAGCCCGAAGTCGTTGAGGTTCAGCGAGAAGACCATGCTGCGGAAGCCCATCTCCGCGGCCAGATCGACCAGTTGGGGAAGCTGGTGGCGGTTGCCCCGCTGCATCACCGTCCACATCTTCGTGCGCACGATGCCGAGATCGTCGCAGTAGCGGTTGATGAGCTTGCAGTTGTCGACCACGCGCTCGAACACCGAACCGCGGCGGATCGATTCGAAAGTCGCCTTGTCGGCGCCATCGATCGAGATCTGCACCTCGTTGACGTCGGAATCGATGAGCTTGCGGTGGTTGTCGTTGAGGTGCAGCAGCGACGCGTTGGTCGTGGTCCGCACCCAGATGTGGCGGGCCCGGGCGTAGCGGATCATCTCGAAATAGGCGTCGCGCTGCAGCGTCGGCTCGCCCAGCCCCTGCAGCTTGATCTCGACCAGACCGGGCAGGTCGTCGATGATCCGCTTGAACTCCTCCACCGGCATGTCGGCGGCCCGCTGGTTCTTGGGCCAATCCGACACGGTGCACATGGTGCAGTGGAAATTGCAGCGGCTGACGTTCTCGAAGTCGAGGCGGATGGGCAGGTACGGGACCTCTGCGCGGCGGCGGTCGGCCCGCATGTAGGCGATGTAGTGGTCCAGCCGCTCCGGGGAACGGGACAGGCAGATGCGGCGCTCGCGCAGGAAGGCCTGGAGGTCCGGCACCGGCTCCGGCGTCGGCAGGTCGCCCAGCGGCTCCCCGTCCTCGACCTGATAGCCCTCCGGCGCGGCGGCGCCGGCCGGCGTGGCAATGCTCGTCATGGCGTCGGCCTCCAGCCCTGTCGTTGCGTCATACGGTTGGAAAATAATCACTTCCATCATTTTCCAACCGTGAAACCCGTCAGATCAACGCGTTAGCGTTGATTGAGAGGGTGATACCAACGGCGCCTTCAGGCGCCGTTGGTATCAGACGTCCCGGAAGACGTCCATGCCCTGTTCGATGATGTTGCCGACATCGAGGTAGCGGTAGGTGCCGCTGCGCCCGACGGAGAAGACCCGCTCCGGCAGGGCCTCGATGTACTGGCGGTGGCGGTCCTGGTCTTCCTTCATCGGGAAGGGATAGAGCTTGTTCTTCTTCGACGGGATCTCGATGCCGAGCAGGGTCGTCGGCGCATCGTAGTGATAGAACTTTTTGTACTCGACGATGCGCGTGAACGGCTCGGCGTTCGCGTAGTAGAGGAAGAAGATCTCCGGCGGCAGGGCTTCCTTCACCGGCAGCACGATCTTCAGGAAGTCGCGACCGGCCCAGCGCAGGGGGCCGAAGGCGTCCTTCAGGATGATCTCTGGCGACAAGGTCGAGACGATCAGGTCGTATGTGTGCCACTCCCCGGCGATCTTGACCCGGTAGTTGGCGATGTCGAAATCCTCGATCGTCGTGTTCAGATGCACCTTGGCATCGACGGTCGCCGCCGTGAAATAGTCGTCATAGCCGTTGAGCGCGTAGGGGAAGCCGGAAATCGCTTCGGACCAGGCCGCCTTGGGGCCGGTCTTCAGCGCGACGCCCTTCGGCGTGAAGCCGAAATCGACGATCTCCGTGTTGCTCTCGATGCCCCACATCTTGCGGGAATAGCCATCCACGAACTTGTCGTACAGCGTCGGGCCGACCGAGAAGACCCAATATTCCTCAAGGTTGCGGGCCTTGTCCGCGCCCGGGCATTCGGCAAGCTCAGCCAGAATCTTGTCGCGATCCGGCATCTCGTCGATCTCGTCCCGGTGAATCGGGAAGTGATAGAACTGCTGGTCGCGCTCAATGTAGGTCAAGAACTCGTGCCCTGCGTCGTAGCGGCGCATCGGGCATTTGCGGTTCAGGAACTCGAAGACCTCTTCGCGCCGGGTCAGGAAGTGGCGCGGACCGAGCGTGTAGGGATGCCCGCCGTAGGTGAAGGTCTTGCAGCCCCCACCCAGGAACGGCGCCTGTTCGACCAGCGTCACGTCGTGCCCCTTGGGGCAGAGCATGTCGGCCGCGATGCAGCCGGCGAACCCTCCGCCGATGATCAGAATTCGAGCCATGGAGTCTCCATCGTGGCGCGCCGTGCGGCGTTTCAGGCCGCGGGCGCGTTCTTGGTGAAACTGAGGTGGATGCGCTCCCGGCCTTGGTCGCGAAGGGCCGCGAAGCTGGTGGCCGCCGCAATGGCGCGCGGGTCGGCCGCGCCGGAGGCGGAAGCGGCGTTCAGGATGGCGAGGGCTTCGCCGAACGCTGCCGCCGCCACCGGCGCGAACCCGCGCGCGTCCTCGACGATGTCGGCTAGCAGCCCGGCGGCACGCTCCACGAAGACCGGGCGTCCGGTGCGCTCGAAGGCGGCGACCTGGGCGCGCAGCCTGGTGCACAGACCGTACAGGCGCTGGTTCGTCTCCGTCGGGCGCGGCGCTGCCGGGTGGCGGGGGTCGAGCAGGGCATGAATCCGCCGCCAGTAGCGGTCGTTGGCCGTGGCGTTGACGCCCCAGTCCCCGCCGGACGCGGCGCTGTCGTCCGTCAGGGACGGCGCCGCGGCGTGGAACAGGAATTGCGGCGCCAACACGGCGACCGTCTCGGGAAAGTTGATCACCGGAGCGACCGTGGCGGACCCCCGCGGGTCGGCAGGCGGGGTGACCGCCGAACCGGCATCGGGACCGGCGAGCCGCGCCATCAGGCGCCGCACCGTGCCGGGAAGCTGCAACAGGTGGTCGCCGCAGCCGACGACCAGAAGGCCGCCGGGAGCCAGGGCGCCGGACAGCCGCGCCAGGACGTCCTCCGGGTTCGGGGCCTCGGCGGCCAGCCGGTCGCACAGGACGACGCCGAACGGCTCCTCCGGGCGCGTGGCCGGAATGTCGGCGTGGCCGGTGACGTCCAGCACGCGCCGCCCGGCCAGGGCCGCCGGTTCGATGCCCAGTTCCCGGAGCAGGGCGGTCCGGGACATGAGGCCGCCCTGCGCGGTCATGGCCGGTTTCCCTGTGCGGCGGACACCCAGGGGCGCAGGATCGATTCGGCGTCGTGCTCGTGGAACTCGATCATCGTGCCGTCCGGGTCGTGGATGAAGAATTGCAGGACACGGTCCGTGCGGCCGCGCCGGATGGCGCATTCGAATCCCGAAGCGCGCAGCCGTTCGGCGGTGGTCCCGATGTCCGCCACTTCGAAGCAGAGATGCCGGAACGGACCGCCTGTGGCGGTGGCGGCGGGGTCGCGGAACAGCTCGATGAAGGTGCCGTCCCCGCAATGGAGCATCGCGCCGTACAGTTCGCCGGCGTCGTTGCGGAATTCGTGCGCGACGGCGCAGCCGAGGACATCGCGGTAGAATGCAATCGTCCGCGCCGGGTCCTGCGCGCTCAGACAGACGTGGGACAACCGCTTCAGCATAGTTCGGCCCTCGGGTAGCATGGTCACGACCGTATCACCCGCCCGCACCGGATGCACGTGCCTCCCCGGCGGTTGGGGCGGCGGCTGGAGGGGTGGATTGCCGAGATTCCCGAGTTCGGAAAAGGCCCGCCGTTTCCTCTGTCCCGTCTAAGGAGTTGCAGTAAAACATTCGTTAATTCCCTCAGTCCGCAGCGGCGTTGAGCAGCCTGCGCGCCTTCGCCTCCTGCACGGCCAGCACCGCTTCCCGATCCTCCTCCACCCCGGCATGCACGCGCTGCCGCCAGCGTTCGGGAAGAAATTCGTTCAGCACGATCATGCACCAGCGCAGGGCGTACAGAGGCAGGGCCGCGTCCAGACGGACCCCGAAGGCGGGGTCGCGGCTGTAGACCGCCTCCGCCCCGGCGCGGAAGCGCAGGCGCAGGGGACGGTCCAGATCCATGCCCGGATGGAGCAGGAAGTCGACCGTCAGTTTCACCGGATCGTCCCAGCCGAAATACTCCAGATCCAGAAAGGTCAATCCGCCGTCCAGGCGTCGCCGGGCGTTGTGGAAACCGAAGTCCGATGGGCTTAGCGTGCGCAGGCCGGGCGGCAGTTCGGTGTCCCGCGCGATCCCGAACGGGGCCAGCAGCCGGTCGGCCCTGGCGGCGGCGGTGGCGAGGCGGGGGGCGACCTCGTCCTCCAGGAAGGAGCCGAGGCGGTCGGCAGCTTGGTCGAGCAGCCGTCGGCGGCGGCGTTCGATCTGCGCCACCAGCTCCGCGGTCGAGAGGCATGCCTCGGCGGCTAGGGGTAGGGAGTGTGCGTCTCCGGCCTGCGCCAACTCCAGAAGCCGGCGGGCAAAGTCCAGGGCGGCGTCGATATCGGACGGTCCCGCCGGCAGCGCCGGCCCCCCCTCCACCCATTCGTAGAGTGCGGCGCCGAGCCCTCGGTCGGCAGCCAGCAGCCGTGGCGCCGCCGGCTCGCCATGGCGAGCCAGAAAGGCGCAGGCCGCTGTCTCGACGCCGAAGCGGTCGTGCCCGCCCGCATGGTCGGCGTAGAGCTTGAGGGCGAAGGAGGCGTCCACCGTGTTGATGCGGTGGACGCGGCTGTTGCGCCCGCCATGGATGGGGTGGGCCGCCAGCACCGGCCGGCCCAGTAGGGCCGCCGCCGCCGCCGCCGGATCAACCCCGGTGCTGGCTGAAGACGGCATGGGCGATGGCGTTCCAGGAGGCATGCCGGTGGAACGGCCCGGCGGCCGTTGACCCTTCGGGGGCCAGCAGGTGACGTTCCACGCCCGGCGGAAAGGCCGGGTCCGTGAAGAGCTCCGGCAGGTCGTCGACGAAGCGGCGGCAGCCGCTGGCGGCGATGCGGGCGATCTTGCCGAAGCGCGTGGCCTCGAACAGAACGCGGTCCGGCGACAGGCCGGTGTGCGGCGTGTCGAACAGCCCGGCGCCGTCCATCCAGAGCAGGGCCGCCTCGCGCAGGTTCACGCGGTACGGATCGAAGTGGCCATATTCGGTCTTGTGGCTGATGACGGCGACGGGAACGCCTTCCCGCCGGCAGAGCGCCAGGAAATCCAGGACGCCTTCGAACAGGCGCGCCCGCTCCATCAGGCGCCCGTAGACCTGCCCTTGCAGGCCCATCCACCCGGCGTCGCCGGCGGGCGAGTCCTGGATCGCCCGGCGCACCGCCCGCTTGTCCCCGGCGAAGCCGGCGGGGACAAGCCCCATCTCGATGGCGGCGGGAGCGAAGACATGATCGTAGCAGGCGATCGTGTTGTCGAAGTCGATCCCGATCCCGCCCGCGATCATGCGAAGGCCGGCTCCACGCCGGGTGTGTTCGTCCGCATCAGCGTGTCCAGGACGGCGTGACAAAGGCTGAGATGGATGATCTCGACGAAGCCGTACTGGTGCGAGGCGACATGGAGGTTCACGTCGCCCATCCGGCGCAGCGGGTTGTCGGCGTCGAAGCCGCTCAGCGTCGCGACGGCGCAGCCGGCGGCGCGGGCGGCGCGCACGGCGGCCAGGATGTTGGGCGACCGTCCGGAGCTGCTGATGGCGACCAGCAGGTCTCCCGGCCGGGCGAACATCTCGATCTGACGCGCGAAGACGTTCTCGTAGCCCAGGTCGTTGCCCAGGCAGGTCAGGGCGGCGCCGTCGTTGAAGGCTTGCGTCGGGATTCCGCCGTTCTTCGTGTAGTCGATGGCGACGTGGCTGGCGATGGCGGCGCTGCCGCCGTTGCCGACCACCATCAGCTTGCTGCCGTCGGTCCGGGCGCTCTTCGCCCGCGCCATCATCCAGGCCAGGGCATCGTTGACGCCGATGGCGGTTCCATCCTCGGAGTTCGCCTGCGTGGCTGCCGCCAACCGTCCCATGGCGGCGAAGTATTCGTGCAGGTCGGGTTGATGCATGGACCCTTTTCCTAACGCAGCAGCGACGCAACGGATTTGATCAGCGACGTCTTGTCGACGGATGTCCGGTGCCCGACGATCCCCACCTTCAGCGCGCCCGCCACGTTGCCGATGAAGGCGACATGGCGCAGCTTGCCGCCGGCCGCCATGAGCGGCGCGGTGACCGCGAGGAAGGCGTCGCCCGCCCCGACCGTGTCCACCACGCGGTCGGCGAGGGCCGGCACCTCGCAGGGCGGCTCGCCATGCACAAAGCCGGTGCAGCCGCGCGACGCCTGGGTGACGATGATGCGCGGGCAATGGATGGCCGGCGCCAGCCGGTCATGGATGATCGCCTCGACGCTGTCGTGCTTGCTGCCGGAGGCCAGCCGCGCTTCGGCGGCGTCGATGCAGACGTAATCGGCGCGCGGGTACTTGGTGATCAGGTTGTAGCCGAAGTTCGCGCTGTTGGTCTGGGTGTTGACCGCCAGGAAGCGCGCGTTCTCCACCAGGGCGCGGACGACCGGGGCGGTGATCATGCCGTGCCCGAAATCGTTGACCAGCACCAGATCATAGTCGCGCGCGGCCGCCGCGATCCGCCCGGCCAGCTCGTCTTCGAGCGCGCCGCCGAGCGGGGTGTCGTCCATGTAGTAGACCTCGAACAGCTTGCGCATCGAGGACTGGTCGATGTAGCGGCACTTGCGGGTCGTCGGACCCTTGTCGCGCATCAGGGTGCGCAGCCGGACATTCGGCTTCATGTGCGCGGCGACGAAGTCGGCGTGGCTGTCCTCGCCGCCCAGCACCGTCAGCACATCCACCTCGCGGCACAGGCTCGCCACATGGTTGGCGGTCGCCAGCACGCCGCCGGCGAACAGCTCGCCCGACTGGTGCAGCGTCGCGATGAGGTTCTCCTTGGGAGTCTTGCTCATCGGCTGGACGTAGCGGTATTCGTCGATGATCGTGTCGCCCACGACCAGCACCCGCATCGACGCGACGCTTTCGATCAGGTCGCGGATCTCGTCCAGCCCGCCCTCCGCCCGCAGCTCGTCCAGGAAGCCGCGGACCTGCGGGTCGAAGGGATTGAAGAAGCGGTTGATCAGTTCGGTCGAGCTGAAGGTGATGTTCTCGGTGAAGGCGATGGTGCCGCCCAGCCGCTCGACCAGGCGCCGCTCATCGACGATCTTGCCGGTGAGATCCTGCGCGCTGTCGGCGTAGTCCTGCCCCTTGACGTAGACGTTGGGTTGGATCGCCTCGATGGCCGGTTCGGCGGAGGGGCCGGTGTTGATGGCGACGCAGTCCACGAAGGACAGCGACGCCAGCATCTCCATCCGCAGCGTCTCGGTGAAGACCGGGCGGTTCGGCCCCTTGTTCACAAAGCGGTCGGGCGTGATCGTCACGATCAGCACCGTGCCGTGGCTGCGCGCCTCCTGCAAATGGCGGACATGCCCCATGTGCAGCAGGTCGAAGCAGCCGTGCGCCAGGACGACCGTTTCGCCGGCGGCGCGGGCGCGGTCGGCGAAGGCCGCGGCATCGGCCAGCGTCTTCATCTTGGCGCCCAGCAGGTCGGTCATGCGCGCCCGGCCGGGTGCCGCCGCCATGACCCGGTCGGATGCGGACGGCGGAAACGTCATGGCGCGGTCCCCCCCGGCGTACCGAGATACTTGAACCAGCTCGCGGTCGCCGTCTGGATGCTGTCCGGCGTCCACAAGGGAGCCTCGGCCCAGTAGTCGATGTTGGCCAGGACGCGGGCGACGCCTTCCTCGAAGCTGATCTCCGGCTGCCAGCCGGTCTGGTCGCGGATCTTGGAAATATCGGCCCAGGTGCAGTCGGGCTCGCCCGGCCGCTTGGGAATGTAAACGGTCTCACCCCCCAGCAGCTCGACCAGCCGGTTGACCGGCTGCGGGTTGCCGCCGCCGACGTTGTAGGCTTCCCCCGTCCGTTCCGTCTCCGCCGCGCACAGGAAGGCGCGCGCCACGTCGCTGGCATAGACGAAATCCCGCGCCTGCGTCCCGTCCCCCACCACGGTGAAGGGCGTGCCGGCGAGCTTCTGGCGCAGGAACACGCCGAACACCGCCCCGTAGGCGCCCGAGGTTCGCGAGCGGATGCCGTAGGCGTTGAAGATGCGGATGCTGTTGGCCGGCAGGCCGTAGACGGCGTTCCAGTGGAAGACCGCCTGCTCGCCCTGGTACTTGCTGAGCCCGTAGGGGTATTTGGGCCCGATGGGATGGTCCTCCCGCGTCGGCACCCCGGCCAGCCCGTAGCATGTGGACGAGGCGGCGTAGACGAACTTCGCCACGCCGGCCGTGCGGGCCGCCTCCAGCATCCGCACGGTGCCCATGACGTTGGTGTCCATGTACTCCGTCGGCTTTTCGATCGACGGGACGATGTCGCCGATTCCGGCGAAATGGAACAGGTAGCGGGCCCCGGCGACCAGGGACGAGTCCGGTTCGACGGAGCGGATGTCGCGGATCTCCACGGACAGGTCCGGGTTGCCCGCATGGTGCGCCAGGTTGGCCTCGCGGCCGCCCACCAGGCTGTCGATGACGCGGACGCGGAAGCCGCGGGACAGCAGGAGATCCACCATGTGGCTGCCGATGAATCCGCAGCCGCCGGTCACCACCGCGACGGGAGAAGTCGGGCCGGTCGTCGTCATCGCCTCAACCCTGCCCCGTCGCCTTCAGGCGACGGACGTTGACGTAGCGGTCATCGGTCATGCTGTCCGGGATCTTGCCGGCCTTGAAGGCGGCGCACAGGTCGCGCACCGCGTCCTCCACCGATCGGTGCGGCTCGAAGCCGAGGGCGCGGCGGATCTTGTCCGAGTTGACGTGGTAGGAGCGCTTGTCGTCGGACGGCGTGCGGACGATCTCGATCTCGCCCAGTTCGGGGAACTCCTCCATCACCACCCGGCGGACCACCTCGGCGATGTCGGCGATGGTCATGTTGCGGTAGCCGGCGTTGAAGGTTTCTCCGGCGATCTTCTCCGCGGGCAGCTCCAGCAGGAGAACGTAGAGATCGACCATGTCCTCGATGTGGATGTTCGGGCGCATCTGGTCGCCGCCGAACACGGTGATCTTGCGGTTGTTGACCGCGTGGTTGGTCAGGATGTTGACCGACAGGTCGAGCCGCAGGCGCGGGGCGTAGCCGCACACCGTCGAGGGCCGGATCGTCACGCAGGTGAAGCCGTCGGACTGGTGCCTGAACAGCAGCGGCTCGCACATGCCCTTGAATTTGTTGTAGAGCGTGAGCGGCACCAGCGGGTGGTCCTCCGTCACGTCCGGCGCGTCGCTGACGCCGTAGACCGAACTGGTCGAGGCGTAGATGAAGCGGCGCGCACCGGCCTCCTTGGCCGCGACGACCATCGGCTCGAAGCACTCGTAGTTGATCGAGGTGCTGAGTCCCTCGTCCAGCTCGAAGCTCGGGTCGTTGGAGATGCAGGCGAGATGGATGACCGCGTCGACGCCGACGCAGGCGTCGCGGAAGGTGGCGGTGTCACGGATGTCGGCCTCGACGACGCGCAGGCGGGGGTTGTCCTTCGGGAGATGCTCCGAGCCGAAATACATGATGTCGTACACCGTGACCCGATGGCCGGCCGCCAGCAGCCGCGGAACCAGGGAGCTGCCGACGTACCCCGCTCCGCCGGTGATCAGCACGTGCTCGAACTGCATGAAAGAACTCTCCCGGCCGTCGATATCATTTCCGCGCCCGAAACAGCAGGTGCGATGCAAGTGGAAGAAGACGCTAACCACCGTAAACCAACCATTAATTCATAAGCCATGGGCATAGCCAGAAGCAAATGACCCCGCCCCGTCCGGCGCTCTACGCTCCATCCGGCCACTTCCCCGCTCCCCCGTGGGGAGGGAACGTGTATAAGACCTCCCTCCGTTTCGATACCCTTCAGGAAGTCCGCTATCATGACCCTCGCCCGCCGCATCTCGGTGATCGGACTCGGTTATGTCGGCCTGCCCGTGGCCGTCGCGTTCGGTCGGGCGGGGGCGCCCGTCGTCGCCTTCGACATCGACGCGCGCCGAATCGCCGCGCTGCGGGACGGTCACGACCACACGGGCGAGGTTGCGGATGCGGACCTGGCGGCGGCCGGGCTTCACCTGACCGACGATCCTGCGGATCTGGCGAAGGCCGATTTCCACATCGTCACGGTGCCGACCCCCATCGACGATGCCCGGCGTCCGGACCTGCGCCCGCTGCTGGCCGCCAGCCGCACCGTCGGGCGGCACCTGAAGCGGGGCGACGTGGTGGTCTACGAATCCACCGTCTATCCCGGCGCCACCGAGATGGACTGCGTGCCGGTGCTGGAGGCCGAGTCCGGCCTGACCTACGGGCGGGACTTCACGGTCGGCTACTCGCCGGAGCGCATCAATCCCGGCGACAGGGAACACCGGTTCGAGACGATCACCAAGGTCGTTTCCGGTTCCGACCCGGCGACGCGGGCGCTCGTCGCGGCGGTCTATGGCAGCGTGGTGAAGGCCGGCGTGCACGAGGCCGCCTCCATCGCCGTGGCGGAGGCCGCCAAGGTGATCGAGAACACGCAGCGCGACGTCAACATCGCCCTGATGAACGAACTGGCGGTGATCTTCCACCGCATGGGCATCGACACCCGCGACGTGCTGGCCGCCGCCGGCACCAAGTGGAATTTCCTGAAGTTCCAGCCGGGTCTGGTCGGCGGCCACTGCATCGGCGTGGACCCCTACTACCTGACCCACCGGGCGGAGCAGCTGGGCCACAACCCGGAGGTCATCCTGGCCGGACGGCGCATCAACGACACCATGGGCCAGTATGTGGCGCAGGAGGCGGTGAAGCGGCTGCTGCGCCGAAGCGCCGGGCAGGCCGGGCCGCTGCGGGTGACGGTGCTGGGGCTCACCTTTAAGGAGGACGTGCCCGACATCCGCAACACCCGCGTGGTGGACATCGTGGCCGAGCTGATGAGCTTCGGGGCGGAGGTCGCCCTGCACGACCCGCTGGCCTCGGCGGAGGAGGTCGCCCACGAATACGGCCTGACCCTGACCGCGCGGGATGCCCTGCCGCCCGCCGACGCGGTGGTGCTGGCCGTCCCCCACGCCGCCTACCGGGCGGAAGGCTGGGAACTCGTGGCCGGCCTGCTGAAGGGACGCCAGGGGCTGGTCATGGACGTCAAGGGGCTGCTCGACCGCGGCGACGTGCCGGACGGCGTGGATCTCTGGCGCCTCTGATCCCAGCGGTCCGCCGGCCCCGTCACGGAGCCAGCGACCGTTCCCAGGCGAGCGCGTCGCGGACGATGACGTCCAATCGGTCGCGCTTCGGGACCCAACCGAGCCGCTCGCGAATCCGGTCGGCGGCGGCGACGAGCTGGGGCGGGTCGCCGGGGCGGCGGGGGGCGAGGGTGGCGGGCACCGGCTCGCCACTGACCTCCTCCAGCGTGCGCACGACCTCGTGGACCGACGCGCCGTGCCCGTAGCCGCAGTTCAGCGTCAGGCTTTCGCCGCCCCGCCGCAGATGGAGCAGCGCCAGCACATGCGCGTCGGCAAGGTCGCTGACGTGGATGTAGTCGCGGATGCAGGTCCCGTCGGGCGTGTCGTAGTCCGTGCCGAAGATCGACAGCGCCGGCCGGCGTCCGAGCAGGGCCTGGCAGGCGACCTTGATGAGGTGCGTGGCGGTCGGCGTGGCCTGCCCGGTGCGGCCCGCCGGATCAGCCCCGGCCACGTTGAAGTAGCGCAGGATGACGCTGCGCAGCCCGTGCGCCGCCCCGGCGTCGCGCAGCATCTGCTCCGTCATCAGCTTGGACGCGCCGTAGGGGTTGATCGGCGCGGGCGGCGTGTCCTCGTCGATCGGCACGCGCGTCGGCGCGCCGTAGACCGCCGCGGTGGAGGAGAAGACCAGGTTGCCGATGCCCAGCCGCCGGCAGGTGTCGAGCAGGGTCAGGCTGTTCGCCGTGTTGTTCCTGTAGTAGGCGAGCGGTTTTTCCACCGACTCCGGCACGACGATGGAGCCGGCGAAATGCATGACCGCATCGACCCCATGCTCGCGGATGACCCGCTCCAGCAGGTCGGCCGACCCGATGTCCCCTTCGACCAGGGGAACGGTGTCCGGCACGGCCGCGCGCCGGCCGGTGGAAAGATTGTCAATGGTGACCGCAGGCAGGCCCGCGTCGGTCAGCGCGTGA
The DNA here is from genome assembly GCF_016632405.1 of Azospirillum aestuarii. Lineage (NCBI taxonomy): Bacteria > Pseudomonadati > Pseudomonadota > Alphaproteobacteria > Rhodospirillales > Azospirillaceae > Azospirillum > Azospirillum aestuarii. The sequence continues at coordinate 26,913 of NZ_JAEPIV010000043.1, forward strand.
AGCACATGGCTGCCGATGTAGCCGGCCCCGCCGGTCACCAGAACCCGGGGAGATGCGGCTGTGGCGTCGGACATGCTGCGTGCATCCTTCCTGTTTCGGCCTGCTGTGTCGCCCGTGCGCGCCCGGCACGGCGTCCCATGCCCGGCGGCTTTTCCTCAACTGCCCGCTGCGAGACGTTCTGTCAATCCGACCCGAATGGTTTTCCCGTCGGCAAGAGGAGGCGCCGCTTGGAGAATCGGAGAGTGCCACCAAAGGCATGCCATTTTCGTGGTCGTCCGTGGATCGTTGACAGGGGGAGGGTCACAGGGTAACAGCCGTCGATGGAGTGGCATCCCGATGCGGCTCAAATCGAAAGGTTCAGGCCATGGCAGACACCGTTAACCCGCCCCTCGTAGAGATCGCTATCGGGGAATTGATCGACAAGCTCACGATTCTTCAGATCAAATCCGAACACATTCAGGAGCCTGCGAAGCTCAAGAACATCCTGTTCGAGATCGAGCTGCTGAACGAGGCCCGCCGGCAGAGCGTCCCGGAATCCCCCGAACTGACCCGTTTGGAAGTGGAGCTGAAGGCGGTCAACCAGCAGATCTGGGACATTGAGGACGCGGTGCGCGACTGCGAGCGCAACCAGCGCTTCGACGAGCATTTCGTCGCCCTGGCCCGGTCCGTCTACAAGACCAACGACAAGCGGGCTGCGGTGAAGAAGCGGATCAACGAGCTGTTCAATTCGCGGATCGTGGAAGAGAAAAGCTACGCCGCTTACTGATGCCGACGGACTACGCGGCGGACTGCCCCATTTCTCCCGTTTCCGTCCCTCACCCTGGAGGGACGGAAACGGGACGCGCGATCAGCCGCGCCGGCGCACCCCGGCCCGGTACAGAACGCCGAGAACCATCCGGCGCAGAAGCCAGAACGGGCTGTTTTGAATCGACTCCAGCGCCTCGCGCGTGGTCGCCAGGGCACTCTGGCAGCGCAGCAGTTCCAGCTTGAGTTCGGGCACGGTATCATTTCCGGGTGATGGTGCGGAAAGCGACGATTCGTCACCTGGACCCGCCGTCCTGACCGCCACGGCGGCTTCAGCGCGGAGCTGGATGTTCTCCCGATTCAGCGTTTGCTTCTCGACCAGCAGCCGCTTCACCTCGTTCCAGACCGGCGTCGGCTTGGGCAGGGTGCCTTCGCCGATGCGGCGGGCGGCGTCGGTCAGGGCGTCGGCCATGGTCCTGGCCATGGCGTCGAAGGTGAAGCGTGCGGCCTGCTCCAGCCCGCGGGCGACGAGACCGGCACGGCGCTGCGGATCGCGGACCGCGGCGATGGCGGCGGCCATGCCGGCGGCATCGTCCTCGCCGACGAACAGCGCGGCGTCGCCGGCCACCTCGATCAGCGAGGAGTTGGCGCAGGTGATGACCGGACAGCCGCAGGCCATCGCCTCCACCACCGGCATGCCGAAGCCCTCGTAGCGCGACGGGTAGGCGAGCGCCTCCGCCCCGGCGTAGGCCAGCCGCAGTTCCTCGTCGCTCACCGACAGCCGCACCACCGGAACCTCGGGCGCCAGCTCGCGGAACATCGGCTCCACCTCCTTGGCCCCGCCCACGCACAGCACCGTCAGGTCCCGTGTCGCCGGGCCGCCCGTCGTCGGATCTCTCAGGCCGAGCGCGCGGAACAGCAGCAGGCCGTTCTTGTAGCCCTGGTAGCCGGTGCGGTCGCCGACCATCAACACGTAGGGCCGGTCGAGCCCGTGCGCCTTGCGGAAGGCCGCGACCTCCGCTGCCTCCGCCGGGCGGAAGGCCTCGCCCACCCCGCAAGGCGCCACCGCCGTGCTGCCCGCCGCCACGCAGGGAAACAGCCGCTCCAGGTCGCGCGCCGAGTTGTGCGAGATCATCACATGCGCCGCGGCGTGCTGGATCGCCCGGCGTTTCTCTTGCCACG
>NZ_JAEPIV010000044.1:0-27244 GCF_016632405.1 Azospirillum aestuarii
CCGCCGCCTGCGCATCCCTTCTCACAACACGGTATCAACGATATCCAAGATCCCGCGATCCTCAGAGAAGGACCGCTGCCCGTTCCGCGCTGCGTCACCGGAGTTCGGTGCGGCGCGTCGGGGCGCTGTATCTAGAAGGTTCGACTTGGTCTGTCAAGCCTTTGTTTTCACGCTGGCCTGACGTTACTTCGTCTCGTCTTCGGCATCTCTGCCTTTTCCCTGCCGCCGTCGCGCTTCTCAGCGGCCCCGGCGTCGTGGGAGCCGGGTTATAGGCGGCTCGGCCAAGCCCGGCAAGAGCTTTTTTCACCGCAGCGCGTTTTTCTGAAACGCCAGCGTCACAATGAGCCATTGGTCACAGACAGGGCCATTCAGGATTTGAGGGAAATGTGCAATCTTGCCGTCCCGGTCACCCACCGGTTATCCGATCGATCGTCACAATAAGCGGACGGCACTGTGCGTTTCAGAAAATCGCTCCTGACGGCGGCCCTTCTGTCCGGCCTTCTCGCGGCGTGCGCCAGCGATCCGTCATCCTCCTCCCGCGACACCAACATCGACGCCCACATCGCGGAGGCATCGCGCCGCTTCGGCATGCCGGAGCAGTGGATTCGCGAGGTCATCCGCCAGGAGAGCGGCGGACGCACCATGATGAACGGGCGCCCCATCACCAGCCATGCCGGCGCCATGGGGCTGATGCAGGTGATGCCGGTGACCTATTCGGAGATGCGCCGCAAGCACGGGCTGGGTTCCGACCCCTATCACCCGCGCGACAACATCCTGGCGGGCACCGCCTATCTCAGGGAAATGTACGACCTGTTCGGGTCGCCGGGCTTCCTTGGCGCCTACAATTGCGGGCCGGGCTGCTACGCCGACTATCTGGCCGGCAACCGCCGCCTGCCCGGCGAGACGCGGCGCTACATCGCGTCGGTGTCGCCGCGGCTGGAGGGTGGTGGTGCCGGCGGTACGGTGGAGGTCGCCAGCCTGCCCGCCACGCCGCCTCCGCCCATTTCCGCCGCTCCGGCCCCGGTGCCGGTGACTCCGGTGCCGGCCCCGCCGGTCGCTCCCCTGCCCCCGCCGGTCATCGCGGCCACGCCGCTTCCGGTGAAGGTCGCCGCCGCGGGCGGCTGGACCGTCCAGCTCGGCGCCTTCCGGTCGCCCGACGACAGCGCCCGCATCATCGACCGGGCACGCCGCTCCATGCCGGGAACGCTGAGCCGCACGGAGCGGGTGGTGCAGACGGTGGACACGCAGAACGGGCCGCTCTACCGCGCCCGGCTGACCGGCCTGACGCAACAGGACGCGGCGCAGAGCTGCGCCGGCCTGACGGGCATGGGCATGGCCTGCTTCGTGGTGCCCCCAGGCGCGTGAGCGCCTGGGATTGCGATGATGAGCGCGTGAACGCCCGGCATCGCCAAACCGGACGCGGAATCAGATGTCGAGCGGCAGGGAGTCGAGGTCCAGGCCCAGGCGGCGGACGATCTCCGCCGCCGTGTTCAGGTTGGTCTCGAACTTCCAGGTCTGGCCGTTGGGGCGGTATTCATTGACGTTGGGACGCCCGTTCGCGAAGCGGTAGGGCTGCACGCTGTACCAGCGGGCGTCGCTCATGCCGATCCCCTGCTCCGCGGCGTAGGACTCGGCAACCTGCGGCCACATGATGCCGCCGGGCTGGGTGGGCTGGTCGCTGTCCAGGAAAGCGACGATGCGAACGCCATTCAGTTCGAAGTCCACGCGCTGCTTCACACCGCCGTCGGTGGAATTGCCGGGGACGGACACGGCCGAAGTCTGCGGCACAGTTACCTTTTCCATGACCTATAGCTCCGATTTGTCTGACAGCGTATAGGCAGTGGCGCACAGGAACCAGAGGCAAAATGCTCTTACCGGCCCCACCGGCTTGCAAAAGAGGCGGCCGGGTCCCGCGGAAGGTGCCGGAGACGGCGGCGCACACCGCTTTCGTCATAGCCTGAGATCGAAGAATTACCGCGGTCGGGCCATCGTTGGGGATTCCCACGGACCGTGCGATGCGCTAGATTCGGTTTTGGTTTTGTTCGCAGCCACCATCCCTGGTCAGAATGGCCCGCCTCATCGACCATCCCGCCGAACATCAGGACCGCTCCATCGCCCCCAGCCCGGCCGCTCCGCGGTGCGAGCATTGCGGGCGTCCGCACGGCCATACGTTGCGCTGCCTGCCCGACGGCCGTTGGCTGTCGCCCGACGGACTCTGGTTCAGCGAGGAGGGCGACCCGGCCCCCTGGCCGGACGTGGTCGAGTATGCCGGGGTCCGGACCTCGCGCAGCATCGTCGGGCTGTACCGCCGCCGCGCGGCGGCCTTCGAAATCTCCGCCGGGAATGCGATGGAACGGCGGTGGCTGTGCCGGCGTTGTCATATGGTCACCGCGCGCGACGAGCATCGGCGCGTCACCCGGACCCGGTCCCTGATGCGCCTCGCGCTCGGCGACCTGTTCGAGGGAACCTACACCATCTGAAGGGCTGCTCGGCCCTTCCGGGGAAAGAAAGCCAGACATTCCATGCAGAACGGACATTCGACGCGCCGCGGGGCCGAGCCGCGGCGCACAGTGGGGGACTCCGCTTCGCGCCCCGCGAGGCCGGTGGATCCGGTCGTGATGGCTCTGAACCTGCTGAACGGTCCCCGCACCCGGGCGGCGCTTCTGAAGGCCGTGGAGGAACGGGTGAAGACGGATGCGGAGGAACGCCGCCGCTTCGCCGCCGCCGCCGGACGGGTGCAGGGCGCCACGGGCGAGCAGGCGCTGACTCAGGCGGTCGGCAATTACCTGCGCGACCTGTCCCGCCTTCCCGAAGCCGGGCGCAGCGGGCCCTATCTGTGGCTGGCCGAGACGGTCGCCCTCTTGGCCGGCGGCGGGCGTCCGGGACAGCCAACCAGTCTCTTCCGCGACCCGCGGGCCGAGGCGGAAGCGCTGTTCCGCCCGCGCGGAGCGGCCTCGGCGTAACGGCGGCGCTGACACTGGGGCACTAAAAAGGCAGCATTAAAAAAGGGACACGCCCGGCGCCGGAAATGATCCGGTGCCGGGCGTGGTCCTTCGCGATCGGGTCCTGCGGTCAGGCGATGGTGCCGTCGAACAGGGCCGGTTCGATGGCGCTCATCTTCGCCGAGTTCACCGCCCAGTCATCGGTCATGATGCCGCCGGTGTCGCCCGAGCCCGGGCTCCAGGCCCAGTAGGTGAAGCTGACGCCCTGGTCGCCCGCCGCCAGATCGGACTTGCCGTCGCCGTTGTAGTCGCCGTCCATGTACTTGACCATGGCGTCGAGCCACTGCTTGTCCTGGCTGGTCTCCAGCTTGGTGCCGAACTCGCCGACCAGGACCGGCGCGATGTCCTTCTGGACGATCCAGCCCCAGGCGTCCGTCCAGATATCCTTCATGTTGTTCGGATAGCTGGGGTCGTTGAACCAGCCGAAGCCGGCCATCGACGGCGGGTAGTCGTGGACGGAATAGACCAGCTTGTTGTCGATGTTGAAATCGACCGGGTCGGTCTTCACGCCGTCCAGGTTGCCGCCCCACCAGTAGGTGCCCTCGGACGAGTTCTCTACGCCCTCGACGATCAGCAGCCAGTTCGGGTTGACCGACTGCACGGCGTTGCCGATGCGCTCCGCCGCGGCCTTCCAGTCGGTGGCCTGGTTGCCGTCGGCCCAGGTCGCCTGGCCGTGCGGCTCGTTGTGCAGGTCGGCAGCGACGACCGACGGGTTGTCGGCGTAGCGCTGGGCCAGCATCTTCCAGTTCTCGATCATCTTCGATTCCGGGTACTGGCTGGTGTACCAGAGCCCGTTCTCGTTGGCCGAGGCACCATCGCCGGAGCGATGGTGGTCGAGGATGATCTTCATGCCGGTCTGATCGGCGTATTCGATGATCTTGTCGAACACCTCGAGGCTGGTCTTGCCCTGAAGCTCCGGATTCTTCGAATAGTCGATGCCGGTCGGCATGCGGCCGTTGTCCAGCATGGCGTCCGACCAGGGCAGGCGGATGGTGTTGAACCCCTGGTCCTGCATCTGGTTCATGATGTTCTTGTAGCTGTCCTGCCACAGCCCCTGCGGAGCGAAGGCATAACCCTCCGCGCCGAACCAGTTGACGCCGGTCAGCTTCACGTTGTTCCCGGCGCTGTCGACGATCTGGCTGCCCTCGGTGTGCAGGTAGCCGCTGGACCCGGCGCCGCTGTCGGTGGAGGGTGTGGTCACCGGGGCGGTCGGCGCGGCCGGCGTCGTGTTCGGGGGCGTGGAGGGCGCGGAGGCGAAGCCGGAGGTGAACAGGCCCTTGTCGGCCTCGACCACCAGCGTGCCGTTCCACCACAGGTCGACCTGCCCCTTGATGACGTCCTTGCCGTCGAGCGCGCCCTTGTCGTAGCTGACCACGGAGTCGGTCGGGGCGTACTCGTGGCCGTTGATGGTCACGCTGCCGACATGCAGGTTGCGGTCCTGGCCGTTCACCGTGGCGTCGTTGTCGTATTGGACCTGGATCTTGTGCGCCTTATCGGCGGCCAGATCGGTCTTGAAGGAGAAGTCCTTGGACTCCGTGCCGGCCGTGCCCTCGCCGATCGTCTTGCCGTCCGCCAGCACCGTGAAGTGCGCGTTCTGGCCCGCCGCGGCGGTGCCGCGGGCGTTGATGGTGATGGTCGAGGAGCCGGTCGCGGCGGCGGCGTCGCTGCCACCCGTGGCGGCGCTGTCGGCCTCCGGCGCGGCAGGGGTGTTGCCGGAACTGGCCGTGTCGGGCGTGGCACCGTAGAGCGACGCCGGGGTGGAGAAGTTCAGCGCCCCGTTCCACCACAGGCCTTCCTGGCCGGCCATGGTCCCGCCGGTGTCGTCGTGGCGCTCATAGCTCGCGTCGGTCGGGCTCAGCGTGTGGCCGTTGATGACAATCGACTTGATGCCCAGGTCGCGGTTCGACCCGGCGTTCACGTCGTCGTTGTCATAAACAACCTGGACTTTGTGCGCCTGACCAGAGGAAACGTCAACGTCGAATGTATAGGCTTTCGGCTCGGCCGAGCCCACCGACGCCTGACCAACATCCTTGCCGTCGATCATCAGACGAAAGTGAGGATTCACAGCGTCCGAAGAGGTGCCATAGGCGTTCACGACGATTTTGGACTTGGTCAAACCAGTGGAGGTCGTCGCCATTTGTCTATTCCATTGCGGTTTCGATGGGCAGACGGTGGCTCCAGATGGTTAACGAGATACTAATAATTCATTTAAAATGAATTAACCATTTGTGGCAAATAGGAGCGGCCGGCGGCAGGCTTTGCCTGATGCGGCGGCGCAACAGCAGGCCGGTCCTGGCTTTGCGGGGGACGCGCCGGGGGCACCGCCGCTGCCCTCGCGCAGGACCGTTCGGCGCCCATGCCCCAGGCTGGTCACAGGCGGGAGGCCGACCGGTTCACATCCGGGATGCCTCCATCGTCCCGGTGTGGACAGCGTGGTGCGAGCCGGCGCGGGTTCCGCCCTTCCGAAGTGTCAACCCGCGGGCGAAGCCGTGCGTGCTACACTGTGCGCCACGACGGATGGTGGATGATGACGGTCATGAGGATGGTGGTGGCCCTTCGGACGGTGGCTTTGGCGACGGCCTTGGCAACCGCGCTTGCGGGCGCGCAAGCGTCCCCGGCTCCCGCCGTGGGGGAGAGCGTGTCGCTGGTGACCACCAACGGGTCGGCCATTTTCAAGCTGTGCCGCAACTGGGTGTTTACCCACACCTGCCGCGAGTACGGCAACGTGCCGGTGCCCGCGCGCATCGCGGCGGGCGACTCGTTCGAGATCACCTTCGGCAGCAACCCGAAGACGATGTGGTTCCGGGTCAAGGCCGTCCTGCTTCAGGACGGACGCTGCCTGCTGATCCCCAAGCACGAGGACATGCCCGCCAAGGGCGAGGACGAGCCGGTGGACATGCTGATCGTGGACCCGTGCCGGGTTTTGAGGTGACGGTCCTCCAGTGAAAGCCCTGCGGTGAAGGCGCGCCCGGTCGCGGGCCGCCTTCCGCAGAACGGCGGCCTCAGCGCAGCGGGATGTTCATCTGGACGCTAAGGCCCGGAGCGGGCGCGTAATAGACCGGTGGCGGCGGCGGTGCGTAGACCACGCGCGGGGCCGGGGCGTAGTAGACGGGCGGCGGGCGACGCATCACCACGACCGGCGGGGGCGGTTCATAGATCACCACGGGGCCGTGGCCGCGGTGGTGATGCTTGTGCTTGTGCTTCTTCCAGCGGCCATGGTCATCGGCCATGGCGGGAGCGGCCAGCGCGACGGTCAGCACCAAGCCTCCCAGCGCCGCACCCCAGCCACGCTTGCCGGAACCACCTTTGCCTGAATGGCCCGCGCCTGAGTGGACGGACATTCCCTGCATCCTTTTTCTGCGATCGGTTGACCCGATCCTAACAGCAGATCGTGCGCCCAGGCTCTGGCTCCAACCATCCGCCCTGGGACAAATTTCGGGCACCCCTTATTCCCCGAAGGTGGTGCCCCCCGGCGGAAATGGCGGGTCGAAAACCGAACGAACGTCAGAGGTTGCGGCCATTCGATTTGGTGTTCGCAGGCGCCGAAACTGTGTCACACTGTCGCATGGTGAATGGCACCGGGAGCGTCCGTATGGAAAGCCGCCGCAACCAGCCGCAACGTCACATCGTCCTCGCCTCGCACCCGACCGGCGGCGCCAAGCCGCGCTACACCCCGGTTCATTGGGGCACCCCCACCGCCGCGGAGCGTGGGCCGGTCGTCGCCTCCCTCTCCGACCCGGCGCAGCGCAACGCCATCGGCGCCCACGCCGGCAGCTACGCCGTCTACCGGGCGCTCGCCGTCGCGGCGGGGCAGCTCAGCGCCTATCACGTGCCGGACCTGACCAACACCGCCCCGGCGGAGCCCATCGGCCCGCACCCGCAATGGGGCGACCCGGAGAAGATCGTCTCCATCGATCCCTTCGGCCACATGGTCAGCGAGGCATTCGGCGAGCATCTGGCGCGCGGCGTGGACGTGCGGCCGACCATCGCCGTGACCAAGGCCCGCATCAAGATGCCGGAGCTGGTGGACGCCATGCGGGCCGGGCGGCTGGCGGCGGACGGCCAGATCCTGCTGCCCAGCGGCGACGCCCGCGTGACCAAGGTCGCCATCGAGCCGGTGTGGTTCCTGCCCGGCATCGCCAAGCGCTTCGGCATCACCGAGAGCGCGCTGCGCCGCGGCCTGTTCGAGCACACCGGCAGCATGTTCCCGGAGCTGGTGACCCGCCCCGACCTGAAGGTCTTCCTGCCGCCGATCAACGGGCTGACCGTCTATATCCTGGGCGACGTGGCGGCGCTGACCGACCCGGCGCGCAAGGTGGCCTGCCGGGTCCATGACGAGTGCAACGGGTCGGACGTCTTCGGCTCCGACATCTGCACCTGCCGCCCCTACCTGACCCACGGCGTCGAGGAGTGCATCCGCACCGCCCAGGAGAACGGCGCCGGCCTCGTCATCTACAACCGCAAGGAGGGGCGTGCGCTCGGCGAGGTGACCAAGTTCCTGGTCTACAACGCGCGCAAGCGGCAGCCGGGCGGCGACCGCGCGGAAGCCTATTTCGAGCGGACGGAATGCGTGGCCGGCGTGCAGGACATGCGCTTCCAGGAGCTGATGCCCGACGTCTTCCATTGGCTGGGCGTCACCCGCATCGACCGCATGGTGTCGATGAGCAACATGAAGTCCGACGCCATCCGCCGCGCCGGCATCGAGATCGTCGAGCAGATCCCGATCCCCGAGGAGCTGATCCCCGACGACGCCAAGGTGGAGATGGACGCCAAGAAGGCCGCCGGCTATTTCACCCCCGCCGTGCCGACCGCGGAGGAGCTGACCGTCGCCAAGGGCCGGGGGCTGACCGATTGAGCGCCGTCAGCGACGATGACGTGGGGTGGCTGCTCTCCGCCGACGCGGTGCGCCGGCGCGCCCACGCGATCCTGGCGAAGGCCGAGCGCGGCGATCTCGCCCATTTCGAGCTGCGCCCGGACCGGCTGCTTGATGCCGCCGCCCTGGTCGCCGCGGTCACGCGGGAGTCCTACCCGGACCTGGACGTTCCCTATCACAGCCGCTGGCGGCACTTCGTGGTGGAGGGGGAGGACCGTTGGGCGGCGCTTGCCGCCGGGCTGACGGTGGATGGGGACGAGATCGCGCGCATCCGCTTCGACCTCGCGGTGACCAGCGTGCTGCTGGACGCCGGTGCCGGCGACCGCTGGCGCTACCGCGACGCGACGGGGCTGGAACTGGCCCGCTCCGAAGGGCTGGCCATCGCCAGCTTCGACCTGTTCCGCTCCGGCGGCTTCGCCGACGCTCCGGTCCACGCCCCTCTGCGCGCCGACGCGGCCACCCTCTCCACCATGACCGGAACGGCGCTCGCCCGCAGCTTCCAGGCCGGGCCGGACAACCCGCTGGTCGGGTTGGAGGGGCGCGCGGCGCTGCTGCGCCGGCTGGGAAGCGCGCTGACCGCCGCGCCCGACCTGTTCGGCACGCCGGGGCGCGTCGGCAACCTCTACGACACGCTGAAGGCGCAGGCCACGGACGGGACGCTTCCGGCCTCCGCGATCCTGGGGGCGGTGCTGCGCGGGCTGGGGCCGATCTGGCCGGGGCGGATCGAGCGCGGCGGCGTCAATCTCGGCGACACCTGGAGCCATTCGGCGGTCGGCCTCGTCCCCTTCCACAAGCTGTCGCAATGGCTCAGCTACTCCCTGGTGGAACCGCTGGAGGGGGCGGGAATCGCCGTCACCGGGCTGGACCGGCTGACCGGGCTGCCGGAATACCGCAACGGCGGGCTGCTGGTGGACAGCGGCGTTCTGGTGCCCAAGGACCCGCGCCTTCTCATCGACGAGTTGGAGGTGGGGGACGAGGCGGTGGTGGAGTGGCGCGCCCTGACCGTCGCCCTGCTCGACCGGCTCGCCGACGAGGTTCGCGCCCGGCTGGGCGTGCCCGCGGAGTCTTTCCCGCTCGCCAAGGTCCTCCAGGGCGGGACCTGGACCGCCGGACGCCGGATCGCCCGCGAGCGCCGCCCCGGCGGCGGCCCGCCGATCCGCATCCGCAGCGACGGAACCGTCTTCTGATGTGACGCCAACCACCCGAAGGGTCGCCCATGCCCATCCCGACACTCACCGTCATCGACCACCCTCTGGTCCAGCACAAGCTGACCCTTCTGCGGCGGCGGGAGACCCCCACCGCCCGGTTCCACGAGGTGATGCGGGAGGTGTCGCAGCTGATGGGCTATGAGCTGACGCGCGACCTTCCCCTGGAGGACCGCCCGGTGGAAACGCCGCTGGCCAGCTTCGACGCGCCGCTGCTGACCGGCAAGAAGCTGTGCCTCGTCTCCATCCTGCGGGCCGGGCAAGGGCTGCTCGACGGCATGCGCACGCTGCTGCCGTCGGCCCGCATCGGGCACATCGGCCTCTACCGCGACCAGGAGACGCTGACCCCCGTCGAGTATTTCTTCAAGGTGCCGGAGGACATCGAGGAGCGGCTGGTCATCCTGGTCGATCCCATGCTCGCCACCGGCCACACGGCCGTCGCGGCGGTGCACCGGCTGAAGGACGCGGGTGCGGCCTCGATCAAGCTGGCGGTGCTGGTGGCCGCTCCGGAGGGCTTGCGCACCTTCCACGACGCGCATCCCGATGTGCCGGTCTTCACCGCCGCGGTGGACGAGCGGCTGGACGAGAACGGCTACATCCTGCCCGGCCTGGGCGACGCGGGCGACCGGCTTTACGGCACCCGCTGAGAATCGTTGCCGCCCATTTGGTCACATGCCACCCTGCCGACCCGTGAGAGCCGCAGCAGGGCTGACGCGCACGGAATGGCATTGCCGTTGCACCGCCTCTGCTGCACATCTGTGCCGAAACAGCAAAGCAGACGGAGGGGGTTGCAAAATGGGGAACCTGTTGGGCGTGGCGCGGCGCGCCGTTCTGTGCGGTGCGGCGGCGGTCGCCGTCGCGGCGATGGCTCTGCCCGCCTGGGCTCAGTCCAAGGTGAAGGTGGCGGGCATCTACACCGTGCCGATCGAGCAGCAGTGGGTCAGCCGCATCCACACCGCCCTGAAGGCCGCCGAGGCCCGCGGCGAGATCGAGTATGTCTGGGCAGAATCGGTCGCCAACACCGACTATGAGCGCGTGATGCGCCAGTACGCCGAGGGCGGCCAGCAGCTGGTCTTCGGCGAGGTCTTCGGCGTCGAGCGCGCGGCCCGCGCCGTCGCGAAGGACTATCCCAAGACCGCCTTCGTCATGGGCTCCAGCTTCAAGCCGCAGGAGCCGAACTTCTCGGTCTTCGACAACTACATCCAGGAGCCGGCCTATCTGACCGGCATGATCGCGGGTGCGGTGTCCAAGTCGAACGTCATCGGCATGGTCGGCGGCTACCCGATCCCGGAGGTGAACCGCCTGATGAACGCCTTCATGGAGGGCGCCAAGGAGGTGAACCCGAACGTGAAGTTCATGGTCAGCTTCATCGGCTCCTGGTTCGACCCGCCAAAGGCCAAGGAAGCCGCCTTCGCCATGATCGACCGCGGCGCCGACGTGATGTACGCCGAGCGCTTCGGCGTGTCCGACGCCGCCAAGGAGCGCAAGGTCCTGGCCATCGGCAACGTCATCGACACCCAGCCGCAGTATCCGGAGACCGTGGTCGCCAGCGCGCTCTGGCACATGGAGCCGTCGGTGGACCGCGCCATCGCCGCCGTGAAGGCGGGCAGCTACAAGGCCGAGGATTACGGCCCCTACAGCCAGATGGTCCACAAGGGCTCCAGCCTCGCCCCGCTCGGCACCTTCGAGGGCAAGGTTCCTGCCGACGTCGTGGCCAAGGTGAAGACCCGCCAACAGGAGATCCTCGACGGCAAGTTCACCGTGAAGGTGAACGACAACGAGCCCAAGTCGACGATGTGATCCACATCTCCTTCTCCCCTCTGGGGAGAAGGTCGGGATGAGGGGGCGGCCGCAAGGCCGGAAACGCGCTGCAGTGCGCCCGCGTTTCCGCCCTGCGGCCGCCCCCTCACCCTAACCCTCTCCCCAGAGGGGAGATGGGAATTTGTTGCGTTCTTTGTTGCCTCCCGGCACCCCGCGGACATCCATGACATCACCCCCCATCGTCCTCCGCCTCTCCGGCATCACGAAGCGGTTCGGGCCGCTCGTCGCCAACGAGTCCATCTCGCTGACGCTCCACAAGGGCGAGGTGCTGGCCCTGCTGGGCGAGAACGGCGCCGGCAAGACGACCCTGATGAACATCCTGTTCGGCCATTACGTGGCCGACGAGGGCGGCATCGAGGCGTTCGGCCAACCGCTTCCCCCCGGCTCCCCTCGCGCGGCGCTGGCTGCCGGGATCGGCATGGTCCACCAGCACTTCACCCTGGCCGACAACCTGTCGGTGCTCGACAACATCGCCGTGGGCACGGAGTCGCTGTGGCGCCCGCGCTCCGACCGCGCCGCCGCCAAGGCCAAGCTGCTCGACCTCGCCCGCCGCTTCGGCCTGGAGGTGCGGCCCGATGCGCTGGTCGGCGACCTGTCGGTGGGCGAGCGGCAGCGGGCCGAGATCCTGAAGGCGCTCTACCGCGACGCGCGCGTCCTGATCCTGGACGAGCCGACCGCGGTGCTGACCCCGCAGGAATCGGCCAGCCTGTTCGACACGCTGCGCCGCCTGACCGCCGACGGTCTGGCCGTGGTCTTCATCAGCCACAAGATGAACGAGGTCTTCGCGGCCAGCGACACGGTCGCCGTGCTGCGCGGCGGGCGCCTCGTCGCCACCCGCAAGACCGCCGAGACTGATCGAGAGGAGTTGGCCGAGTTGATGGTCGGGCGCGCCCTGAAGCCGCCCAGCCCGACCCCGCTGGAGCCGGGCGAGCCGGTGCTGACGCTGTCCGGCGTCACCGTCGCCTCCGGCCACGGGCGCCCGCTGCTCGACGGTGTGGACCTGACCGTGCGCCGCCGCCAGATCGTCGGCATCGCCGGCGTGTCGGGCAACGGGCAGACCGCGCTGGCCGAGCTGGTCAGCGGCCTGATCCATCCGGATTCCGGCACCATGGCGCTGAAGGGCGAGGCCATTGGCAACGCGGAACCGGCGGAGATGGTCCGCCGCGGCGTCGCCCGCATCCCGGAGGACCGGCACGCCGCCGGCCTCGTCGGCGCCATGGCGGTGTGGGAGAACCTGATCGCCGAGCGCTACCACGACCCCGCCTTCCAGCGCTTCGGCCTGATCCGCCGGGGTGCCGCCCGCGCCTACGCCGAGGAGGTGATCGAGGCGTTCGATGTGCGCTGTCCGGGGCCGGACGCCCGCACCCAGCTCCTGTCCGGCGGCAACATGCAGAAGCTGATCCTGGGCCGCACGCTGGCCCACGGGCCGGACCTGATCCTGGCGAGCCAGCCGACCCGCGGCCTCGACGTGGGCGCGGTGTCCTACGTCCACGGACGGCTGCTGGAGGCCCGCGCCGCCGGGGCCGGGGTGCTGTTGATCTCCGAGGATCTGGACGAGATCCTGGCGCTGGCCGACGGCATCACCGTCGCCTATCACGGGCGCCTCACCCCCGTTCTGCCGCACGGCCGCGTGTCGGTCCGCCAGCTCGGCCTGCTGATGGCCGGGCATTGGGAGATTTTGCCGGAGATCGTCGATGCGGCTTGAACCGCGAGAGCATACCCCGCTGGCCGCCCGCCTGCTGGCGCCCGTGGCGGCGGTGGCGGCGGCGCTGGCGCTCTGCGCGCTGCTGGTCGCCTGGACCGGCGCGCCGGTGCTGCGCGCCTACGGCCTGCTGCTGGAGGGGGCCGCCGGCTCCCGCTTCGCCCTGACCGAGACGCTGACCCGCGCCACCCCGCTGATCCTCACCGGCCTCGCCGCCGCCGTCGCCTTCCGCGCCAAGCTGTGGAACATCGGGGCGGAGGGGCAGCTCTACATGGGCGCGCTCGCCGCCGTCGTGCTGGGCGGCGGCCTGCTGGACCTGCCGGCTTGGCTGCTGCTGCCGACCGTGATGATCGCCGGGGCCGCCGCCGGAGGCGCCACGCTGCTCGGTCCCGCCGTGCTGAAGGTGCGCTTCGGCGTGGACGAGGTGGTGACCACGCTGCTGCTGAACTTCATCGTCCTGCTGCTCGTCTCCATGCTGCTGGAGGGCGCGCTGAAGGACCCCATGGGCATGGGCTGGCCGCAGTCCGCCCCGGTCGTCGAGGCCGCCGAGCTGCCCAAGCTGGTCGAGCGCACGCGGCTGCACACCGGCCTGCTGGTCGCGCTGGGCCTGTCGGCCCTGCTCTGGCTGATCGACACCCGGACCATCTGGGGCTACGAGAACCGGGCGGTCGGCGCCAACCCGCGCGCCGCGGCCTTCGCCGGGATGCCGGTCACCCGCGTCATGCTGCGCACCGCCCTGCTGTCCGGCGGGCTGGCCGGACTGGCCGGGGTGATCGAGGTCTGCGGGCTGAAGGGCTACCTGACGCTCGACCTGTCGCCGGGCTTCGGCTACAGCGGCATCGTCGTCGCCATGCTGGCGCAGCTTCACCCGGTGGGCGTGGTCGGCGCGGCGGTCTTCATCGCCGGGATCTTCGTCGGCGCCGACGCCATGAGCCGCGCCATGCCGGTGCCCAACTACATCGCCGACGTGCTCGTCGCCACCAGCCTGCTGTGCATGCTGGTCGCGGGGCTGCTGACGCGCTACCGGCTGCGGCGGGGGTGAGCGCCATGGAGCTGTTCCAAACGATCCTCGACATCCTGGTCTCCGCCGCCTTCTGGACGGCGGTGCTGCGCATCGCCACCCCCTACATCCTGGGCACGCTGGGCGAGCTTCTGTGCGAGCGGGCGGGCGTGCTGAACCTCGGCATCGAGGGCATCATGACGATGGGCGCCATGGCCGGCTGGATGGCCGTCTACCAGGGGGCCGACCTGTGGACCGGCGTGCTGGTGGCCGCACTCTGCGGCGGGCTGATGGGGCTGCTGCACGCCACCCTGACGGTGCCGCTGGGCCTGTCGCAGCATGTGGCGGGCATCGGCGTCACGCTGCTCGGCACCAGCCTGTCCTACTTCGTCTACCGCCTCGTCCTGCCGCAGGCGAGCACCCCGCCGACCATCGAGCCGTTCCAGCCGCTGGCCCTGCCCGGTGCGCTGGCCCAGACGCCGATGACCTACCTGGCGCTGATCCTCGTCGCCGTGGTCGCCTACGTCCTCTACCGCACGCCGGTCGGGCTGGCGGTGCGGATGGTCGGCGAGAATCCGGCGGCGGCGGAGGCCCAGGGCCTCAGCGTTACCGCGGTGCGCATCGGCGCGGTGGTGGCGGGAAGCGCGCTGATGGCGCTGGCCGGGGCCTTCCTCACCCTGTCGGCCTTCAACGCCTTCTTCTTCAACATGGTCAACGGGCGCGGGTGGATCTGCATCGCGCTGGTGGTCTTCGCCTCCTGGCGGCCCGGCAAGGCGCTGCTGGGGGCGGTGCTGTTCGCCGCCTTCGACGCGCTGCAATTGCGGCTTCAGCAGGTGGCGGGGGGCGTCCTGCCCTACCAGCTGTTCCTGATGATGCCCTACCTGTTGAGCATCCTGGCGCTGGTGCTGGTGGCGCGCCGCGCCTCCTACCCGCGGGCGCTGATGATCCCGTACCGCAAAGGAGAACGCTGATGTTCGATCTGATCCTTCGCCGCGCCACGCTGCCCGACGGCCGCACCGGCATGGACATCGGCGTCCGCGAGGGCCGCATCGCCGCGGTGGAAAAGGACCTTCCCGGTCCCGCCGGGGAGGAGATCGACGCCACGGGCCGGCTGGTCACGCCCCCCTTCGTCGATTCGCACTTCCACATGGACTCCACGCTCAGCTACGGCCTGCCGCGGGTCAACCGCTCCGGCACGCTGCTGGAGGGCATCGCTTTGTGGGGCGAGCTGAAGCCGCAGCTCGTCCAGGACGCCATCGTCGAGCGGGCGCTGGCCTATTGCGACTGGGCGGTGGCGCGCGGCCTGCTGGCGATCCGCAGCCATGTGGACGTCTGCGACCCGCGCCTGCTGGCCGTGGAATCGCTGCTGGAGGTCAAACGGCGGGTCGCCCCCTACCTCGACCTGCAGCTGGTCGCCTTCCCGCAGGACGGCATCCTGCGCGCCCCCGGCGCGCTGGAGCTGCTGAAGCGCGCTCTGGACATGGGCGTGGACGTGGTGGGCGGCATCCCGCATTTCGAGCGGACGATGGCCGACGGCGCCGCCTCCGTGAGGCTGCTCTGCGAGATCGCGGCGGAGCGCGGGCTGCTGGTCGACATGCATTGCGACGAGTCGGACGACCCGCTGTCCCGCCATGTCGAGACGCTGGCCTACGAGACGCAGCGGTTGGGGATGCAGGGCCGGGTGACCGGCTCGCACCTCACCTCCATGCATTCCATGGACAACTACTACGTCTCCAAGCTGATCCCGCTGATGGTCGAGGCCGACCTTGGCGTCATCGCCAACCCGCTGATCAACATCACGCTTCAGGGCCGCCACGACACGTACCCCAAGCGGCGCGGCATGACCCGCGTGCCGGAGCTGATGGGCGCCGGCCTGACGGTGGCGCTGGGCCATGACTGCGTGATGGACCCCTGGTACCCGCTCGGCTCCGGCGACATGCTGGAGGTCGCGCACATGGGCCTGCATGTCGGGCAGATGACCGGCTATGACGGGATGTTGGCCTGCTTCCGCGCGGTGACGGAGGCTCCGGCCAAGCTGCTGCACCTCGACGGCTACGGGCTGGAGGTGGGCTGCCACGCCGATCTGGTGGTGCTCCAGGCCGCCGACCCGGTGGAGGCGATCCGCACCCGCGCCACCCGCCTGCTCGTCCTGCGCCGCGGCGCCGTGGTCAGCCGCTGCGCCCCGGTGGAGGCGCGGCTCTCCCTGCCGGGCCGCCCGGAGACCGTGTCCTTTACCCTGCCCACGGCCCAGGCGACGTAACCGTTCCGCACTCGCTCCCCTCTTCCGCCGGTGAAGAGGGGTGAGGCCCGCGGATCAAGCCCCGCTGATCACGCCTTGTGGACCCCGGCGATGAAGCGGTCGATTTCGCGCGTCAGCTCCTTGGACTGGCCGGCCACCCCGGCGGCGGCGGCGAGGAGCTGGTCGGCGGCGGCGCCCGTGTCCCCCGCCCCGGCCCTGATCTCGCCCATGCCGCCGCTGACCTCGCGGGCGCCGTCGGCGGCCTGCAGGACGCTGCGGGCGATGTCGCGGGTGGCAGCGGACTGCTGGTCCACCGCCGCCGCGATGCCGGACGCGATGCGGCTGACCTGGGCGATGGTCTGGCTAATGCCCCGCACCGCCTCCACCGCCTCCCCCGTCGCGTCGCGAATGCCCTTGATCTGGCCGACGATGTCCTCGGTCGCGCGGGCGGTCTGGTTGGCCAGGCTCTTGACCTCGCCGGCGACCACCGCGAAGCCTTTTCCGGCCTCGCCCGCCCGCGCGGCCTCGATGGTGGCGTTGAGCGCCAGCAAGTTGGTCTGGCCGGCGATGTCGTTGATGAGGCCGACGACGGCGCCGATCCGCTCCGCGCTGTCGGCCAGCACGACGACGGCCGCGTCGGCGCGCTTCACGTCGGCCACCGCCGCCTCGGCGATGCGGGCGGATTCGCCCACCTGCTGCCCGATCTCCTCCACCGAGGCCGACAGCTCCTCGGTCGCGGCGGCGGCGGTCTGCACATTGTCCGCGGCGGAATGGGCGGAGAGCGTCATCCGCTCCGACCGGCCGTGGGTCTGCTCGGCGATGCCGGTGAGGGCGCGGGCGGTGGATTCGAGCTGCTGCGCCGCCGAGGCCAGCGCCCCGGTCAGGCCGCCCGCCCGCTCCTCGAACCCGCGTTGCAGGTCGAGCAGGGCGGCGGTCCGCGCCTCCCTGGCGCGCCATTCCGCCTCCTGCTGGCGGCCCAGATCGCGGGCCTGCACCAGCCCCTGCTTGAACACCCCGACCGCGCGGGCCATGGCGCCCGCCTCGTCCTTGCGGTCGGCGCCGGGAATGGCGGCGTCCAGATCGCCGGCGGCCAGCCGGTCCATGGTGACGGTCAGCCCGGCGATCGGCCGGGCGATGCCGTCGCCCACCCGCCACGCCACCAGCCCGCCGAGCAGGATGCAGCCCGCCCCGACCAGAACGGTCAGCAGGGTCAGCCGGTTGGCGTCGGCCATCACGCTGGCTTGCGGCGCGGCGACGAGGAACGACCACGCGCCGTCCGCGCCGGTGAAGCGCACCGGCGACAAGCGCAGGTAATAGGGGGCACCGCCGAGCGTCACGACGCCGTCGTAGGCCCGCCCCTCGGCGATGGCGCGGCGCGCCTCCTCCGGCAGGTCGTCGGCGGGATGGGACAGGCGGCCGGCGTCGGGATGGGCCACATAGACCCCGGCGCCGGTGAGCACCGCCGCGTGGCCGTCGCCATAGGGCTTCACCCGGCGGACCAGATCGGTCAGGCCGCTCAGCGTCAGGTCGACGCCGGCGACGCCGATCACCCGGTCGCCGTCCTTCACCGGTGCTGCGGCGCTGGTCATCAGCGCCTTGGTCAGATCGTCCAGATAGGGCTCGGTCAGCACCGGCTTCCCGGCCGCGGCGGCCGCCCGGTAATATTCCTTCTCCTTCACGTCGGAGAAAGGATAGCCCTCGCTGTCGTCGGCCTTGGGGCCGGGCAGCCACAGCAGGCTCATCCGCCCGGTGCCGGGAAGGCCCAGGATTTCGCCGGCGCGGTCCAGCCCGGCGACCTCCCGGTCGCGGCCGTCGAACCCGTCGTCGGCCATGTCCACCCACACCCCGGCGTAGAGCGGACCGACCGCCATCAGGCGGTTGAGGTAGCGGTTGACGCTTTCCCGGCGCGGGGCGCCGGTGGAGCGCTCCACCTCCACCAGCGAAGCGGCGGAGCGGGCGTCGGCCAGGGCGGCGGAGATGTCGGCGGCCACCCGCGCGCCGTGGTGGTCGGCGGTTTCGGCCACCAGGGTCGTGACCGCCCGCTCCGCCGCGTCGCGCGACAGGAACAGGGAAACCGAGGTGACCGCCGCCGCCCCCACGGCCAGGACAGCGGTCATGCCGATGATGATCTTGGTTCTGAAACGCCCCGTCATGCCCCTACCCTGTCCGTGCAGCCGCCCCGGATCAGGGGCGGTCGGCCATCTTGGCACACCGAAAACCGGACGGCCATATCTGCCGGTCACGGATCATCCGCCGGCTCAACGGTGGCGAGTGCGCGCATCGGGCCGCCCCCCTTTCCCACTCTCCGGCATTTGCCGCGAAAGGTCCGAAGCGCGATTAGTTCGCCTAACGCACAAAAGGGCTTGCCAGGCATTTCGCATCTGGTATACGGTATCTCACATCCCATCGCGCTTCCGAAACGAAGCGCAAAACCGACGGCGCGGGCGTGTTTTGAAGAAAACATGACGGCGCCGGAAGGTTTCGGGTCCGGTGTCGGAGCGAGTGCCTTCATGAGCGCAACAGTCGATTTCGCACAGCTTGTCATGGCCGCCGGGGACGCGATCGTCGTGTCCGACGCGGAGGGCGCCATTACGCTGTGGAATGCGGCGGCCGAGCGGATGTTCGGCTTCACGGAGGGCGAAGCGCTGGGGCAATCGCTCGACATCATCATCCCGGAACGCCAGCGCCAGCGCCATTGGGACGGCTACGCCAACACCATGCGCACGGGCCAGACGCGCTACGGCAGCGAGGTGCTGCGCGTCCCGGCCCAGCACAAGGACGGGCACGCCCTGTCCATCGCCTTCACGGTCGCCCTGCTGACCGCGCCGGACGGCACGGTGACCGGAATCGTCGCCATCATCCGCGACGAGAGCAGCCGCTGGGCCGAGGAGCGCAAGCTCCGCCGACGCCTGTCGGAGTTGGAGTCCGCAAATCAGTAACCCACAACCCATCCCGCCAGTTTGTCCGTGTTGTCCAGTGCTCAACAACGGCATCGCAATAAGTGAGAGGGAGTAAACGAGCCATGAGCAAGCCGCTCGAAGGGATCAAGATCATCGACTTCACCCACGTTCAGGCCGGCCCCGCCTGCACGCAGCTCCTCGCCTGGTACGGCGCGGACGTCATCAAGGTGGAGCGGCCGGGTTCCGGCGACGTCACCCGCAACCAGCTCCGTGACATTCCCGACGCGGACGCGCTCTACTTCACGATGCTGAACAGCAACAAGCGCTCGCTGACGCTGGACACCAAGACCCCGGCGGGCAAGGAAATCCTTGAGAAGCTGATCAAGGAATCCGACGTCCTCGTGGAGAACTTCGGGCCGGGCGCGCTCGACCGCATGGGCTTCACCTGGGAGCGCATCAACGAGCTGAACCCGGGCATGATCGTCGCCTCGGTGAAGGGCTTCAGCGACGGCCACCATTACGAGGACCTGAAGGTCTACGAGAACGTCGCCCAGTGCGCCGGCGGTGCGGCGTCGACCACCGGTTTCTGGGACGGCCCGCCGACCGTCAGCGCCGCCGCCCTCGGCGACAGCAACACCGGCATGCACCTCGCCATCGGCATCCTGACCGCCCTCATGGGCCGTTCGAAGACCGGCAAGGGCCAGAAGGTCGCCGTGTCGATGCAGGACTCGGTCATCAACCTCTGCCGCGTCAAGCTGCGCGACCAGCAGCGTCTCGACCGCGTCGGCTACCTGGAAGAGTACCCGCAGTACCCGCATGGCGAGTTCTCCGACGTGGTTCCGCGCGGCGGCAACGCCGGCGGTGGCGGCCAGCCGGGCTGGGTCCTGAAGTGCAAGGGCGCCGAGACCGACCCGAACGCCTACATCTACTTCACCATCCAGGGCCACGCCTGGGCGCCGATTTGTAAGGCTCTCGGCAAGCCGGAGTGGATCGACGATCCGGCCTACAACACCGCCCAGGCGCGCCAGGACAAGATCTTCGACATCTTCGCCTACATCGAAGGCTGGCTGGCCGACAAGACGAAGTACGAGGCGGTCGACATCCTGCGCAAGTTCGACATCCCGTGCGCTCCGGTGCTGACCATGAAGGAGATCGCCGATTGCCCGTCGCTCCGCAAGAGCGGCACGATCGTCGAGGTCGATCACAAGGCCCGCGGCAAGTACCTGACCGTCGGCAGCCCGATCAAGTTCTCCGACATGACCGTCGAAGTGACCGGATCGCCGCTGCTCGGCGAGCACTCCGACGAGGTTCTGGCCAGCCTCGGCTACAGCAAGGAACAGATCGCCGAGCTGCACGCCAACAAGGTCGTGTAGCCGGGGTCCCCGACAGTCTGACGGCATGCCTTACGAAGACGGCGCTCCCAAAAGGGGCGCCGTCCTTTTTTGTGCGCGCTTCGGATTCTTGGCGGGCAACAGATTCTTCACGGATTGCACGGGTTTAGACACGAATTCCACGGATCTTCTTATTCGTGCGCATTGCATGCCTTCTCGGTCGGCAACCGCTGGGCAAGCCAAAGAAAAATCCGTGAAATCCGTGCTTGAATTCGTGAAATCCGTGAAGAACCTGTTGTCCAACAAGAATCTCGAATCTTACCGCAGCCACTCCCTCACTTCGCGGATGCGCTGGTTGCCCTCCGGCGTGCGGGCGTAGGCCTTGCCGTACTGGGTTTCGTACTCGCGCACGAAGCCCTGGCGCAGCAGCCCGTCCAGCACCGGGCGGACGATGGCTGGCTTCAGGTTCGCCGCCTTGGTGATCGACAGGAACGAGGCCGGCAGAGCCGTCACCTCCGGCCCCGGCGTGGCGCGCAGGGTGTTGAGCGAAGTCCAATCGACGGAGGTTGGTGAAATCATCGGCTACCCTCGATGCGGCGCGCTGTTGACTCTCTCTCGATACGACCTCAACTTCACTTGAGGTCAAGAGGTTCCGAACCCCAGGGGAGGCCCGACGATGGCGATTCTCGATCCCGCCGACATCGACAAGGACCTTTCCGTGGGCGAGGTCGCGGAACGCTCCGGTGTGGCAGTGTCCACCATCCACTTCTACGAATCAAAGGGGCTGATCACCAGCTGGCGGAGCAGCGGGAACCAGCGCCGCTTTCCCCGCGACGTGCTCCGGCGCATCGCCGTCATCAAGGTTGCCCAGCGGCTGGGCGTTCCCCTGGCCACCATCGCGGAGGCGCTGAAGACCCTGCCGGACGGGCGCACGCCCACGGCGGAGGACTGGAAACGCTTGTCCGCCGCCTGGAAAGCGGACTTGGACGAGCGCATCGCCGTGCTCACCAAGCTGCGCGACGGGCTGGAGGACTGCATCGGCTGCGGCTGCCTGTCGCTCGGCGAATGCCCGCTGCGCAACCCCTGGGACGAGCTGTCGGAGGACGGTCCCGGCCCGCGCCTGCTCGATCCACGGCGATGACCACGCTGTTCTGCCGCACTGCAGCATAGCCTCCCCAATCAGGTACCGTCCCGATAATAAAAAGGCCGTGCTGTTTCCAGCACGGCCAGTATCCGAGAGGCTCGCATAAAATGCGGAGCAACAACCCGCCCGATACAAAGGGTGATTAACCCCGTGTAAGAAGAATGATGCCCGAGTCTTCATCGGGACGCAACAAGGGAATCGCCAGTTTCCACATCGCGGAAACAAAGTATTTGGCAAAAAAAGACCGCGCCATTACGGGCGCGGTCAGTTTCTTCAGGGCAGCACTACGTGACAGGAAGGAAAACCGGGGTAACAGCCGCCTCGACCCAATCCGAAGGATATGCAGATCAGGGCGGATCGCGCCTCCCGGCCGGCGCGAATTCGAATTCCGTAAGGGGGTCTCGGATCAGGTGGGAAAGCGCCCGCCGATCTCGGCGGTCACCGCCGCGGCGGTGCGCTTGACCATCTCGCCGAAGGCCACGACGCGGGCGTCGTCCAGGCGCCGGTTGGTGCTGGACAGCGACAGGGCGCCGATGACTCGGGCCTGCTCGTCGTAGATCGCCGCGGCGACGCAGTGCAGACCGCTGACCCGCTCCTCCTGGTCCACGGCGTAGCCGCGGTCCCGCGTCAGGATCAGTTCCCGGTGCAGCGCCGGGATCGACGACACGGTGGTCCGGGTGAACTGGCGCATGCCGCGCTGGGTCACGATGCTCTGCACCCGCGTGTCGGGCATGCCGGCGAGCAGCGCCTTGCCCACCGCGGAACAGTGCAGCAGCGTGCGGTCGGTGACGGGCAGCGCCGCCTGGGCGACGCGCGGACCGCCGACGCGGTGCAGATAGATGGCCTCGCCGTTCTCCTCGATGGCCAGATTGACGACCTCGCTGGTCTCCTCCATCAGCCGGCGCATGCGCGGACGGGCGACATCGAGCAGGCTGCGCGTCTTCAGGAAGCCGGTGCCGGTCATGTAGGCCTGCACCCCGACCGCCCAGCCGCGCTTGCCCTGGTCGAAGCGCACGTAGCGCTCCTCCTGCAGGGTGGTCAGCAGGCGGTGCGCCGTGGACGGCGAGAGATGCGCCGCCTCGGCCACTGCGGTGAGGCTCATCGGGCTGTCCGACTGGCCGAGGATGGTCATGATGCTCAGTGCCCGCGACAGCGACTGCACGAGATTGCCCTTCGCCGCACGGTCCACGGTTTCCGCGCGGCCTTCGGCTCGCGGGACCGGGGGTGCCATCATCAGCGCTTGCGTCTTCATCGTCCCATCCCTCTCGAAATCGTCCGGCGCTGTTGCAGCCGCGCCGTTGTCGTCCTCGGGTGTGGCGGCCCCCGGTCCTCCCTTGCGGGGAGCGGAGGCCGCCGGTTGGCTATGCCGCCGGCTCGATCCGGGCCGCGGCGAACTTGAACTCGGGAATCTTCCCGTAGGGGTCCAGCTTCGGGTTGGTCAGCACGTTGGCCGCCGCCTCGGCGTAGCAGAAGGGCACGAACACCAGCCCGGACGGGACGTTGTAGTCCGACCGCGCCTTCAGCTCGATGGTGCCGCGCCGGGTGGTGACCTTCATCCAGTCGCCGCCCTTGGCGCCCATCCGCCGCAGGTCCGCCGGGCTCATGTAGGCCACCGCCTCCGGCTCCAGATCGTCCAGAACCTGGGCGCGACGGGTCATCGACCCGGTGTGCCAATGCTCCAGCTGGCGCCCGGTGGTCAGGACCATCGGGAACTCGGCGTCCGGCTCCTCGGCCGGCGGGATCACGTCGGCGGGGACCAGACGCCCGCGGCCGGTGGCCGTGGGGAAGCCGTCGCCGAACACGATCTCCTGGCCCGGATCGTCCGCGGACAGGCTGGGGTAGGTCACCGAGCGCTCGCGCTCCAGCCGCTCCCAGGTGATGTTGTCGAGCGACGGCATCGCCCCCTTCATCTCCCGGAACACGTCGCGCGGGTGCTCGTAGGTCCAGTCGAGACCCAGGCCGCGGGCCATGGCGTTGACGATCCACAGATCCTGCCGGGCCTCGCCCGGCGGCGGCAGGGCCTGACGGCCGAGCTGGACCTGGCGGTTGGTGTTGGTCACCGTGCCGGTCTTCTCCGGCCAGGCCGAGGCGGGCAGCACCACGTCGGCGTACTTGGCCGTCTCGGTCAGGAACAGGTCCTGCACCACCAGATGGTCGAGCTTGGCCAGCGCGTCGCGGGCATGCTCCACGTCCGGGTCGGACATCGCCGGGTTCTCGCCCATCACGTACATGCCGTGCAGCGAACCGGCGTGGATCGCGTCCATGATCTCCACGACCGTCAGGCCGCGCTTGGAGTCCAGCTTGGTGTCCCAGAAATCCTCGTAGAAGGCGTGGACCTCCGGATCGTCCACCGGGCGGTAGTCCGGGAACATCATCGGGATCAGACCGGCGTCGGAGGCGCCCTGGACGTTGTTCTGGCCGCGCAGCGGGTGCAGGCCGGTGCCGGGGCGCCCGATCTGGCCGGTGACCAGCGACAGGGCGATCAGGCAACGCACGTTGTCGGTGCCGTGGGTGTGCTGCGACACGCCCATGCCCCAGAAGATGATCGAGCCCTTGGAGGTGGCGTAGAGGCGCGCGACCTCGCGGAGCTGGTCCGCCGGGATGCCGCAAATCGGCTCCATGGCCTCCGGCGTGTAGCTGGCGATGTGGGCGCGCAGCTCCTCGAAGTCCTGGGTGTGCTCCGCCACATACCGCGCGTCGTACAGCCCCTCGCTGATGATGACGTTCAGCATGGCGTTCAGCATGGGCACGTCGCGGCCCGGCTTGAACTGGAGCATATGGCTGGCGTGACGCTTCAGCACCTGACCGCGCGGGTCCATGATGACCAGCTTGGCGCCGCGCTTGGCCGCGTTCTTGAAGAAGGTCGCGGCGACCGGGTGGTTCTCCGTCGGGTTGGAGCCGATGACGACGATCACCTCGGCGTCCTTGGCCGCCATGAAGGGAGCGGTCACGGCGCCCGACCCGATGCCCTCGATCAGCGCCGCCACCGAGGAGGCGTGGCACAGGCGGGTGCAATGGTCGACGTTGTTGGTGCCGAAGCCGACGCGCACCAGCTTCTGGAACAGATAGGCTTCCTCGTTGGAGCCCTTGGCCGAGCCGAAGCCGGCGAGCGCCGAGCCGCCCCGCTCGTCGCGGATCTTGCGCAGGCCGGCGGTGGCGACCTCCAGGGCCTCCTCCCAGCTCGCCTCGCGGAAATGGGTCAGCGGGTTCAGCGGGTCGATGTCCACGTCGTGCTTGGACACGCCCTCCTTGCGGATCAGCGGCTTGGTCAGGCGGTGCGGGTGGTGGATGTAGTCGAAGCCGAAGCGGCCCTTCACGCACAGCCGGTTCTTGTTGGCGGGACCGTCGCCGCCCGTCACCGACAGCAGCTTCTCGTCCTTGATGTTGTAGGTCAGCTGGCAACCGACGCCGCAATAGGGGCAGACGCTGTCCACCTTGCGGTCCGGGGCGGCGGCGAAGACGCCGCTGTTCAGGTCCACCTGGGTCTTCGGCATCAGCGCGCCGGTCGGGCAGGCCTGGACGCACTCGCCGCAGGCGACGCAGGTGCTGTCGCCCATCGGGTCGGCGAAGTCGAAGACGATCGTCTCCTTGTGGCCGCGCAGCGCCATGCCGATCACGTCGTTGACCTGGACCTCGCGGCAGGCGCGGACGCACAGGTTGCACTGGATGCAGGCGTCGAGCTGCACCGCCATGGCCGGGTGGCTGAAGTCGGGCTTCGGCGCGTGCTCACGGCTGGGGAAGCGGCTGTCCGAGACCTCCAGGCGGTCGGCCCAGCGCCAGAACTTGCTGTCGGGGTCGTGGGCCTCCTCCCGCTTCGGCTGGTCGGCGACCAGCATCTCAATGACCATCTTGCGGGCGAACTTGGCGTTCTCGCTGGCCGAGCGGACGCGCATGCCCGGCGTCGGGTGGCGCACGCAGGAGGCCGACATGGCGCGCTCGCCGTCGACCTCGACCATGCAGGCCCGGCAGTTGCCGTCCGCGCGGTAGCCCGGCTCGTCGGCGTAGCAGAGATGCGGGATCTCGGTGCCCAGGCGGTTGGCGACCTGCCAGATGGTTTCGCCGGGGTGGGCTTCGACGAGCTCGTCGTCGAGGTGGAACAGAATGCGGTCGCTCATATCACCGGACCTCCCCGCGCAGATCGTCGCGGAAGTGCTTCAGCGCACTCTTCAGTGGGTTCATCGCGGCCTGACCCAGGCCGCAGATCGACGCCGTGCCCATCAGCCGGGCGAGTTCCGTCAAAAGCGGCTCGTCCCATACCGGCTGCTTGATGAGCGCCACCGCCTTCTCCGTTCCGACGCGGCAGGGCGTGCACTGGCCGCAGCTCTCGTCCTCGAAGAAATCCAGCAGGTTGCGCACGACCTTGCGCATGTCGTCCTGGTCCGACAGCACGACCACCGCGGCGGAGCCGATGAAGCAGCCGTGCTGCTCCAGCGTGCCGAAGTCCAGCGGGATGTCGTCCATGCTGGCGGGCAGGATGCCGCCCGACGCGCCGCCGGGCAGATACCCCTTCAGCGTGTGGCCGTCGGCCATGCCGCCGCAATACTCGTCGATCAACTCGCGGATGGTGACGCCGGCGGGGGCCAGCTTCACGCCCGGGTCCTTCACATGGCCGGAGACGGAGTAGCTGCGCAGACCCTTGCGGCCGTTGCGCCCATGGCTGCCCCACCAGTCGGCGCCCTTCTCAAGGATGTCCCTGATCCAGAACAGCGTCTCGACGTTGTTGATGAGGGTCGGGCGGCCGAACAGGCCGACGACCGACGGGAAGGGCGGCTTGTGCCGCGGCAGGCCGCGCTTGCCCTCGATGCTCTCCAGCATCGCGGACTCCTCGCCGCAGATGTAGGCCCCGGCGCCGCGCCGCAGATGGATGCGGGTGTGACCGGCAAGGCCCGCCTGCTCCACGCGGGCGATTTCATGCTCAAGCACTTCGCGGATGTGCGGGTACTCGTCGCGCAGGTAGATGTAGACGTCGGTCGCCTCGACCACCCAGGCGCCGATCAGCATCCCTTCCAGGAAGCGGTGCGGATCGTTCTCCAGATAGTAGCGGTCCTTGAACGTACCCGGCTCGCCCTCGTCCCCGTTCACCGCCATCAGGCGGGGGCCGGGCTCGTGGCGGACGAAGCGCCACTTGCGGCCGGTCGGGAAGCCGGCGCCGCCGAGGCCGCGCAGGTTGGCCCCTTCCAGCTTGCCGAGGATGTCGTCCACCGGGACGTTGCCGGCGAGACAGTCGGACAGCAGGCGGTAGCCGCCCTCCGCCTTGTACTGCTCCAGGCTGACATAGGTGGGGAGCTGCGGGTGCGTCTCGCCGTTCTTCACGGCGGTCACCACGCTCTCGACCGTGGCATTCTCGTGCAGGGCGTGGCCGATGGCGACCGCCGGGGCGTTGTGGCAGGCGCCCATGCAGGGGGCGCGCACCACCCGGACATCCGGCCCCAGGTCGGCGGCCCTCAGCTCGTCGAGCAGCTTTTCGCCGCCGGCCATGCAGCAGGACAGGCTGTCGCAGACCCGGACCGTCACGGGCGGAGGAGCCTCCTCCCCGTCCATCACGATGTCGAAGTGGGCGTAGAAGGACGCCACCTCGTACACCTCCACCAGCGCCAGCCGCATCTCGTGGGCCAGCGCCGCGAGGTGGCGGGCGTGGAGCCCGTGATACGTGTCCTGCAACAGGTGCAGATGCTCGATCAGCAGATCCCGCTGCCGGGACCGGTCACCGAGAAGTTCCTGCACCTCCGCCAGGGCCGCCGGATCGACCTGCCGGCCCTTCGGCTGGGGCCGGGTGTTCCGGCGCCCCGAACCGGGATGGATGGCGCGCCTTTTGGTGTCGTCTTTGGCGACGATGGCCGTGTCCATGTCCGCCCTCCCCTCTCGTCAGGCTTGATTCTTCGTAACGTTGGGATGTCGTGCCGTCGTTTGGAACCGCCCCCCCGATTTTTCCGAGGGGGCTTTGTTTTTATAATTTAGGAAGGCGTTACGTCTTTGGACCCTTGCGGACGGCGCTGGTGGGGTTGAGGCTGCCGATGTTGCCGCTCT
>NZ_JAEPIV010000045.1:0-26738 GCF_016632405.1 Azospirillum aestuarii
TGAGCTGCTGGTCGACGGTGCGGTTGCCGTCGGAGACGGTGAAGGTGCTGGTGCCCTGCATCGGCCCGGCGGGCACGCCGTTGAGGAAGGCGGCGTCGAACACGTAGGCGTAGTGGCCGGTCTGGCTGTTGACGTAGGAGGTGCCGCCCGGCCCGGTGGACCAGGTGTCATAGGTGACGCCGTTGCTCAGCGTGACGCTGCCGGACTGGACCGGGGAGGACTGCGACCCGGCGATGGAGTAGGTCAGCGTGTCGCCTTCCAGATCGGTCGCGGAGAGCTGTCCGGCGACCAGCGGGAAGGTGTCGGCGGCGGCGGTGTCGACCAGCGTCGCCGGGGTGGTCGGGACGGCCAGGACCGGCGGGGCGTTGGTGTCGATGCGGTCGTTGTTCTGGCTGATCGCGGTGGTGTAGGGGGTGTTGGCGTTGCTGGCGCTGTCGACCAGGACGATGTTGACCGGGATGTCCTGGTTGGCCGCAAGGTTGCCGGTGCGCTGGCCGTCGGCGGTGACCGTGAAGGTGGCGGTGTAGGTGGTCGCGTTGACCTTGGTCAGGTTGCCGAGCGCGAAGCCGTCGACCGTGCTGCCGCTGCCCAGCGTGTAGGTGTCGCTGTCCGACGCCACGGTGATCGTCACCGTCACCGTGTCGCCGACCTTGGCCGACTGGTTGGGAATGGTGACGGTGGTGATCGACGGCGGCGTCGTGTCGACGGTGTTGTTGGTGACCGACTGGTTGGTGACCGTCGCCGCGTCGGTGCCGCCGGTCGCGCTCTGGATCGCCGCCGCGTCGTCGCCGCTGGTGGGGTCGGTGTAGCTGACGGTCACGGTCTGCCCGTGCTGGACCGCCTGGGCCAGCGTCAGGGTGACTGTCTTGTTGACGCCGTTCACGGCGACGCTGGAAACGGTGACCGCGCTGCCGCCGACCTTGACCTCGAAGGCGCCCGCCGCCGGGCCGTTCACGGCGTCCAGCGCGGCATCGTAGGTCAGAACCAGCGTCGTTCCGTCCACCGTCGCGCTTTGCAGGACCGGGGCGGGCGGGACGACCGCCACCATGACGGAGCCGGACGAAACCGCCGTCTGGGGAAACATGGGGATGCCGCTGAAGGACGTGAAGACGCTGACGGGGAACTGGCCGGACACGTCGGTTCCCGACGCCGTCACGTCGAAGGTGAGGGTGTGGGTTCCGATCGCGATGATGCCGGTCAGAGTGCCGTCCGCGATGGCGTCGAGCTTGAGATTGGAGATCGTCCAGCCGCTGGGGGCGGCCACGTCGAAGTGAATGGAGCTTCCCACTATGGCCAGCGCGGCGGAGACATTCACGGTGAAGGAAAGCTGGGTCGGCGTGCCGTTGGTGAAGGTGGCGGTCGGGTTGTCCGGCGTGATGGTGATCGGGGAAAGGCTGCCCGGCTGCATCCCGATCGACGCCGTGACGAGCTTGTTGACCTCGGTCGTGTTGTTCGTCGCACCGCTGTCGGTAATCGAGCGCAGGACGATGGGGCGCGTTTCGCTGAGCCCGGTCCTGGTCTGGTCGAGGCTGGTGACCGAGGCGGCCGTCGTCTTGTAGGCGATGCTGTCGATCAGCATGCTCATGGCGCTGTTGCTCAGCGTCATGCCGCTGACCGTCACCGTGGCGACGCCGTTCACCAGAGTCACCGCGTACGCGCCGCCGGTGAAGCTGCCCGTCGTTCCGTTGCTCAGCGCGATGTCGGTTCCGGCAATGGTCAGGAACTCGCCGCTTCCGGTTCCGGCGACGTTGTGGACGGTCAGCACCATGCCGGTGAAGGTCTGCCCGCCGTCCACCGTGGAGGCCGAGACGGAATTGAACAGGTCGAAGGTCGGATTGCCCATGCCCACCTGGCCGTAGCCATCGTTCGGGGTGAGCGTCAGCGTGGGCGGGGTGCCGTTCGGGTCGAGCGTGTTGTTGGTGACCGGTTGGGCGGTGAAGGTCGCGGCGTCGACGCCCGTGGTGCCTTGGACGGCGTTGGTGTCGTTGCCCGCCGTCGGGTCGGTGTAGGCGACCGTCACCGTGTCGGTGTGGGAGACGGCCTGGGCCAGCGTCAGCGTGACGGTCTTGTTCGCGCTGTCCACCGCGACGTTTGTGACGGGCACGGTGCTGCCGCCGGCCTTGACCTCGAAGGCGCCCGCTGTCGGCGGGTTGGCGGAGTCGAGCGCGACGTCGTAGGTCAGCACCAGCGACGTGCCATCCGCCGCCGCGTTCTGAAGGACCGGCGGCACCGCAGGGCGCGGCCCCATGACCGTGGTTACAATGTACACCGAGGCGACGTCGAGGCCGTTGGTGGCCTGAATCACTCCGCTGCTGTTGTCGCCCGCCGGATCGACGTAGCGGAATTCGATGTAGTCGCCGGCCGTGAGAGTGCTGCTGACGGTCAGCGTCACGGTCTTGCCGGACACAACGGCGGCGGTCACGTTGACCTTCGTCCCGTTGATCAGGACGGCGCCGGTGCCCCAGGACATGTCGCCGGGCGAAATCGCATCGAAGGTGGACAGGGCCGGCTGGCTGGCGCTGTCGAGGTTGCCGTCGAAGGTCACGGTGATGGTGGACTCGCCGACATAGGCGACGGTGTCCACGGATTCGGGAGCCGCCATCAGCACGCCCATGTAGCTCTCGATCCGCAGCGTCTCGGCCCGCACGACGCCGCGGGTCCAGGCGAGATCCCAGTCGCCGCCAAGATCCGCGGCGCCCGTCGGCGTCCGCGACGCCGCCATGCCGGCGCCGGTGATGTCGGCCAGCGCGTCGAGGAACGACCCGCCGTGGCCGCTCGCCACGTTGCAGCCGTACAGCAGGATGTCGCCGTCATCGGCCAGGCAGGCGCCGACGGCCGCCAGTTCCGCTTCCCGCGTCGGCAGTTCCGCTTCGTCCAGCCGCGCCGTACCGAGTTGCAACCCGCCCTCGAAGCCGTGGCAAAGCACATGGAGCGCCTGGATGCCGTGGCGCCCCGCCAACGCCTGCGCCATCACCGTCACGCCGTCCTGGCCTTCGCCGATCAGGACCGCCTCCACACCGGGGGGAAGCTCCGCCTGAAGATCCTGCCAACCGGCAAGGGCGGTGTCGATGACGGCAATCTCGGTTGCCGAGCGGAGGAAGCGACCAGAGGTGGTGACGCACGAGGTGGGGGCGGCGGCGGACGCTTCGATCATGGCGGGCGTTTCCTGAATGGGATGCAATCCGGAATACGCGCTTCATGAAAGAAATGGGTACTCCGTTTGATTTTACATGCCCATAAATGGCCGTCCGGGTCAATATGGTCAAAGCATGAAATCAGCATTTGACACAGCGTACTTCTGCCCGTCGGTAAGGATAGATGCTTTCCTTGATGTTTCAAATTGCAACATATCGCATTATTTGTCATGTTAATGTATCATTAATTATTGAAAACAGGGAAGTAGAT
The DNA here is from genome assembly GCF_016632405.1 of Azospirillum aestuarii. Lineage (NCBI taxonomy): Bacteria > Pseudomonadati > Pseudomonadota > Alphaproteobacteria > Rhodospirillales > Azospirillaceae > Azospirillum > Azospirillum aestuarii. The sequence goes on from NZ_JAEPIV010000045.1 coordinate 3,406, forward strand.
GCGTGAACGTTCCGTGCATTTATTGTTATGTTCTGCACGATTATGAGAAAACAGACAGAAAATGTGGCGCAGTGGAAAATTGGAACGGCAAGCACCGCTTCCCATCTGCTGCTCATCGCATTTTGGGAAAATGCGTTGGTGACGGGTGAAAGGACCAATCACCCATGGTCAGGATTTCACCCTTCTGCGCACGAGGGTGCCAAGCCATTCGTTCCACTTGTTGAGACGATTTGGAAGATCCTCTCAAGATGGACGCATTCCGGCGGCCGTTGATTCACACGCCGGGGCTGTGGTTACCGGTATGGCCGCGGATTTGCGCTCGCGGCGTTCGCCGGTCATGGGTCCATGACGTCGCCCAGCGTGGCGGCGAGGTCGCCGGGTTCCACCGGCTTGTGCAGCAGGCGGCAACCGATGGAGCGCGCCTCGCGCAGCCGCTCCGGCGCCGTGTCGCCGGTGATGATGACGACCGGCACGTCCCAGCGGCTCCGCACAAGCTCGGCCACCGCGCGGCCGGTCTGGCCTCCGGGCAGGCGATGGTCGGCCAGCACGACATGGGGTCGGTTGCGCATCCGGGGAAGGCGGGCGGCCAACTCCTCCGCCGAGCCGACGGCCGTCACCTGAACGCCCCAGCGTTTCAGCAGCATGGTCATGGCGTGGCGCACCCGCTCGTCGTCCTCCACCAGCAGCACCCGCCGGCCCTTCATCCGGTCCGTCGGGGATGCCGTCGCCGCCGCGCTGGTGGCGACCGCGGCCATGGCGCGGGCGGCGGCGGTCAGGCGGCGGTCGGGTTCGGGGGAGAGGGCGGCGCGCGGAACCGTCACCGTGAAGACCGTGCCCCGCCCGACCTGCGACCGCAGGTCCAGTGTCAGGCCGAGCAGCCGCGCCATGCGGGACACCAGCGGCAGGCCGAGGCCGAAGCCCTTGGCCGCGCTGCGCTCGGGGTTGTCGAGCTGATGGAACTCCTCGAAGATGGCGGCGCGGGCGTCGGGGGGAATGCCCCGCCCGTCGTCCCACACCTGAAATTCCAGCGCACCGGGGCGGCGCCGACAGCCCAGAAGGACGCGCCTTCCGCATCCCCCACCGTGGCGGATGGCGTTGGACAGCAGATGGGTCAGTATCCGTTCCAGCAGCCGCGCGTCGGTCCGCACCACCACGCCGCAGGGGTGGACATGCAGGCTTGTCCCCTCGGTCGTCGCGCTGTCCCGGAATTCCTGGGCCAGGCGGCGCATCAGCCCGTCGGGGCGGAACTCCGTGACCGCGACGTCCACCGCGCCGGCCTCCAGCCGGGCGAGGTCCAGAAGGCCGCTGAGCATCCCGTTCAGGCTGTCGATGGACGCCTGGAGCAGATCCGCCGCTTCTCTGGCTGCGGGGTTCGAACCGACCGTGCCGCTCAGGATGTGGGCGTACAGCGCCGCCGCCTGGATCGGCTGGCGCAGATCGTGGCTGGCGGCGGTCAGGAAGCGTGCCTTGGCCCGGTCGGCGCGCTCCGCCGTCTCATGGGCGTGGCGCAGTTCCTCCTCCCGAGCGGCGCGGCGGCCCTCGGCGCGGTGCAGCCGGTCGCGAAGCCGGCCCATCTCGCGACGCTGCTCGACCAGTTCGGCGGCCAGACGCGCGCTTTCCTGGACTAGGCGACTGGCGTCGCGCTGCAGGCGGTCCGCGGTCCGAAGTCCTTCGACGAGGTTGCGGTTCATTGCCCCCAGGCATTCCCGCAACGCTTCCCCGCTGGTTGGCTCGGCTTTGTCCGGTTTATCCGAATCCACATTTTTTTTCGGCATGGACGTCTCCACGATGGCCCCCGCTCACCGCCGCAAATCAACTTCCGGCTCATGAATCCACGTACGTCAGGTCACAACAGCGCAGGACAGGAAATGTTTTCGGGGCAACGATGATTCACGCGCGTGCCGGGAGGTTGATGATCGTCCTCAGGGTGTCGGTTGCGGAGCAGCGACACGCGGTGCCCAAAAGAGCGGCAGATTGTCGCACATGTGACGTGTCCTGTTGACGACGAGAAACGCAGCCGACGGCACCGGGACGGCCGCCGCGATGTTGAGTCTCCATGCGCCCTTCCGGACGCCATGAGCTAATCAGATGGAGTTTCAAGGCGATGCGGGAAGCCGGCAGCGGGGCGGGGCGGCCCTGCGCCGCCACCTCCCGCCGCTGGCACAACGGTTGCTTTGTGCGCAAACGGATGCAGGTTTCCACCATACGGGATGTTCTTGACCTTGTTAGTTCGGTGAACAATCTAACGTCCCTGGCGCCTGCGCGGCCCGTGGCTGGTGTATTTGGAGGCAGGTTTGATCAACCCTATGATTACGGCCACCGCCGGCTGGTCTGAGGCGGTGGAGGAGCGGGCGCAGCGCTTGCTCCGCTATCAGGTCGGGACCGAAGGGCCGGATGGCGCTCCGGTGACCGTGCAGACCATGTTCCAGCGCTGCGGCTTCACGCCGATCGCCAGCGCCCGCTTCCTGATGTGCATCCCGCCTTTGACCGCGATGCACGAACTGACCAAGACCGTCACGCGCTTTCGGATCGACGGTGATGCCTGCCCCGACCCGGCGGGCATGGCGAAGGCGGCGCTGTCCTTCGCCGGGCGCGCGGTGGCGGTGCATGAATTGCACCCGGAGCGCCGGCTCGTGGCTGGTGTGATCTCCACCCTCCTGGGGTTGCAGGGAAGCAGCCGCCGATAGCATCCGGCAGGGATTGGGGATGCGTTCGATCCCTGCGGAGAACCAAGGGCCGTGCGGTTGCGCGCGGCCCTTCGTCATGCCCTGCTGCAGGAAATCCACCATTCTTTAAAAGTTGTAACCGTCCTTTGGTTGCTCGTTCGGCGGACTCGCTTTATCAGTGTTCGACTGTATGACCATGGGCTGGTCCCACCAGTGCTTGGCCAATTCCCGGGCTCGGGCGAAGGAGGGTGCCGCGATGGACAGGAAGCCGGTCGATTACGGGCAATACAGCATCCTGGTTATCGAAGATCAGCCCTTCGTGCGACGGACCATCATGCAGATCCTCTCGCAGATCGGCTTCCGTTCGATCGCCGAGGCCGACAACGGGGAGACCGGCATGCGGGAATGCATCCGCACCACCCCCGACGTGATCGTCTGCGACATCGACATGAAGCCGGTGTCCGGCCTTCAGTTCCTGGCGGAGTTGCGGGCCAGCGCGGAGGTGCGGAACCGCCGCACGCCGGTGGTCTTCCTGACCAACCACACGGAATCCGAAATTGTGAAGAAGGCCATGGCATTGGGCGTCAACGGCTTCGTCGTGAAGCCGCCGTCCTTCGGCGCCCTGAAGGAGCGGGTGGACCGCCTGCTGGCCGGCAAGTGAGGGCCAGCAAGTGAGAGAGAGCATGGGGGGCGTGGTGCGGCGTGCGGTGATGTGCGGTCTGGTGGTGCTGCCGATGGCCGCCTGTTCGGGGGAGCCGGGCGAATCCGACATGCGCAAACTGGTGGAGACGCATACCAGGCGGGCGCTGGACGGCCAGGGGCCGGGCGGCTTCCGCGGGTTCGAGGGCTTCCGCAAGCAGGGCTGCGTGGACACGAAGTACCGGAACGGCGCTCCGAGGCCGGACGACAAGCAGTATGATTGCTATTATGCGGCGACCTTCGCGCCGCAGCCGGGCGTGCCGGCGATGACCGTGAACGGGAAGGGCCGCTTCACCCGCACCGACAAGGGCTTGACCTTCGAGGATCTGGGGGCGCAGCCACGCTGATATGGCGCGCTGATGCGGCAACAATTCAGCGCTGTCTGGAAAAGGAAACGGCCGGCCATGACCCTGTCATGAACCGGCCGCGTCAGATGGTGGAAGGGGCTGGATTTGAACCAGCGTACGCTTACGCGGGCAGATTTACAGTCTGCTGCCTTTAACCACTCGGCCACCCTTCCGCTGATGCTTGACGCGACCATCGGAGACCTGCCGTTCATCGGGCCTTGCTTGGCCTTCCGTCCGGCGGGTGGCGTTATCTAACGGGTGGCGGCGCTCCGGTCAAGCGGCTTTCTTCACCCGCGGCGCATCTTTGTTCAGGCCCCCTCGCCACGGGCCACGCGGGCCAGGGCGCTCAGCGGGTCACCGTCCTCCGCGCTGAAGCAGGCGCTGAAGTCGTCGCACACCTCGCAGTTCGGGGATTTGCAGAGCATCAGCCCCTCGCGCTCGCAGAGTTGGCGGTAGAAGAATTTCTTCCATTTCATGTCGCCGCTGTTCAGCGCGACCAGCGACGGGAAGTGGCGGCGGAACATGGCGTTCAACTCCCGCCGGTTGGCGAAGCCCATGTCCTGCCAGAGATGGTTCGGCCCCAGTGTGCGGCGGGCGACGATGGCGGCCAACCACTCCTCCTCGACGGTCCCGGCGGCGCGGTGGTCGAGCAGGAAGGCCCGCAGATCCTCCTCCTCGATGGCGTCCTCGCCGCTGTGGTCCGGCCCAATGTCGCTCTGTAGCATGGGGAGGAGATGGGCGAAGCCCGCCGCGTGCCGCTGGATCAACTCGGCCAGCGCGCCGCGCGCCAGCCCCAGGGACGCCGTGACGCCGCCGGGATGCTGCGCGGCCAGCCCGACGATGCGGCTGAACAGCAGCCGGTCGAGGGCCGGGCCATCCGGAACGCCGTCCAGAGCGTCGGCGGGCGGGTGGATCGAGAAGGCCGCAGGATCGGCGATGTCGGCAATCACGGTGTCGGCAATCATGGTCGGCGAACTCCCGCATCGGGGGGTTGTTCGGTCATGACCATGATGGTGGATCAAATTCCCGCAACTGCGAAGTGGTTTTTTGCGGGTGCGTTGTCCTCACCCGTCCGTCATCCGCTTCAGCCGTTCATGACCTCCGCCGTGAAGCGCTCGAAGAAGCCGTCGATGACGCGGTCGGCCTTGGCCTTGACCAGCTTGACCGCCAGCCGCCCGACGGCCCCGCCCAGCGCCGCCGCCAGCGTGAAGGACAGGTGGGTGTGGCCGTCCACCTCCTCCAGCGTGATGCGGGCCTCGCCCTTGACCGCCCCGGCAAGTCCGCCCTTGCCTTCGGCGTAGAGGATGTAGAAGCGCGGCGCGTCCTCCGGCGCCACCCGGACCCGCCCGGCGAAGCGCGCGTTCAGCGGCCCGACCGTGGCGCGCACGCGCGCGGCGTATTCGGTGGGCGTCAGCCGGTCCATCTCCTCCAGCACCGGGATGCAGCGTTGCAGCACGGCGGGGTCGCAGAGCGCGGTGAAGACCCGCTCGCGCGCCGCCGGAATCCGGTACTGGCCGTTCAGCTCCATGGATCACCTGTTGTTGGCCGGGAATGCCAAGCGATTTGGTGTATGGATGACCCGCTTCCAAGACGCGCAATCGAATACGGAGGGCGACAAACATGCGGCAGGCCGTTACGACGCTGACCACCCGCACCCACGGCCAGGGGCTGGTTGAGATGACCGAGCCGGTGGCCCGCTGGGTCGCCGCCCAGGGCATGGAGACCGGTCTGCTGACGGTCTTCTGCCGGCACACCTCGGCCTCGCTGGTGATCCAGGAGAACGCCGACCCGAGCGTGCGCGGCGACCTGGAGCGCTTCTTCAAGCGGCTGGTGCCGGAAGGCCCCGCGCTTTACGACCACATTCTGGAAGGGCCGGACGACATGCCCGCCCACATCCGCAGCGCGCTGACCACGGTGCAGCTGTCCATCCCCGTGCTGGAGGGGCGGATGGCGCTGGGCACCTGGCAGGGAATCTATCTGTTCGAGCACCGCCGCCGGCCCCACGAGCGGACCCTGGCGCTGCATCTGCTGGGCGAATGAAGGCAAAGCGCCCGCGCGACTACCCCAGCCAGCCCGCGACATGGGGTTCGAGCCACCGGAACAGGGCGACGGCGGCGACCAGCCAGATTCCGACCATCAGCGCGGCGGCGGCGTGGCTGACCGGTCGGGCGGCCAGCCGGGCGGCGGTGGCGCGGTGTTCCTCCAGCACCGCCGCCGGGATCAGGCGGATGACCAGCAGGATGCCGAGCGGCACGATCAGCAGGTCGTCCAGATAGCCCAGGACCGGCACGAAATCGGGGATCAGATCAATGGGGCTGAGCGCGTAGGCCGCCACCGCGGCGGCGGCCACGCGGGCGTACCACGGCGTCCGCGGGTCGCGCGCCGCCAGATAGAGCGCGATCACGTCGCGCTTGATCCGCCGCGCCCAGCCCTTCGCCGCCGCCAGCATCGCGGGCGGTCAGCCCGCCGCCGGGATGGGGGCCGCGCTCTGGCGCAGCCGCTCCAGCAGGGACTTGGTGGCGAAGCCGTCCGGCACGGCGCCGATCGACTGCTGGAAGCGGCGCACGGCGTTGCGGGTGTTGGCGCCGACGATGCCGTCCGCCGTTCCCGGCTCCATGCCCAGCGAGGCCAGCCGCTCCTGAAGCTCGATCCGCTCGTCGCGGCTCAGCGCCGGTTCGTGGCGCGGCCAGCTTCCCTGCACGCCGGAACGGCCGGCGAGACGGTCGGACAGCAGCGCCACCGCCAGCGCGTAGCTGGTGGAGGGGTTGTACTTCATGATCGCCCGGAAATTCTCCCGGACCAGGAAGGCCGGCCCCTGCGCCCCGGCGAGCATCAGGACGGCGGCCCGCTCCTCCTCGCCGCCAAGATCGCCGCCGTTGACCGGACGCACGCCGAGGCGGCGCCATTCGGACACCGGCTTGGCGATGTTGTATTCGGCCTGCTCGTAGGGGAAGCCGGCGGGCAGGGTGACCTCCTCGCCCCAGCGCTCCCCGGTGCGCCAGCCGTTGGCCTGCACGAACTTGGCGGTGGAGGCGAAGACGTCGGGCAGGCTGCCCCAGATGTCGCGCCGCCCGTCGCCGTCCTCGTCGGTGGCGTGCTTCAGGAAGATGGTCGGCATGAACTGGGTCTGGCCCATGGCGCCGGCCCAGGAGCCGCTCATCCGCTCCGGCGGGATGTCGCCGCTGTCGAGGATGCGCAGCGCGGCCAGCAGCTCCGTCCGGAAATAGCTGGCGCGGCGGCCTTCGTAGGCCAGCGTGGTCAGCGCATCGACGACGGAAAAGCCGCCGGTGAAGTTGCCGAAATCGGTCTCCACGCCCCAGAAGGCCACCAGGATTTCCGCCGGGACGCCGGAGCGCTGGCTGACGCGCCGCAGCAGCGCGCCGTTGTCCTGGATGCGCTGGCGCCCGGCCTGGACGCGGCGGTCGTTGACCGCGCTGTCCAGATACTGCCAGGGCTGGCGGTTGAACTCCGGCTGGGAGGAATCCAGTTCGACCACCCGGTCCGACAGCTTCACGTTGGCGAAGGCGCGGTCGAAGGTCTGGGCGCGGATGCCCTGGCCGAGCGCCTCGGCGCGCAGGGACTTCAGCCAGTCGGCGAAGCTGACGGCGGGCTGGACCGGCGCCACGCTGGCCGGGGCGGCGGCGGACGCCTTCGCGGTTCCGGACGTGGTGGTGGCCGACACGGGCGGGGCGCCCGTCGTCTGGCAACCGGCCAGGATCGTGGTGGCGAGCAGGAGGCGGACGGGAAGGGACAGCAGGGGGCGCATGCGCTCTCGTGACCATCAGGGAAAAGCTGTGCGGGAGCCTAGGACGGACGGCTCTTTCACTCAACGGACAAGTTCCGGTGCCGGAAGCAACGCTCATCCGCCACGCGCGGGGGACGCGGGCAAGAATCGACACGGATTGCACGGATCAAACCGGATTTCACGGAGTCATTCGGCTCGACCCGCGGTGTGCTTGCGGGTTTTCAGAAATCCGTGAAATCCGTGTCGAATTTTGTCATCCGACGGATTGACGCGGCGCTCGGACAGCCTTGGTTTAACCGTGAACAAAACTTGAACAAACGGGATGAAATCCCCATATCCAGGGCATTCCGAAACCAGAGAAGAGACGTTCGCGGCCCGCCCCCCGGCGCGCCGCCGAGAGGGCTTTCCATGCCGTATTTTCCGACCATCGAACTCACTCCGCAGGTGTCCCTGCTGCTGGCGCGGGGGGCTCTGCGCTTGAATCCCGGCCAGTGGGTGCGGGGGCCGAAGGGGCATGGCCGCTACCTGCGCACCGACCCGCGGACCGGCACCACCTATGTGAGCTGGCTGCGCCCCGGCGACGATTGGGAAGCCGCGTCGCAGCGCTTCAGCCGAGCCTGCCGGAAGGGCTTCATCGGGCGCTATCGCGGCGGCTACGAGGCGGAGAAGGCGCGCCGGGAGATGGCCCGCCTGATCGCCGACGCCGACCGCTCTGAAGGCGTTCCAATGCGGGACGAGCGGCAGCCGACGCTGTTCTAAGGCGGGAACGCACGCGCCCATGGAGAGCAGAGGCTTGGCCGAAGGGACCATCAACGCCATCCGCATCGGCTGCGCCGGCTGGAGCATTCCGAAACCCTCCGCCCCGGCCTTCCCGGCGGAGGGCACGCATCTGGAGCGCTACGCCCGCGTCTTCCCGATTGTGGAGGTCAACAGCCGCTTCTACCGTCCGCACAAGCCGGAGACCTGGGAGCGCTGGGCGGCCTCGGCACCGCCGGACTTCCGCTTCGCGGTCAAGCTGCCGCGCGCCATCACGCACGAGCAGCGGCTGAAGGACTGTGCCGCCCCGCTGGAGCATTACCTGTACGAGGTCGGGCATCTCGGCGACCGGCTTGGGCCGCTGCTGGTGCAGTTGCCGCCGACGCTGCGCTTCGAGCCGGCGGTGGCCGGCCCCTTCTTCGCGGCCCTGCGCGAGCGGTTCGCCGGCCTCGTCGTCTGCGAACCGCGCCACCCGAGCTGGTTCGCGGCGGAGCCGGACCGCCTGCTGGTCGACCACGCCGTGGCCCGTGCCGCCGCCGACCCGGCCCCGGTGCCCGCGGCGGCGGAGCCGGCGGGCTGGGACGGTTTCCGTTACTGGCGCCTGCACGGATCGCCGGTGATGTACCGCAGCGCCTACCCGCTGGACGTCCTGGACCGACTGGCCCGGCGCTTCCGGGACGAGGCGCGGGAGCGTCCGGTCTGGTGCGTCTTCGACAACACCGCCGACTTCCACGCGGTGGATGACGCGCTGACGCTGATGAGCCGTTTGGATGCCTCCACAGGTCAGAGAGACAAGCCCGGCGGCTGACCGCTATCGTTGCGCGAACGCAAGCGCAGCCGGGGCGGTCGGGTATGGACGTCATTCTTCTGGTGCTGATCGGGGCCATCGTCGCCCACCGGTTCAACCGCCGGCTGACGGCGCAGGAGCGCGAGATCGTTCGGCTCCGGCTGGCGCTGGAGCGGTGGCAGGGGCCGGCGGCGACCGACGCCGCGCCGGTCGATGCTCCCGCCGCGGACACCGCCGTCATGGTGGAGGCTCCGCCGGAGCCGCCGCCGATCCAACCGCCGCCGGAGCCCACTCCACCCCCGCTGTCGGTGTGGAGCCGGCTGGAGGACGCGCTGGCCGGGCGCTGGCTGATCTGGCTGGGCGGGGCCACGGTCGCCCTGGCGGCGGCCTTTTTCATCAAGATGTCGGTCGAGCAGGGCTGGCTCGGCCCCGGCGTGCGCGTCACGCTCGGCCTGCTCTCCGCCGCGGCGCTGATGGTCGGCGGCGAATGGCTGCGGCAGCGCGGCGGAGGGGCGGAGCCGGGTGGGCGCGATCCGGTGCCCCCGGCTCTGACCGCGGCCGGCCTATTCACTGGCTTCGCCAGTGTCTATGGCGGCTATGTGCTCTACGACCTGTTCGCCCCGCCGGTCGCCTTCGCGCTGCTCGGCGGGCTGGCGGCGCTGGGCATGGCGCTGTCGCTGCTTCAAGGACCCTACATCGCGGCGCTGGGGCTGCTCGGCGGCTTCGCGACGCCGCTGCTGGTTTCGTCCATCGGGGGATCGGCCTGGGGGCTGTTCGCCTATCTTCTGGCCCTGTCGGGCGCCGGCATGACGGTGGTGCTGTGGCGCGGCTGGCGCTGGCTGGGGCTGGGCACGCTGATCGGGGCGGCGGGCTGGGTGCCGGTCTGGTACGTCGGCGGCTGGAACCCCGGCGACGCCCTGCCGGTGGGGATCTACCTGCTGCTGACCGCCGGGCTGTTCCTGATGCCGGCCCTGCTGGCCGGGCCGGTCGAGGCGCTGCCCCGCACCACCCTGTTCGACATGCTGCGCTGGACGGGGCGCCCGCGCGCCGACCGTCTGGCCGTCGCGGCGGTGGCGGTGCTGGGGCTGCTGATGGCGATGCTCGTCACCGTGGACGGGCACCGCACCGGATCGCTGGTGATGTTCGCCCTGTTCGGGCTGCTCTCCATTGCGGCGGGCCGGCGGATCGAGCGGATCGCCGGCGTCGCCTGGATCGGCGCACTGGCCGTGCTGTTCGCCTTCGCCGGCTGGACGGTGCCGCGCTGGCCGTTGCCGCCGCCCGCCGTCACCGCCGACGGGCATCCCATCGTCCCATCGCCCGGTTCGGGGTTGCCGTTCCAGTCCGGGCGGTTTCTGTGGGCGGTGGCCGGCTTCGCCCTGCTCTACGGGATGTGCGGCTTCATCGCCCTGTGGCGGTCGACGCGGGCGGCGCTGTGGTCGTCGCTGGCGGCCTGGATGCCGGTGGTGCTCCTGGCGCTCGCCTATTGGCGGCTGGACCCGCCGCAGGCCGACACGCTGTGGCCGGTGGCCAGCCTGGCGCTGGCGGCGCTGCTGGTCGCCGGAACCGGCCCGCTGGCCCGCCACCGCCACCAGCCGGGCGTCAGTCTCGGGCTGGCCGCCTTCGCCGCCGGGGCCGCCGGGGCGCTCAGCCTCGGCGCCGTCATGATGCTGCGCGAGGCGTGGCTGACCGTGGCGCTGGCCGCCCAGGTTCCGGTGCTGGCGTGGTTGGAGCGGCGCATGGGGCTGCGCTCGCTGCGCGCGGTGATCCTGCTGGTGGCGGGCGCCGTCCTGGTCCGGCTGGCGCTGAACCCGTCCGTGTTGGAATATGGAGAGGACGGGCTCGGCTGGATCGTCTACGGCTACGGCCTGCCGGCGGCGGGATTCTTCCTGGCCGCCCATTGGTTGCGCTCCGCGCCGGACGGCAGGGGAGATGGCAAGGGTGATGACGGCGTGGTGGCACTGCTGGAGGCCGGTGGGCTGGCCTTCGTCACGCTGCTGCTGTCGCTCGGCATCCAGGCGCTGACCCGCGGCACGCTGGACGAGCCGCCCGACACGCTGCGCGAGGTGGCGCTGCACACGCTGGTCTGGCTGGCGCTGGCCCTGCTGCTGGCGACAGGGCGGCGCTGGCGGGCGCGGCCCGTGGCGGTGTGGGGACGGCGCATCCTGGCCGGGCTGGCGGCGCTCCAGGCGGCGGCGCTGCATCTGGTCGTCCTGAACCCGCTGTGGAGTGGCGAGGCGGTGGGCTCCTGGCCGGTGGCGAACACGCTGCTGCTCGCCTATGGGCTTCCGGCCATGCTCGGGCTGCTGTTCCTGTGGGTGGAGCCGCTGCCGGCCCGCCTGCGCCCCTGGGCGGCGCTGCTGCCGCTGGCGCTGCTCGGCATGAATCTGGCGCTGGAGATCCGCCACGCCTTCCAGGGGCCGGTCCTCTCCGGGCCGGAGCTGCCGGACGCCGAATGGTACGGCTACTCCGTCGGTTTCCTGGCGGCGGCGGTGCTGATGCTGGTGGCCGCCCTGCGGTACCGGCTGGGCTGGCTGCGCCACGCCGCGATGGCGCTGATCCTGGCGGTGGTCGCCAAGGTCTTCCTCAGCGACATGGCCGAGCTGGGCGGGCTGTACCGCGTCGCCTCCTTCCTCGGGCTCGGGCTGAGCCTGATCGGCGTCGGCTACCTCTACCGCCGGCTCCAGGGCACCGCGCCGCAGGGAGGGCAAACAATCGCCTGAGCGAACGGTTGGGTTGACAGCCGCCCCCCTCTCGCGCTCCGATGATGGCAACGAACGCATAAAACAACGATCGGGAGGACCGCGCCCATGACCAGCCCCATCGCCCATCCCATCCTGCCCGACGGCGACAGCGGCTTCACGGTGGAGGCCGCGTCGATGAAGTTCGGCCGCGGCATGCTGGCGGAGGCGGGGAACGACGCCAAGGCCATGGGCATGCGCCGGGTGGCCCTGTTCACCGATCCCCATGTGGCCGGCATCGCGCCTTTCGTGGCGGCGCTGGAGTCGCTGAAGGCGGTCGGGCTGGACGTCGCCGTCTTCGACCGATGCGCGGTGGAGCCGACCAGCGCGTCCTTCCTGGAGGCGGCGGACTTCGCCCGCGACGGCAAATTCGACGGCTACGTCTCCGTCGGCGGCGGGTCGGTGATCGACACGGCCAAGGCGGCGAACCTCTACGCCACCCACCCGGCGGACTTCCTCGCCTACGTCAACAAGCCGCTGGGCGAGGGGCGCCCGGTGCCCGGCCCGGTCAAGCCGCACATCGCCTGCCCGACGACCTGCGGCACCGGCAGCGAGACGACCGGCGTCGCCATCTTCGACCATGTGGAGATGCGGGTGAAGACGGGCATCTCCTCCCGCTATCTGCGGCCGAATCTGGCGCTGGTCGACCCGGCGACCATCGACAGCCTGCCGCCGGGCGTCATCGCCTCCACCGGCTTCGACGTGCTGACCCACGCCATCGAGAGCCACACCGCGCGCTCCTACCGCTCCCGCCCGAAGCCCGACGCGGCCAACCCGCGCCCGCCCTACCAGGGCGCCAACCCCTGGTCGGACATCGGCAGCCTCCAGGCGATCCGGCTCGGCGGGCAGTATCTGGAGCGCGCCGTCAACGACCCGGCGGACGAGGAGGCGCGCGACGCCCTGATGTTCGCGGCGACTCTGGCCGGTCTGGCCTTCGGCAACGCGGGCGTCCACATCCCGCACGCCATGTCCTACTCCGTCGCCGGGATGAACCACAGCTTCACGGCGCTCGGCTACGAGAAGGCCAACCCGATGGTGCCGCACGGCATCTCGGTGGTGCTGAACGCCCCGGCCGCCTTCCGCTTCACCGGCTCCGCGGAACCCGAGCGCCATCTGCGCGCCGCCGAGGCGCTGGGGGCGGAGGTCCGCGACGTGTCCCCGGCGGACGGCGGCGCCATTCTGGCCGCCCGGCTGATCGCCATGATGCGGGCCACCCATCTGCCCAACGGCCTGTCGGCGCTGGGCTACGGCGCGGCGGACATCCCGGATCTGGTGCGCGGCGCGATGGCGCAGCAACGGCTGCTGACCATCGCGCCCCGCCCGGTGACGGAGGAGGATCTGCGCGGGCTCTACGCCGACGCCATGACCTACTGGTGAGCGTACCGGCGGACGGCCCCTTCCTGTGGGGGGAGGCCGCCCGCGCCGGTTTTACGGACGGTTCGGGTACAGGCCGGTCGTCGCGATGCAGACGGTCTGGCCGATCGCCGGGGACTGGGTGGAGACCTTCTGGGTGGCGCCGGCCGACGCGGGCGCGACCGCCACGGTGCCGCCGGTGATGCCGGTGTTGGGAACCGTGACGGTGCCGCTGGCCGTGCCGGCGACCTTGGCGCCCGTGCCCGGGCCGCTGGTGTTGTACGGCCCTTTGATGGTGACGCCGGCGCCGCCGTCATCGATCGAGGCGTCACCGAGATAGACGGTGCCCGAGGTCGGGGCCGACACCGGGGTGCCGCCGTTGGTGACGGGAAGGCTGACGTCGCCGGTGAAGGGAACGGTGGTCGAACCGCCCGAACCGCCGCCGGTGCCGGTGAAGGTGGCGGTGTGGGTGTGCGGCTGCAGCGGCACCTGCGCCGCCGACAGCAGAAGCTCCTGCTGGCCGACCTTGGCGCCGATGGCGATGTTCGCCAGGCCGGGGCCGGTGCCGGACCCGATGGCCGTGCGACCGCGCAGGTCGGGGATGCCGAAGAGATCCGCGTTGTTGCCGCCGTAGCGGTAGCCGATCAGGGCGAACAACGCCTGGTTCTCGCGGACCGCCAGCGTGCGGCCGTCGGCCACGACATAGCCCTGCGGGCACCAGTCGAACGAGTAGGTGCAGATGGTGCCGATGTAGGGCTCCACGTTGCAGGCGGCGGCGGGGGTGCTGAACAGAGCCAGGCCGCTGGTCATCGCAAAGGCGGCGGAGAGGAGAATCTTGCGCATGGTGGGTCCTCGGCGTTGGGAGGGTTCGGATTCCGGGTCCGCGATCCGTTACGGACGGTTCGGGTACAGGCCGTTGGCCACGATGCAGACGGTCTGGCCGATCGCCGGGGACTGGGTGGAGACCTTCTGGGTGGCGCCGGACGACGCGGGCGCGACGGCCACGGTGCCGCCGGTGATGCCGGTGTTGGGAACCGTGATGGAGCCGCTGGCCGTGCCGGCGACCTTGGCGCCCGTGCCCGGGCCGGTGGTGTTGTACGGGCCCTTCAGGGTCATGCCGGCGCCGCCGTCGTCGATCGAGGTGTCGCCGAGATAGACGGTGCCCGAGGTCGGGGCCGACACCGGGGTGCCGCCGTTGGTGATGGGGACGCTGACGGTGCCGGTGAAGGGAACGGTGGTCGAACCGCCCGAACCGCCGCCGGTGCCGGTGAAGGTGGCGGTGTGGGTGTGCGGCTGCAGCGGTACCTGGGCCGCCGACAGCAGAAGCTCCTGCTGGCCGACCTTGGCGCCGATGGCGATGTTTGTCAGGCCGGGGCCAGTCCCGGTGCCGATGGCGGCGCGGCCGCGCAGATCGGGGATGCCGAAAGTGTTCGCGTTGTCGCCGCCGTAGCGGAAGCCGACCAGGGCGAACAGCGCCTGATACTCGCGGATCGCCAACGTCCGGCCATCGGCCGGGATGTAATTGCGGGGACACCAGTCGAACGCGAAGGTGCAGATGGTGCCGATGTACGCCTCGTCGTTGCAGGCGGCGGCGGGGGAGCTGAACAGAGCCAAGCCGCTTGCCATTGCAAGTGCGACGGGGAAAAGAGCCTTGCGCATGATGTGTCCTTCGCGTTGGGATTGTTTTATGAGTTGTGACGTCGGGTTGTCACACAAGTGAATGATTTTCTTTTTTCACGAATTTATTATCTCATATCCCTCTTAGGTGGTTAAACGACATTTTTATACAAATTCATTCATAGTTGGGTCCGTTCCGTAATCGACACGCAAAGGGTGTAGCGTCGGCAGGAGAGCGGCAGGTCGGCCGGACGGGGGCCCCTGGGGCACCCCCTCCGCGTGGGTCCGGCGTCCGGAACACGATCGGACGGGGCACGTTGTTCCGGAAGGGCCATCGGGATGGAGGCTCGGGGGCGGAGGCATGGCGCCAACATCATGAAAATCATCATCTTCGGACAATCCATCAGCTCCTCCTGGAGCAACGGGCACGCCACCCTGTGGCGGGGGCTGGTCAAGGCCCTGGCGCGGCGCGGCAACCGCGTCGTCTTCCTGGAGCGCGACACGCCCGAGCGGGCGGAGCACCGCGACCTGTGGGACATCCCCGGCGGAGAGCTTCTGCTCTACGACCGTTGGGAGGACGTGGCGGCGGCGGCGCAGCGACACGCCGACGAAGCGGACGTAGCGATGGTAACCTCCGGTTGTCCGGACGGGGCGGTGGCCTCCCACCTCGTGCTGGGGTCGAAGGCGCAACGCACGGTCTATTACGACCTCGACACGCACATCACCCTGTCCCGCTCCGAAACGGGGGAGCGGCCGGCCTATCTGCCGCCGGAGGGGTTGGGCGGATTCGACACCGTGCTGAGCAGCACCGGCGGGCGGGCGCTGGAGGCGCTGAAGACGCAACTGGGCGCGCGCTTCGTGGCGCCGCTCTATGCCTGGGTCGATCCCGATCTGCACCGGCCCACCGACCCGGTGCGGCGCTATCTCGGCGACCTCTGCCACCTCGGCGCCTGGGTCGAGGACCGGCGTGTGGCGCTTGAGGCGCTGTTTTTCGAGCCGGCCCGGCGGCTGGCCCGGCGGCGGTTCGTCCTGGCCGGCGGCGGCTACCCGGACGGCGCCTCCTGGGGCGCCAACATCCATCGCGTCCGGCATCTGCCCCCGGCGGAGCATGCGGCCTTCTTCTGCTCCTCCACCCTGACGCTGAACGTGACGCGCCAACCCCTGAAGGCGATGGGCTGGTGCCCGTCCGTCCGGCTGTTCGAGGCGGCGGCCTGCGGCGTCCCGGTGATCTCCGACGAATGGGAGGGCATCGGCGCCTTCTTCGAGCCGGGGCGCGACATCCTGGTGGCGCGGGAAACCGACGACGTGACGACGGCGATGATGCTGCCGCGCGGCCATCTGGCCACGCTGGCCCAGCGCGCGCGGTCGCGCGTTCTGGAAGAGCACACGGCGGAACGGCGGGTGCGGGAGTTGCGCTCCATCCTCGACATCAAGGGGGGCGGCGATGATTGATCCGACGTTCCCCCCTTGCCCGGCTTGCCCCTGTTGGAAGTAAGCCGCTCTGGGCATCCTGACCGTCCGGGCGGGTTCCCGGTTCCGAGGTCGGCAACCCGGTGCAGGACGGCTATCCCTTCCGCGGGTCGATCCACTTCCAATACCCCGGTTACCGGCGGCCCATTTTCGTAGAAAACAAAAGAAGGGGCTATGGCAACAGGACTGTCCCGATTCCGGCTGTTCTCCGGGCCGCAAAGATGTCGGAGAGAAAGAAGAACGTGCGTCAGACAATAAGTTCCAATGAATAACACCACAGGGACATGGGATGAACGAAGCGGTGATGCGTAGGAACAGGCCGGCAGGACATCGTCACCCGAGCGTCGGAGCCCCTTCGGGCCTTTCTTTCCCGGAGGTCGCGCGATGGCATTGACCATCCTCACCGTGGCGTCGCCCTTCGCCCCGATCGGCGCCGATCCGGAGAACGAAGGCACGGCGGAGCAAGTGGCCGGCGCCATCGACGCCGCCCTGGTCCGCGCCGGGCACCGCTCCATCGTCATCGCACCGGAGGATTCCGCGGTGGCCGGAACTCTGATCCCGCTGGCGCGCGTCCATGGCGGCGCGCGTGGGCAGGTGCCGGACGAGCGGGCGCAGGCCGCCGTTCTGAGGCGCGTCGCCACCGTGGTCGCCGGGGCGGTGGAGGACCACGCGCCCGACCTCGTCCACATCCATGTCCGGGACTTCGACGTCCTGCTGCCGCCGCAGGACGTGCCGGTCCTGGCGACGCTCTACCTGCCGCTGGACCGCTACCGGCCGGAAGCCCTGACGGTCCCGCGGGCGAACCTGCATCTCCAGCCGGTGTCGGCCGCGCAGGTGCGGGGAGCGTCGCCGGGGCTGACCCTGCTGCCGCCGCTGGAGATCGGGGTGGCGGTGGACCGCCTGCACATCCGCGTGCCGAAACGCCGTTTCGCCGTCTGCCTGGGCGACATCGAACCGGAGATGGGCTTCCACATCGCGCTGGACGCGGCGCGGCAGATCGACATGCAGCTTCTCCTCTGCGGCGGCCTGTCTCGCGGCGCGGACGAGCAGCGTTACCTTCAGGAGGAGATCCGGCCCCGGCTGGACCCCAAGCGCCGCTTCCTCGGGCGGATCGGCTTCGGGCGCAAGCGCTGGATGCTGGGGGCGGCGCGCTGCCTGCTGGCGCCCAGCCTGATGTCGGAGCCGACCCCCGTCGCGGCGCTGGAGGCGCTGGCCTGCGGCACGCCGGTGGTGGCCTTCCCGACCGGTGCCCTGGCCGACCTCGTGGAGCCGGGCGTCACCGGCTTCCTGGTCAAGGACGCCGAGGAGATGGCCCGCGCCATCGAGGACTGCGAGGGCTTGGACCCCGACGCCTGCCGCGCCGTCGCCCGCGCCCGCTACTCGCTGGACGGCATGACGGAACGCTATCTGGCGCGGTTCGATGAGCTGGTCGGGGGAGGGGCGGCGGCGGCGGCGGGAGTGGCGTAGCGCCCCTTCCTTTACGGCTTGGCTCCATAGAGCTTGGCCATCGACAGCTGGTCGGCCAGCCGCCCGTCGATCAGGCTGTGGCGGCGGGCCACCGCCTCCTCCTGGAAGCCATGCTTGGCGTAGAAGCGCCGGGCGCGGCCGTTGTGGCCGAACACCCAGAGCGACAGCCGGTGCAGCCGCCGCGCCCGCACCCACAGATCCGCCGCGTCGATCAGGCGTCCGCCGACGCCCGTCTCCCAGAAGTCCCGGCGCACCGCCAGCCCCAGGCCGGCCTCGTGCGCGGTGCGGGCGTAGGCGCCGGTCCACAGCGACAGCGAGCCGGCGATGGTCCCGTCCGCGACCGCCAGCAGGGTGGCCGCCCGGTCGCCGATCCTCTGTTCGGCGAGGAATCGCCGGGCCGCCGCGACGTCCGGCAGGGATTCGGCGGCGCTGCGCATCAGGAAGTGGGTTTCGCTCCGCACCGCGTGGTCGTAGGCGAGGTAGGCGGCGGCGTCCGCGGGCAGGGCGGGGCGGATCTCCAGCCGTCCGATCCGCGCCTGGGATGGCGCTTCGACGGTCAGGCCGGGCATCGGGATCGGCCATTCCGGAACGCCCTCCGCCCCGATGGCCTTGCCCATCAGCCGCTCGCTGCGCCACGCGCCGTTGACGCGCAGGACGTCGCGCATCAGCCCCTCGTCGAGAAAGCCGAGCCGTTCGTAAAGGGACAGGGCGCGGCCGTTGGCCTCGGCCACGGTGAGTTCCAGCCGGTGCGCGCCGGTCCGCCGCGCCCAGTTCTCCGCCGCGGCGAACAGCGCGGTGGCGACGCCGCGCCCGTTCCAGTCGCGCCGCACCCCGGCCGCCAGGGTCACCGCGCCGCGGTTGCGGCGGAACCGCCCGCCATGGGCGCTGAGATAGCCGACGAGGTCCGCGGGGCGGTTCCCCACAGCCTCGGCGACGAAGATGGTGGAGTTGCCGGACGCCTGGAAGGCGGCGAGATCGCGCGCCCAGAAGGGCCGCTCGCCGGGCTCGCGCAGGAGGAAATCGCTTTCCGTGTCGATCCGCGCGACCAGGGCCAGCAGGGCGTGGCGCTCGCAGGGCCGGGCTTCACGGATGGAAAAGCCGCCGATGGTCTGGATGTCCCGCATGGCGCGCAGCCTAGGCCCGCCCAGGGGCGATGGCAAAGCGGTTGTTGCTTGGCGGCCGGCGCGGCTATCGTCGCGCCATCGTGAGATCTGGAGTTGCCATGCCCACCGTGACCGTCCGTCCGTCCGTCGAGGCCGATTGCCCGACCATCCTCCGCTTCGTCCGGGAACTCGCCGAGTTCGAAAACGAACCCCACGCCGTGAAGGCGAGCGAGGCGGACTTCCGGCGCGACGGCTGGGGCGAGCGTCCGGTGTTCGAGGCGCTGATCGCCGAACTGGACGGGGAGCCCGTCGGCTTCGCGCTGTGCTTCCGCAACTATTCCACCTGGGAAGGGCGGGCCGGCCTGTTCGTGGAGGATCTCTACGTCACCCCGGACGCGCGGCGCTATGGCGTGGGCCGCAAGCTGCTGGCGACGGTGGCGAAACTGGCGGCCGAGCGGGGCTGTCGCCGTGTCGACCTGAATGTGCTGCACTGGAACCCGGCGCGCGATTTCTATCTGCGCATCGGCTTCAAACAGATGGAGGAGTGGCTTCCCTACCGTCTCACCGGCGATGCGATCGCAGCACTGGCCGCGCAGGCGGATGAGGCTTGAGGGAACGGGAGCAACCTGCTGTTCCGCTGGGCTGACGGTCGGGGCTTTTTGATCACCCCGACCTGATCGCCACCACGGTGTTCTCATGCCTGGGTCGTCCGGGACCCTCAGGCGGCCTTGGCCAGCATCGCGGCGTTCAGCAGGTCCAGGTAGCCGGACCGCTCCTCGCGCAGGGTGGACAGCAGGTCGGCGAGGCTTTCGCGGACGAAGGGGTCGTTCTGGCCGTCGATCCGGTTCTGCGCCAGCTGGATGAATTCATCGACCAGGGCGATGTGAACGCGAGAGGACGAGGTAATCTGTTCGGTGGTGGTGGTGATCAGCATTTTAAAACTCCGTTTTGTCTTGTGTGTTCGTGATGTCTCTATTTGGCCATGTCCCGGTTAACGACTTACTAACGGGGCCTCCGCCGGGCTGGTGTCTTGAGGGGTAATCCCGCAACCGACAAATATAGGGGGCTTTTATCCATATGGATTACCACTTTTCTTGATTGGGGCAGGCGCTTTTCTGAGGCTGTGAGACTTTTCAAGGACTTCCGTCGAAGGTCGTAGCGACCGGACCGGCATAGGCGGGAGGGAGCGGAGCCTGAACGGCGGCGTCCGCAAGCCTTAAGCCGCGGCGGCAGGGCGTTAACAGGCCGTCCCGCCGGGCGGAGTACATCCTTTGCGGGACCCGGTGCGCCGGGCGTAACCCGTCACGCGGCGCGCGGCAGTCGGCCCGCGGCGCGGTCCATGCGGTCGGCGCGCTCCAGCGCCTGGGCGACCAGATCGTCGAACAGGTCGTTGACCAAAGCGGACAGGCGCACCGGTGCACCGCCAAGCTGCGGCCCTTCCATGAGCAGGGTGCCTTCCTCGCCGGGGCCGACCACGTGCCAGCCCTTCGCCGTCATCTCGGCGACGCGGGTCTTGGCGATGAAGGCGCGGACATGGTCCATGGCGAAGTCGCTCATTCGAATCTCCCAGGGCTGGAGAGGGGCAGCGGAAGAGGGGCAGCGGGGCCGGTCACGCCGAAACGGTAACGCAGGAAATGGAACGCAACAAGAACAAATTCGGCCGCCCCCTTGCCCAAAGGGGATTTCGCGTTGATTCCCCTTGCCCGGCGGGCGATTCGGGAAAAAATTCGCTGACCGGAAGAATGTTCGAACCGACGAGGACCTGACCATGACCGGCAAGACCGGGATGCGCACCGAGACCGACAGCTTCGGACCGATCGAGGTTGCCGCCGACCGTTACTGGGGCGCCCAGACGCAGCGCTCGCTGCGCAACTTCCGCATCGGCGGGGAGCGCATGCCGCCGGCGCTGGTGCGCGCCCTGGGCATCCAGAAGAAGGCGTCGGCGCTCGCCAACATGGCGCTGGAGGTGCTCGACCCCCGGCTGGGCCGCGCCATCGTCGAGGCGGCGGAGGAGGTGATCGACGGCACGCTCGCCGATCATTTCCCTCTGGTGGTCTGGCAGACCGGCTCCGGCACCCAGACGAACATGAACGCGAACGAGGTCATCTCCAACCGCGCCATCGAGGCGCTGGGCGGCGAGATGGGGTCGAAGAAGCCGGTCCATCCCAACGACCACGTCAACATGGGTCAGTCGTCCAACGACAGCTTCCCCACCGCCATGCACATCGCCGCAGCCGAGCAGATCCACCACGAGCTTCTGCCGGCGCTGGAGCACCTGCACGCGGCGCTGGCCGCGAAGGCGGCGGAGTTCGCCGACATCGTGAAGATCGGGCGCACCCATCTTCAGGACGCCACGCCGCTGACCCTGGGGCAGGAGTTCTCCGGCTACGCCACCCAGATCGCCTACGGGATCGAGCGGGTGAAGGCGTCGCTGCCGCAGCTCTACCGGCTGGCCCAGGGCGGCACGGCGGTGGGCACCGGGCTGAACGCCAAGACCGGCTTCGCCGAAGCCTTCGCGGCGGAGGTGGCCTCCATCACCGGGCTGCCCTTCGTCACGGCGGAGAACAAGTTCGAGGCGCTGGCCACCCACGACGCGCTGGTGGACGCCCACGGCAGCCTGAACACGCTGGCGGTGTCGCTGATGAAGATCGCCAACGACATCCGTCTGCTCGGCTCCGGCCCGCGCTGCGGCATCGGCGAGATTTCCCTGCCCGAGAACGAGCCCGGCTCCTCCATCATGCCCGGCAAGGTGAACCCCACCCAGTCGGAGGCGATGACCATGGTCTGCGCCCAGGTGATGGGCAACCAGACCACCGTCAGCATCGCCGGCGCCACCGGCCATTTCGAGTTGAACGTCTTCAAGCCGGTGATCGCCTACAACGTGCTGCAGTCGATCCGGCTGCTGGCCGACGCCTGCAACAGCTTCACCGACAACGCCGTGGTCGGGATCGAGGCCAACCGCGAGCGCATCGGCCAGTTGCTGAACGAAAGCCTGATGCTGGTCACCGCGCTGAACCCGCACATCGGTTACGACAACGCGGCGAAGATCGCCAAGAAGGCCCACAAGGAGGGAACGACCCTGAAACAGGCCGGCGTGGCGCTGGGCCTGCTGACCGAGGAGCAGTTCGATCAGTGGGTCAAGCCGGACACCATGGTGAAGCCCCGGTGACCGGGGCCGTGCGCCGTCCATGAAGAAGCGCTCCGTCCTCATCGCCGGGCACCCGACCAGCGTCTCCCTGGAAGAGGAATTCTGGGAGGCGCTGAAGGGCCTTGCGCAGGCGCGGGGCATGTCGGTCAACGCGCTGATCGAGGAGATCGATTCGACCCGCAGCGGCAACCTGTCGAGCGCGATCCGGGTCCATGTCCTGAACGCGGTGCAGGGGCGGGGGTAGGGGCTTCCTGCCCCGCCGGGGGCCGCTGGACAGGCGGCGGGAGGACGGTTACACCCTTGCGCCGGACCGTCCCCTTCCTCCGTGCCAGAGTGTCCGCCCGTGACGCCCGACATCACCATCCTCGATATCCTCGCCTTCCTGTGGTTCCTGGCCTGCTGGGCGGGCTTCACGCTGATCCAGGACCACATGCTGGGCGGGCGCATGGTGGTCAACCAGCATCTGAAGAAGGCGCGCCGTCATTGGATGGAGCGGATGCTGGAGCGTGACAACCGCATCATGGATTCGCAGCTCATCGGCCACACGATGCAGAGCTGCACCTTCTTCGCCAGCACGAACATGCTGGTTCTCGCCGGTCTGGTCGGCGCCTTCGGCGCGGTGGAGAGCGCCCACAAGCTGGTCGGCACGCTGTCCTTCACGGTGCAGACGACGAGGGAGTTCTTCGAGTTGAAGATGCTGCTTCTCGTGGCGATCTTCACCTTCGGCTTCTTCAAATTCACCTGGGCGCTGCGCCAGTACAATTACTGCTGCGCCCTGATCGGCTCCGCCCCGCTGCCCCCGGTGCCGGCGGAGGAGAAGACGGCGATGGCCGACAGCATCGCCGCCGCCATGACGCTGGCCGTCAAGGCGCTGAACGGCGGCATGCGCGCCTATTACTTCGCCATGGCGGCGCTGGCCTGGATGCTCGGCCCCTGGTTCTTCATGGTGTCCACCGCGGCGGTCATCGTCGTCCTGACCCGTCGGCAGGGCTTCTCGGCGACGGAAAAGGTCATCCGCGTACAGGTGGATGCGCTGGAGAGACGTGAGCGGCGATGATGCACGTTTTTGGCGATAAATATGTTAAAATGTTCTAAATCTGCGACGTTATGGCCAATACGCTGCAGCGCAAATTAATGCTTTTGTCATAGCCGCCTGATGAATGCGTGCGCTGCAGCACGCCATGCTCAAGGGGGTTGGCCATGGACATCGACACGGCGGTATCGGTCTTGAATTCGCTGGACGAGGCGGAACGGCTTCTGTCGGAGGTCCGGCTGCATCCGGGGGCCTGCGGCGCCGCCAAGGAGTTCATGGACCGCAA
Source organism: Azospirillum aestuarii (assembly GCF_016632405.1). NCBI lineage: Bacteria > Pseudomonadati > Pseudomonadota > Alphaproteobacteria > Rhodospirillales > Azospirillaceae > Azospirillum > Azospirillum aestuarii. The sequence continues at coordinate 26,621 of NZ_JAEPIV010000045.1, forward strand.
CCGCGAGCTGCTCGCTCAGGCACGCCACTGCATCGACGCGGCGCACGAGCTGGCCTAATACTACAGCCGGGATCATCGGTTGTTGCGTCTGTTGAGTTGGCGTTCTGCGAAGAGGATG
>NZ_JAEPIV010000046.1:0-24080 GCF_016632405.1 Azospirillum aestuarii
GCTCGTACTTGCCGTTCTTGAAGAACTCGGTCGAGGCGGCGTCGATGGCCAGCATGACGTCGTCGCCCGGCTTGTAGCCGGCGGCCTCGATCGCCTTCATGACGAAGCCCAGCACGTCCTCGGTCGAGGCGAGGTTGGGGGCGAAGCCGCCCTCGTCGCCGACGTTGGTGTTGTGGCCGGCGTCCTTGAGCTTCTTCTTGAGCGCCTGGAAGATCTCCGAGCCCATGCGGATGGCCTCGGCGGCGCTCTCCGCGCCGACCGGCATGACCATGAACTCCTGGATGTCGATCGGGTTGTCGGCGTGTGCGCCGCCGTTGATGATGTTCATCATCGGCACCGGCAGCAGGTTGGCGAAGGCGCCGCCGACGTAGCGGAACAGCGGCAGGGCGGCCTCTTCCGCCGAGGCCTTGGCGACGGCGAGCGAGACGCCGAGGATGGCGTTGGCGCCGAGCCGGCTCTTGTTGGGGGTGCCGTCCAGCTCGATCATGGCGAGGTCGAGGGCGCGCTGGTTGGAGCCGTCGAGGCCGGCGATGGCGTCGTAGATCTCGCCGTTGACCGATTCCACGGCCTTCAGCACGCCCTTGCCGCCGTAGCGGCCCTTGTCGCCGTCGCGCAGCTCCACCGCCTCGTGCGCGCCGGTCGAGGCGCCCGACGGAACGGCGGCGCGGCCGAAGGCGCCGGATTCGAGCAGGACGTCCACCTCGACGGTCGGGTTCCCACGGCTGTCGAGGATCTCGCGGGCGTGGATTTCGGTAATGGCGCTCATGGGGGAGGGTGGACCTTGATTGGAGGGTGGATTTTGTGGGGAGGTGGTCGCGGCGGAGCCCCCACCCTTCCCACGGCGTCGCCGCGGGCCCCTTCCCTCCCCCGCTTACGCGGGAGAGGGAGATTTGTCCCCTCCCCCGCCCAGCGGGGGAGGGTTAGGGTGGGGGCAATACTGCGCGACTCAACAACTCAGCTGCGCCTCAATGCGCCCCATGGAAGGTGCGGCTGATGACGTCCATCTGCTGCTCGCGGGTCAGCTTGATGAAGTTCACCGCGTAGCCCGACACCCGGACGGTCAGCTGCGGATACAGCTCCGGATGGTCCATGGCGTGCAGCAGCGTCTCGCGGTCGAAGACGTTCACGTTGATGTGGTGGCCGCCCTGACCGAAATAGCCGTCGAGCATGCCCACCAGATTGTCCACCCGCTCACCCTCGGTCGGCCCCAGCGCGCCGGGAACGATGGTGAAGGTGTAGCTGATGCCGTCCTGGGCGTGCGCGTAGGGCAGTTTGGCCACCGACGCCATCGACGCGACGGCGCCCTTGCGGTCGCGCCCGTGCATCGGGTTGGCCCCCGGCGCGAAGGGCTGACCGGCCTTGCGCCCGTCCGGCGTGTTGCCCGTCTTCTTGCCGTAGACCACGTTCGAGGTGATCGTCAGCACCGACTGCGTCGGCACCGCGTCGCGGTAGGCCTTCTGCTTGCGCAGCAGACCCATGAAGGTCTCGACCAGCCACACCGCGATCCCGTCCACCCGGTCGTCGTTGTTGCCGAAGGCCGGATAGTCGCCCTCGATGACGAAGTCGGTGGCCAGCCCGCGCTCATCGCGGACCACCTTCACCGTGGCGTGCTTGATCGCCGACAGGCTGTCCGCGACCACGCTCAGGCCGGCGATGCCGCAGGCCATGGTGCGCAGCACGTCGCGGTCGTGCAGCGCCATCTCCAGCCGCTCGTACATGTACTTGTCGTGCATGAAGTGGATGGCGTTGAGCGTGTTCATGTAGGCGCGCGCCAGCCATTCCATCATCGGCAGCAGCCGGGCGACCACGGTGTCGTGGTCGAGCACGTCGCCGGTGATCGGCGCGAAGGCCGGGCCGACCTGCTCGCCCGACACCTCGTCGCGGCCGCCGTTGATGGCGTAGAGCAGCGTCTTGGCGAGGTTGGCGCGGGCGCCGAAGAACTGCATCTGCTTGCCGATGCGCATGGCCGAGACGCAGCAGGCGATGCCGTAGTCGTCGCCCCAGAAGGGCCGCATCAGGTCGTCGTTCTCGTACTGCACCGAGCAGGTCTTGATCGACGTCTCCGCGCAGAACTTCTTGAAGCCTTCGGGCAGGCTCTCCGACCACAGCACCGTCAGGTTCGGTTCCGGAGCGGGGCCGAGGTTGTTCAGGGTCTGGAGCATGCGGAAGCTGTTCTTCGTCACCAGCGTGCGCCCGTCGAGCGCCATGCCGCCGATGCATTCCGTCACCCAGGTCGGGTCGCCGGAGAAGAGCTGGTCGTACTCCGGCGTGCGCAGGAAGCGGACGATGCGCAGCTTGGTCACGAACTGGTCGATCAGCTCCTGCGCCTCCTCCTCGGTCAGCAGGCCGTCGCGCAGGTCGCGCTCGATGTAGACGTCGAGGAAGCTGGAGACGCGGCCGAGCGACATGGCGGCGCCGTTGGCCTCCTTCACCGCCGCCAGATAGGCGAGGTAGGTCCACTGCACCGCCTCGCGGGCGTTGGCCGCCGGGCGCGACACGTCGAAGCCGTAGGACTTGGCCATGGCGGCCAGTTCCTTCAGGGCCTTGATCTGCTCGGTGATCTCCTCGCGCAGGCGCAGCGTGTGCTCGTCGATGCGGTCGACTTCCAGGCTCTTGTATTGCGCCTTCTTGTCCTCGATCAGGAAGGTCGCGCCGTAGAGCGCCAGCCGGCGGTAGTCGCCGATGATGCGCCCGCGGCCGTAGGCGTCCGGCAGGCCGGTGATGACGCCCGACTTGCGGCAGCGCAGCATCTCGTCGGTGTAGACGTCGAAGACGCCGTCGTTGTGCGACTTGCGCAGGCCGGGGAAGACCTCCTCCAGCTTGGGCGAGGGTTTGAAGCCGTAGGCCTCCAGCCCGTTCTTGACCATGCGCCAGCCGCCGAAGGGCATGATCGCGCGCTTCAGCGGCTTGTCCGTCTGCAGACCGACGACGAGTTCAAGCTCCCGGTCGATGTAGCCCGGCGCGTGGGCGGTGATCGAGCCGAAGACCTCCGTGTCGGCGTCGAGCACGCCGCCCTTGGCCGCGCGCTCCTCCTTCAGCAAGGCGGTGACCTTGTTCCACAGGGCCCTGGTCCGTTCGGTCGGGCCGGTCAGGAAACGTGAATCCCCCCCATAGGGATGGACGTTGCGCACGATGAAGTCGCGGACGTTGACCTCTTGCTGCCAGACGCCCGGAACGAAGCGGCGCCAGGGGCGCTCGGCTTGCTGTTCCGGGGTCTCGACGAATCCGTCTCTCAGCAGGGTGTCCATGATGTCTCCTCACGAAAAGGCGTCTGGGCGGCACGCGCCGCGTCGCTGATCGACCCTGGAGGCCCCCCAGTGGAGGGGTCGGAAGACCGCCGGACCCCGGTCAGGGCGGGAGCGGCGGTATGGCAACGGGCTGTGAAGCCGGCAGGGCCAAAAGTCATTTTGTAGTTTTGCTACATAGACCGGAACCACGAAGCGCGCAAGGCAAAAGCGGTTGATTTTCCACGTTCTTTGATGAAGTTACTGTGACGGAACGCCGCATCGTCGGCGGTCCCGGTATGTGGGACAGCGCGGCCGATAGCACCCTTCTATCGGGTCATGTAGTTTTGCTATCCGTGCTACGGTGGCGGACGGATGGAACAGGGGAACAGGCCGATGCTGGCGAGGATCATGGCGGTGCGCGACGGGCTCCGTCCTTCGGAACGGAAGCTGGCGGACTGCGTGCTGGCCCAACCGGGCGAGGTCATCACCCTGTCGATGGCCGATATGGCCGGGCGCGCCGGGGTCAGCGAACCGACCATCGCCCGCTTCTGCTCCGCGCTGGGCTGCAGCGGCTTCCGCGAGTTCAAGATCAAGCTGGCGCAGGACATCGCCGCGGGCATGCCCTTCATCGACCAGGAGGTCAGCCCGGACGACCGGGCGGCGGGCATCGCCGGGAAAGTGTTCGACCGCACCCTGGCGACCTTGATGCAGGTGCGCAACAACCTGTCGGCGGAATCGGTGGACCGCGCCGCCGACCTGCTGGCCGGGGCGCGGCGGATCGAGTTCTACGGCTCCGGCAACTCCGGCACGGTGGCGCAGGACATCCAGCGCCGCTTCTTCCGGCTGGGCATCCCCACGGTCGCCTACAGCGACGCCCACGTCTATTTCGTGTCGGCCCTGTCGCTCGCCCCCGGCGATGCGGTGGTCGCGGTGTCCAGCTCGGGCGGCACCCGCGACATGCTGGAGGCCGTGCAGAACGCGCTGTCCGCCGGGGCCGCGGTCGTCGCCATCACCCGCTCCGGCTCGCCGCTGGCGCAGCTCGCCACGGTCAGCCTGCTCGCCGACGTCACGGAAGACTTCGACATCCACTCGCCCATGACGTCGCGCATCAGCCATCTGGTCCTCGGCGACATACTGTCGATTGCCGTGGCGCTGCGCAAAGGCGACGCCCTGCGGGAACGGCTGGAGCGCCACAAGCAGGCGCTCAGCCGCCACCCCCGGGAACAATAAATACTAGTATATTAGTTCGAGGGCAAGCTGCTCCGTGGGGCGCCGCATGTCCTGTGTTGTTCTGCCGCAGCTACCCCACGCAAAAGGCACCCGCACAGCAGAAGGCCCGGCCCCTTTTCCGGGACCGGGCCTTCCGCTTCCAGCCGCAGCCGAACCGTCAGTCGCCGGCGGGAACCGGCTCGGCACCCGGCGGGGGATGGGCACCGGCGCGCTTGCTGCCGAACAGACGATAGACCGCGACGAAGAAGGCCGGGACGAAGATGATCGCCAGCACGGTGGCGGAGATCATGCCGCCCATCACGCCGACGCCGATGGCGTTCTGGCTTTCCGAACCGGCGCCGCTGCTGGTCGCCAGCGGCAGCACGCCCAGCACGAAGGCCAGCGAGGTCATGATGATCGGGCGCAGGCGCTGGCGGCACGCCTCGATGGCGGCGTCCTTCAGATCCATGCCCTCGTCGTAGAGCGCCTTGGCGAACTCCACGATCAGGATGGCGTTCTTCGCCGACAGGCCGATGGTCGTCAGCAGGCCAACCTGGAAGTAGACGTCGCTTGGCAGACCGCGCAGCGTGGCGGCGAGCACGGCGCCAATGACGCCCAGCGGCACCACCAGGATGACCGACACCGGCACCGACCAGCTCTCGTAGAGCGCGGCCAGGCAGAGGAAGACGATCAGCATGGACAGGGCGTAGAGCGCCGGGGCCTGCGACCCGCTCAGCCGCTCCTCGTAGGACAGGCCGGTCCATTCATAGCCGACGCCCGGCGGCAGCTTGGCCATCATCGCCTCCATCTCCTGCATCGCCTCGCCGGAGCTGATGCCCGGCGCCGCAGAGCCCTGGATGTTGAGCGACGACATGCCATTGTAGCGCTCCAGCTTCGGCGAACCGTAGGTCCATTGCGCCGTGGTGAAGGCGGAGAAGGGGACCATCTGCCCCATGGCGTTGCGCACGTACCAGCGGTCGACGTCGCTCGGCTGCATGCGGTAGGGGGCGTCGGCCTGGAGATAGACGCGCTTCACGCGCCCCTGGTCGATGAAGTCGTTGACGTAGGACGATCCCCACGCCGCCGTGAGCGTCGTGTTGATGTCGGTCAGCGACAGACCCAGCGCGCTGGCCTTCTCGCGGTCCACCGTCAGCTTGTACTGCGGCGTGTCCTCCAGCCCGTTCGGGCGGACGCCGACCAGCTTGGGGTTCTGCGCCGCCAGGCCCAGCAGTTGGTTGCGCGCCTGCATCAGCCGGTCATGCCCGACGCCGCCGCGGTCCACCAGCTGAAGGTCGAAGCCGGTGGCGTTGCCCAGCCCCGGAACCGAGGGCGGCATGAAGGCGAAGACCACCGCGTCCTTGGCCTTCGACAGGGCGCCCATGGCGCGCCCGGCGATGGCCGTCGGCTTGCGGTCGGCGGACTCGCGCTCGCTCCAGTCGCGCAGCCGGACGAAGGCCATGCCGGCGTTCTGGCCGCGGCCCGCGAAGTTGAAGCCGGCGATGGTGAACAGGCCCTCGACGCTGTCCTTCTCGGTCTCCAGGAAGTGCGTCTCGACCAGCTTGGTGGTCTCCAGCGTGCGCTCGATGCTGGCGTTCGGCGGGGCCGACCACAGCACGAACATGGTCCCGCGATCCTCCTGCGGCAGGAAGGAGGAGGGCATCTGGAGGAACAGGTAGGCCAGGCCGCCGACGATCAGCGCGTAGGCGATGCCGTAGCGCCCGAGCCGCGACACCGCCCCGCGCACGCCGCGCAGATAGACCCGGCTGCTGGCGTCGAAGCCGCGGTTGAACAGGCCGAAGAAGCCGCGCTTGGCGTGGCCGTGGCCCTTCGCCACCGGCTTCAGGATGGTGGCGCAGAGCGCCGGGGTCAGCACCAGGGCGACCAGCACCGACAGCGCCATCGCCGACACGATGGTCAGCGAGAACTGGCGGTAGATCGCCCCCGCCGAGCCGCCGAAGAAGGCCATGGGGACGAACACGGCGGACAGCACCAGCGCGATGCCGATCAGCGCGCCGGTGATCTGGCCCATCGACTTGCGGGTCGCCTCGCGCGGGGGCAGCCCGTCCTCGCTCATCACGCGCTCGACGTTTTCCACCACCACGATGGCGTCGTCGACCAGCAGGCCGATGGCCAGCACCATGCCGAACATGGTCAGCGTGTTGATCGTGAAGCCGAACAGCGACAGCACGCCGAAGGTGCCGAGAAGCACCACGGGAACCGCGATGGTCGGGATCAGCGTCGCCCGGAAGTTCTGCAGGAACAGGTACATCACGGCGAAGACGAGGATGATCGCCTCGATCAGCGTCTTGACGACCTCGTGGATCGACAGCTCCACGAAGGGCGTCGTGTCGTAGGGGTAGATGACCTCCAGCCCTTCGGGGAAGAAGGCCGACAGCTCGGCGATGCGCGCCTTCACGGCGGCGGCGGTGTCCAGCGCGTTGGCCCCGGTCGCCAGCTTGACGCCCAGGCCCGCCGCCGGCTTGCCGTTGTAGCGGGCGGTGATCTCGTAGGTTTCCTGCCCGATCTCGATCCGCGCGACGTCGCGCAGCCGCACCTGCCCGCCGTCGGGATTGACGCGCAGCAGGATGGCGCCGAACTCCTCCGGCGTCTGCATGCGCGACTGCGCCATGATGGTGGCGTTGATCCGCTGGCCGGGCACCGCCGGGGCGCCGCCGAGCTGGCCCGCCGACACTTGCGCGTTCTCCGCCTTGATGGCGTTGGTGACGTCGATGGTGGTCAGCTGGTGGCTGTTCAGCGCGTCGGGGTCCAGCCAGATCCGCATGGCGTGCTGCGGGCCGAACACGGTGATGTCGCCCACGCCCTCGACGCGGCTGATCGTGTCCTGGAGGTTGGAGGCCACATAGTCGGCGATGTCGCCCTGGCTCAGCCGCCCGTCGCTGGACACGAAGCCGGCGACCATCAGGAAGTCGTTGCCCGCCTTCGACACCTGGAGGCCGCGCTGCTGCACCTCCTGCGGCAGGAGCGGCACGGCGAGCTGGAGCTTGTTCTGCACCTGGACCTGGGCGATGTCCGGGTTGGCCTCCGGCTCGAAGGTCAGGGTGATGGTGACGTTGCCCGACGAATCGCTGTTCGAGGACATGTAGCGGAAATGGTCGAGCCCGGTCATCTTCTGCTCGATGACCTGGGTGACCGTATCCTCCAGCGTCTTCGCGGACGCGCCGGGGTAGCTGGCGGTGACGGACACCGTCGGCGGGGCGATCTTCGGGTATTGCTCGACGGGCAGGCCCAGAATCGCCAGACCGCCCGCCAGCATGATGACGATGGCGATGACCCAGGCGAAGACGGGCCGGTCGATGAAGTATTTCGACATGGATCGGTCCTCGGTCTCAGCGCGCCTGCGGTCCGGGCAGGGCCGCCACGGCGCTCTGCGCCGCCACCGGCTTGACCTCGGCCCCCGGCTTCACCTTCTGAAGCCCCTCGACCACGATGCGCTCGCCCGCCTTCAGACCGTCGGAGACCAGCCAGGCGTTGTTGATCGCCCGCTCGGTCTTGATGGTGCGCGGGTTGACCTTGTTGTCGTCGCCGACGACCCAGACGCGCGCCGAGCCGTCCGGACCGCGCTGGACCGCCTCCTGCGGCACGGCAAGGGCGTTCTCGGCCACCCCCTGCTCGACGCGGGCGCGCACGAACAGGCCCGGCAGCAGATCTAGGTTCGGGTTCGGGAACACCGCGCGGAGCTGGACGGAGCTGGTCCCCGGATCGACCGACACGTCGGAGAACTGAAGCTCGCCGCGCTGGGGATAGGGGGCCTCCGCCGCGTGCAGGAACAGCGAGACGGGAATCTTGCCGGGCTCGGCCGCGCGGATGCGCCCGCTCGCCATGTCCTGGCGGAGCTGCATGAGCTGCGAGGCGGTCTGGGTCACGTCCACATAGATCGGGTCGAGCTGCTGGACGGTGGCGAGCGCCGTCGCCTGATTGGCGGTGACCAGCGCGCCTTCCGTCACGGCGGACTTGCCGATGCGGCCCGAGATGGGGGCGAAGACCCTGGTGTAGTCCAGGTTGATGCGCGCCAGATTGTAGGCGGCCTTGGCGGCGGCGACCTGCGCCTCGTTCTGCTTCAGCGCGGCCATGGCGTCGTCGTAATCCTGCTTGCTGACGACGCTGCTGCGCACGAGGTCGCCGTAGCGGCCGGCCTTGTTGCGGGCGGCCTGCAGGTTGGCCTCCGCCTTCTGGATGTCGGCCTGGGCGACGGCGAGGTTGGCCTCGTAGGTGGCCGGGTCGATCTGGTAGAGCTGGTCGCCCGCCTTGACGTCGCTCCCCTCCGTGAAGAAGCGCTTCAGCACGATGCCGCTGACCTGCGGGCGGATCTCCGCCACGCGGTAGGCCGAGGTGCGGCCCGGCAATTCGGTGGTGACGGACAGGCTCTGCGGCTGGATGGTGGCCACCGCCACCTCCGCCGGTCCGGGCGCCGGCTGGCCCCCGGCGGCGTGCTTCTTGTCCTGGCAGGCACCCAGCACCACGGTCAGGGAGGCCGCCACGGCAAGAGACAGAAATGCGTTCCTGTTGAGCATCCGTTCCTCGTGAAAACGCCGTGATGCGGCGATGAAATGTCCTAATGAGCCGGGGAGGTTCCACATTCCGCCCGGCTTTCGGGGCCGGCGGAAAAGGCCGGTGCGCGCGGACGGTGCGAAATGACCCCTTTATTCGTACTGTCTCATACAGTACACTGTACCGGACGATACATTCAGAACGACCGTTCGCGCAAGGGGGAACCGCAATGCCCGACAAGGGGGCATCCACACCGTTCCAGGGTGGCATCGCCGGATTTGGCACTGGCGGCTTCGACCCACCCGGCTGCGGCCCGCGCGGACAGGCGCGCTGCCGGGCGCTGCTCGACGCCGCGGCGACGCTGTTCGTGGAGAAGGGATTCGCGCTGACCTCGCTGTCCGACATCCTGCGGCAGGCCGGCGGGTCGCGCACCACGCTCTACGAGCATTTCGGCGACAAGGAGGGGCTGTTCCGCGCGGTGATGGAGCGTCACTGCGACCGCGTGCTGGAGGAGATGTCGACCATGCACACCGCCGGCCCGGCGGCGATGGCCGAGGAGTTGGAAGAGAATCTGTACCGCGTCGGCCTGCACATCGCCGGCACGCTGACCATGCCGGAGACCACCGCCATCCTGCGCATCCTGGTGTCGGAGGGCGGGCGCATCCCCGACATCGCCCAGGCCTTCTTCCAGGTCGGCCCGGAGAAGACCATCGGCTGGCTCGCCGACTGCTTCCGCGAGCTGACGGAGGCCGGGCACCTGCGCATCGACGATCCGGAGGGGGCTGCCCACGCCTTCATCGGCATGGTGGTCGGCGACCTGCTGACCAAGCGGCTGATCCTTCCCGACGAGTCCGTCTCCATGGAGGAGTTGGAGCGCTACGTCCGCCAGTCCGTGCGGTTGTTCCTTGCGGGGACGCGGCCCTGACCAGGATGGAGAGCGGCGTATTGCCGTCTTGCCAGCGGGGGCGGCAACGGTCATAGCTCCCGCGAGGATGCGCACGATGGCGGCGTCCTTGCCCCCTCCCCGGCCCTCCCCCGCTGTCGCAGGGGAGGGAGATTTCTGCGAAGCGGCGGCAGTCCCCTCCCCTGCGAAGCGGGGGAGGGTTAGGGTGGGGGCAAGGGCCGCCAGCGCCTGTGGGAAAACCGATGGACCGGGGAAACGCCAGGGAATTGATCGACAAGACAACGGACAAGGACGCATCCACGGTCGGCCCGCGCGGTCGGGCGCGCCGGCAGGCCCTGCTCGACGCCGCGGCGGCGCTGTTCGTCGAGAAGGGCTTCGAGAAGACCACCCTGACCGACATCATCGGCCGGGCCGGCGGCTCGCGCGCCACCCTCTACGAGCATTTCGGCGACAAGGAGGGGCTGTTCCGCACGATGATGGAGGAGAACAGCGCCCGCATCCAGGAGGGGCTGGCCGCCATCCAGGCCGACGAGCGGGCAGCACCGGAGGACGGGCTGACCCGCTTCGCCCTGCACCTCGTGGCGGCGCTGTTCGACGACCGCACCATGGCCATCGTCCGCGTGCTGGTGTCGGAGGGCGGACGCATCCCCGACATCGCCGAAGCCTTCTTCCGCATCGGCCCGGAAACCGCCCAGCGGCGGCTGGCCGACTATCTGGCCCGGCAGACCGCCGCCGGTGCCTTGACCGTCAGCGATCCGGAAGCCGCCGCCCGCGGCTTCATCGGCATGATCACCGGCAACATCCTGCTGCGCCGCTTGATCCTGCCGGAACAATCTTTCTCCATGGAGGAGGTGGAGCGCTACGTCGGACGGGCCGTCGCCCTCTTCCTGGCGGGCGCCCGCCCCGTTGCGGAGCACTGACCTTGGGCTGAGGACTCCACCGCCGCGCGCAGGAAAGCGTTAGGACCGAAGGACAGGCGTTGCAACATACTGCGGTATGTTAGGGTTCACACGATCGCTTCCTTCATCCCAACGGCCCCTGGGCCGGGACGGTCGATCGTGTCCATGGTTCGCTGGCTTCTGCTGCTCGTCTTCACCCTGGCTCCGCTGATCGGGTTCGAGGTCTATTCCCACACCCGCCTGCGGGCGGAGCGGGAGGCCGAACTCGGTCAGGAGGCGTTGCGTCTGCTCGACCTGATTCAGACCGAACAGCAGCGGATCGTCGACGACATCGAGCACATCCTGGCCACGCTGGCGGAAGCGGACATCGCCGGCCCGTCCTGCCAGGAGACGATGGAGCGGCTTCGCCAGCGCCTGCCCAGCTATCTGACGCTGGGCTTCGCCGACCGGTCGGGGGCCGTCCTGTGCTCCACCGACCGGCGGACCGTCGGAACCGGAAGCGCCGACCAGCCGCAGATCCGGCAGGCCCTCTCCACCGGCCTCTTCTCGGTGGGGGAGTATGTCGCCACCGAGGGGCCGCGCCTCCGCGCCCTGCCCTTCGCCCTGCCCTACGCGCGGGGCGGCAGCCAGAGCGGTGACCGAAGCGATGGGACCGAACCGGCGGTCGTCACCGCCCTGCTCGACCTCGACTGGCTGCGCCAGTATCAGGCGCGCAAGCCCCTGCCGCCGAACGTGACGGTCCTTCTGGCCGACCGCGGCGGCACCGTCCTCGTCCGCGTGCCGGACCTTCAGGGAATCGTCGGCCAACCGCTTCCAGAGCGGCTCGGCCTGTTCCTCAGCGGCAGCGAAACCGCGACGGCGCTGACCGAAGGGCTGGACGGGGTGCCCCGCGTCACCGCCTATTCGCCGCCTGGCGCCAACGGCAGCGGCCTCGCCATCGCCGTGGGGATCGACCGGGCCGCCGCGCTGCGCACCGTCGATGTGGCCGCGCTGTGGTCGTGGTTTCCCTTCTCCCTCATCCTCCTGCTGACCCTGACCGGGACCGCCTGGGCCATCGGGCGCCTCACTCGGCAGCGCGAGACGGAACGGTCGCTGCTGAAGGCGGTGCTGGAGCATCTGCGCGCCGGCGTGGTGGTGGCCGAGGCGCCCACCGGGCGGGTGATCCTGCACAACAGCGCGGCGGAACGCCTGATCGGCCAGCCGCTGGACCGGATCGACCGCATCGAGGACTATCCCCGCCCCTTCACAAGCGGTCCCGAGCGGTCTTCGGAGTTGCCGCTGGTCCGCGCCCTGCGGGACGGCGCGGTCGTGCGGCAGGAGGAACTGCGCCGCGACACCCCCACCGGTCCCATCACCTGCCTGGCCGACGCCGAGCCGGTGCGCGATCCCGATTGCCGCATCACGCTGGCCGTCGTCACCCTGACCGACATCACCGAGCGCAAGGCCGGCGAGGAAGCCCTGCGGCGGAGCGAGACCCGCTTCCGCGAGCTGGTCGAGAACACCCCCGTGATGATGTGGATCAACCGGCCCGACGGCGGCCGGGAATACTACAACGCCGCCTGGCGCTCCTACACCGGGCGCAGCCTGGAGCAGGGGGAGCGCTGGTCCTACATCCACCCCGCCGACTATCCCCGGCTGCTCGACAGCCGCGAGCGCGGCATCGCCGCGGGCGAGTCCTACGGATTCGACGTGCGCATGCAGCGCCACGACGGGACCTACCGCTGGCACGCCTGCCGGATCAACCCGATGCGCCAGAACGACCAGATCATCGCCTGGGTCGGCACCGCGGTGGACGTGCACGACAGCCGCATGGCCCGCGAGGCGGCGGAGCAGGCCGACCGCTCCAAGAGCCGCTTCCTGGCCGCCGCCAGCCACGATCTGCGCCAGCCCATGCAGTCCATGTTCTTCTTCGCCGAGGCGCTGCACAGCCACGTCCACTCCCCGCGCGGGCGCGACGCCCTGGCGATGCTGGAGCGCGGGATGGAGACGCTGAAGGGCCTGCTCGACAGCCTGCTCGACGTCTCGCAGCTCGACGCCGGGGTGATCGAGCCGCGGATCGAGGACTTTTCCGTCAAGCCGCTGCTCGACGACATCGGGTCCGCCTACGCCCCGGTCGCCGCCGCCAAGGGGCTGGATCTCCAGGTGGTGAACCACCACAACCTGACCGTGCGCAGCGACCGCAACCTGCTGGGGCGCATGGTCCGCAATCTGGTGGAGAACGCCATCCGCTACACCGAGCGCGGGGTGATCCGCCTGGAATGCCACCCCCTGGACAGCCACGCCGGCATCCAGGTGCGCGACACCGGAATCGGCATCTCCGGCGAGCAGATGTCCTGGATCTTCGAGGAGTTCTATCAGGTCGGCAACCCCGAGCGGGACCGCAACCAGGGGCTCGGCCTCGGCCTCGCCATCGTGCAGAAGCTGTCGGCGCTGCTCGGCCACCCTGTGGAGGTGCGCTCCGAACTCGGCAAGGGATCGGTCTTCCGTATCTCCGTGCCGCTCGGCGATGCCGCGGAAAGCCCGGCTCCGGTTCTCCCACCCCGCGAAACGGAGCGCGGGCGGCTGGCCGTCCTGATCGACGACGACGCCATCGTCCTGATGGGGCTGCGCTCGATCTTCCAGGATTGGGGCTACGACACCATCGTCGCCTCCTCCACCGACGAGGCGCTGGAGCGCCTGCGGGCGGCGGGCCGGCGGCCCGATGTGATGGTCGCCGACTACCGTCTGCGGGAGCACAAGGTGGGCACCGAGGCCATCCTGAAGATCCGCGAACTGGCCGGGGCGCCGGTTCCCGCCGTCCTGCTGACCGGCGATTCCGGCCCCGACGTGATGCAGGAGGCCGAACGGCACGGGATCGGCCTGATGTTCAAGCCGGTCACCGCCCGCCTGCTGCAGGAAGCCCTGACCCGCCAGACCGGTACCGCCGCGTGACGTTCCGGAGCGGGCCAAGTCTCCCGACGACCGGCTACGTCCCCCGCACCGTCTGGAGCCCCCGCCGGACTTGCTCCGAATCGTAGGGCTTGCGCAGGACCAGCGCGTCGCGGAACTCCTCCGGGAAGATCGCGGATTCGCCGTAGCCGGTGGCGAACAGGAAGGGGATGCCCAACTCGCGCAGCCGCTCCGCCACCGGGAAAGAGGTCTCGGTTCCCAGATTGACGTCGAGAAGCGCCATGGCCGGCGGGTCGTCCGCGATGGCGACCAGCGCCTGACGGACGCTCGCCACCGTCTCCACCCGCTCGGCGCCCAGCTTCAGCAGCATGTCCTCCGCGCTCATCGCGATGATCATGTTGTCTTCCAGCAGCAGCACCGTCCCGCCCAGCGGAGCATCCGCCGCCGCGCAGGGCGTCACCGCCGCTTCGATCACCGCCGCCGGGCGTTCCGGCGCCAGACTGACGTGGATGGCCGGAACGGTGAAGCGCGCCTTCAGCCCGGCCAGGGCGTAGGTCACCGTCGCCTCGCCCTTCAGCTCGTGCGGGACGGAGCGCTCGATGATGGTGGTGCCGAAGCCCTGGCGCGTCGGCGCCTGAACGGGCGGTCCGCCGCTTTCCTCCCAGCAGAGTTCCAGGGCGTCCCGGTCGTCCAGGCTCCAATGGACCTTCACCCGGCCGCCGCTGTCGACGAAGGCACCGTATTTGGCGGCGTTGGTCACGAGTTCATGCATGATCAGAGCCATCACGGACAGGGCCGGGGGCGACAGCAGCACCTCCGGCCCGGACAGGACCACCCGTTCCGCCCGGCTGCCCAGATAGGCGTCGACCTCCGCCGCGATCAGGGGGCGCAAGGGGGACGGTTTCCAGTTCTCCGCCGTCAACTGGTCGTGCGCCCGCGCCAGCGCCTGGATGCGCCCGCCGACGATCTCCGCGAACTCCTCGACGCGGGTGACCCCCGCCCGGCTCTGGACCAGCAATGCCCGGACGAGGCTGAGGATGTTGCGGACCCGGTGGTTCAACTCGGCGATCAGCAGTTCCTGCCGCTCGCGGGCCGTCCGGCGCTCCTCCTCCGCCTGGTCTGCCAGCCGCAGCACCACCTCCATCAGCGTGATCCGCAGGGAGTCGGCGATGCGCAGGTCGGCCTCCGACCAGGGTTCCGACTGGCCGTGCACCGTCTCCTTCCACGCCTCGAAGCTCTTGCGCGGGGTCAGGCGCTGCCCGTTGGGGCCGGCTTCCACGGGCTTGTCCGGATTGCCGGCCCAGGTGACGGTGCGGAGCGACTCCTTGCGGAAGAAGATGATGTAGTCGCGCGGCTTGCGCGACACCGGGATGGCCAGCATGCCGGCGGCGCGCTCGGCGAAATCCACGCCGGGTTGGTGGACCTGCCCGATCTCGCTGGTGGCGAAGACGCGGCTGGCGTGCGTGCGGTTGAGCATGCGCACCAGCCCGAGCAGTTCCTCCGGCGTCGGGGTGCTGCCGTCCACGAGGGTCTGGCCGCCCAGCACGATGGCGAAGCCGTCGCTGCGGATGTAGTGGCCGACCTCGCCGCGCAGCCGCCCCAGATTCTCCATGGAGGAGGCGCCGTCCGCCATCACCGCCATGATGCGGGTGTGGAGCAGACGCGCCTTGGCCTCGTAGGCCTCCTCACGGTCGCGCTCGACGCCTTCCAGAAGGAAGGAGAACATCTGGCCGTACAGCTCCGCTGCCGTGCGCCGCTCCAGCGACAGGCGCCGCGGCACCATGTTGTGGCAGGCGAACAGGCCCCACAGCTTGCCGCGGCGCAGGATCGACACCGACAGCGAGGCGGCGACGCCCATGTTGCGCAGATACTCGCAATGGATGGGCGACACGCTGCGCAGGACGCTCATCGACAGGTCGAGCGGCTCGCCCTCCGGTCCGATCGGCGGCAGGATGGCCGCGGGCGGAGCGCCGACATCGTCGATGCAGCGCAGCCAGTTCCGCTCGTACAGCGCACGGGCCTGCTTCGGGATGTCCGAGGCCGGGTAGCGCAGACCCAGATAGGAGGGTACACCGCGCACCGCGGATTCCGCGATCACCTCCCCCGCGCCGTCGCGGTCGAAGCGGTAGATCATCACCCGGTCGAAGCCGGTCAGCGACCGCAGCTGCCGCGCCGCCTCGCGGCAGCAGGCGTCGAAGTCGGCGGTGCGCTGAAGCCGTCCGATCATGGCGCGGACCATGGAGCCGACGTCCAGTTCGCTGTCCGTCTCGCTCGGCTCCGCCTCGATGATGATCGACTGGCCGGACAGATGGACCGCGATGTCCAGCGGCAGCGCGCTGGCCGACAGCTTCAGGCGGAAGGCACGCTCCACCGATCCGTTGATCAGCGAGAGCTGAAGCCGCCCGCGGATGGCGTGAAGCGCCTCCTCCTCCATCACCTCGGTCAGGGGAAGCCCCAGCAGCGCGTCGGGCTCCACCCCCAGCCACGCCCCGATGTTGGACGAGGCGTGCTTGACGATCCAGTCCGTCGACAGTGCGATCAGGAATCCGCTTGGTTGGATGGCCCCGACGAGATGGATCGGCTCCCGGTCGCAATTGCTCAAGTCTACGCCACCGATCATTGCCGCTCTGCTCCCGTCATTCGGCCACCATCGTCATTGTTCCGGCGCACCTCAAATTTGTCCCATGCATCCGGACAGGCCGATGATTTGCCGATCCCTTGGCTTGTTCCATGCCAACACACCGAAACGGTCTTAAAGCACGTCGTGCCGGTAAAATAATCCGAAATCGAAACAGGCCCAATACCTTCTCTCTCGGCAAAAAGCCCTACGCCACCGGTTGATCCGTCGACCGGTCCTCTGCGACATTTTGGCCGGAATGCAGGTTCGCCCCGCGAAACGTGCTTGCCTTTCAATCTAATATACTAGTATTTTATTTTGCGAAGGACAGACGCGCAGCCCGGCCGGCCCAAGCCCGCCCGTACCGCGAGCGCATCCCCGAGAACCGCACCGACCGCCGCGCGCCGCATCGTCACGCCGGCCCTGGCGCGGCGGTCTTGCCGATGAGCGCCCGCGCCGCCGCGCCCACTGTCCCCGCCCTCTTTTGCGGAGCCCGTTTCGATATGACCGCCACTTTCCCGATCCGCCGCTTCCGGCAGACGAAAATCGTCGCCACGCTGGGTCCGTCCTCCTCCGCGCCGGAGATGATCCGTTCGCTGTTCGAGGCGGGCGTCGACGTCTTCCGCCTCAACTTCAGCCACGGCTCCCACGACGACCACGGCGCCCGCGTGCGCGCCATCCGCGAGCTGGAGCGCGAGCTGGAGCGGCCCATCGCCATCATGGCCGACCTCCAGGGGCCGAAGCTGCGGCTCGGCCGCTTCGCCGAAGGTTCGGTGGAGCTGACGGTGGGCCAGCGCTTCCGCCTCGACCTCTCCACCGAGCCGGGCGACGCCGCCCGCGTCGGCATGCCCCATCCGGAAATCTTCGCCGCCCTGCGCCCCGACACCGACCTGCTGCTCGACGACGGCAAGGTGCGGCTGCGCATCGTCGATTGCAGCCCGGACCACGCCGACACCATCGTCGTGGCCGGCACGAAGCTGTCCGACCGCAAGGGCGTGAACGTGCCCGACGTGCTGCTGCCGCTGTCGCCGTTGACCGCGAAGGACCGCGCCGACCTCGTCTTCGCGCTGGACCAGGAGGTGGACTGGGTGGCGCTGTCCTTCGTGCAGCGGCCCGAGGACGTGGCGGAGGCGCGCAAGCTGATCGCCGGGCGCGCCGCGCTGATGTCCAAGCTGGAGAAGCCGCTGGCCATCCAGCATCTGGAGCGCATCGTCGAGCTGTCGGACGGCGTCATGGTCGCCCGTGGCGACCTCGGCGTGGAGATGCCGCCGGAGGACGTGCCGAGCATCCAGAAGCGGATCATCCGCGAGGCGCGCAAGGCCGGAAAGCCGGTGATCGTCGCCACCCAGATGCTCGAATCGATGATCGGCGCCCCCGCCCCGACCCGTGCCGAGGCGTCGGACGTCGCCACCGCCGTCTTCGACGGCGCCGACGCGGTGATGCTGTCGGCGGAGACCGCGTCGGGCGCCTACCCGGTCGAGGCGGTGTCGATGATGGACCGCATCGCCCGCCGGGTGGAGCATGACGACCTTTACCGCACGATGATGGACGCCCAGCACGCCGACCCGCAGGAGACGGCCGCCGACGCCATCACCGCGGCGGCGCGGCAGGTCGCCCACACCATCCACGCGGCGGCCATCGTCACCTACACCACCAGCGGCTCCACCACGCTGCGCGCCGCCCGCGAGCGGCCGGAGGTTCCGATCCTCTGCCTGACCGCGACCGTCGCCGCCTCGCGCCGTCTGGTGCTGGCCTACGGCGTGCACAGCGTGCTGACCGAGGACATCCAGAACTTCTCCGACATGGTGCACAAGGCGACCCGCATCGCCTACGCCCATGGCTTGGCGGAGGACGGGCAGCGGCTGGTCATCACCGCGGGCGTGCCCTTCGGCATGCCGGGCTCGACCAACATCCTGCGCATCGCCTGGGTGGAGCGCCCCGTTCTTCCCGCCGGCGGATACACGCAAAGCGCGCAGGAAGCCCGGTCAGATCAATTGACCCCGGTCATGGCCGACGCCGGGGCCTGACATAGGATGGCACACAGCGCCGGTGCCGCAATGAAGCGGGCACCGGCGCCCATTCACGAGGTGCCTCATGCTCAGCCCGATTACCCCCCACCCCGCGCACGCCGCCGGGACGGGCGCATCGGTCCGCGGCTGGGTCCATTCGGTGGAGACGGGCGGCACGGTCGATGGGCCGGGTTTGCGCTACGTCCTGTTCCTGGCCGGATGCCCGCTGCGCTGCCAGTACTGCCACAACCCCGACACGCGCCACATGCATGACGGGTCGCCGGCCCAGTCCTCGGACGTGCTGGCCGACATCGCCACCTACGCCGATTTCCTGCACCGCGCCCATGGCGGCCTGACCATCAGCGGCGGCGAGCCGCTGGTCCAGCCGGAATTCTGCGCGGCCATCTACCGCGGCGCCAAGCAGCTCGGCCTGCACACCGCGCTCGACACCTCGGGCTTCCTCGGCAGCCACGCCGACGACCATCTGCTGGCCGACGTCGATCTGGTGCTGCTGGACATAAAGGCGTTCAAGGAATCCACCTACCGCGCCGTCACCGGCGTGCCGCTGCGCCCGACCCTGGAGTTCGCCGAGCGGCTGTCGGTGCTGCGCAAGCCGATCTGGCTGCGCTACGTGCTGGTTCCCGGCCTGACCGACCATCTCGACGAGATCGAGGGGCTGGCGGAATTCGCCGCCGGCCTGGAGGTGGTGGAGCGGGTGGACGTCCTGCCCTTCCACAAGATGGGCGAGTTCAAGTGGAAGCAGCTCGGCCTGCCCTACGCGCTGGCCAACACCGAACCTCCCCCGCCGGAACTGACCGAGCGGGTGCGCGGCATCTTCCGGACGCAGGGTCTCAAGGTCGTGTGAGACGAGGAGCACCTTTATGGACACGCATTCCCTTCCAGAGGCTAGCCCACACGCCTCCCCTGCCGCCGCCCCGCCCGCGTCCTCCCTGGACGCGCTGATGCCCGACGCCATCGCGCTCGCGGCGGAGAACCTGGGCGTCAAGAAGGCCAACTACGACGGCGCGACGCTGTTCGCCCTGGCCGTTCTGGCCGGCGCCTTCATCGCGCTGGGCGGGCTGTTCGCCACCGTCGCCATGTCGGGGGCGGAGGGCATGATGCCCTACGGGGTGACCCGGCTGCTCGGCGGTCTGGTCTTCTCGCTGGGGCTGATCCTGGTCATCGTCGGCGGCGCGCAGCTCTTCACCGGCGATGCGCTGATGGTCATGGCCTGGGCGAGCGGGCGGGTGAAGACCGGGCGGATGCTCCAGGTCTGGACGATGGTGTGGCTCGGCAATTTCGTCGGCGCCGCCGGCACGGCGCTGCTGGTCTTCCTGTCCGGGCAGTACGGCTTCGGCCACGGGGCGGTGGGCGCCTCCGCGCTCTACTTCGCCACGGCCAAGGCGGGGCTGCCCGTCGGGCAGGCCTTCTTCCTGGGCATCCTGTGCAACGTGCTGGTCTGTCTGGCGGTGTGGCTGGCGCTCGGCGCGCGCAGCGTGACCGACAAAATCATGGCGATCATCTTCCCGGTCAGCGCCTTCGTCGCCGCCGGCTTCGAGCACTGCGTCGCCAACATGTACTTCGTGCCGCTGGGCCTGCTGATCGAATGGGGCGCCCCGGCCTCCTTCTGGGCCGACCTGGGCCGCGCCGCGCCGGTCATCCCGGTGGGGCAGTTCCTGCTGAACCTCGCCGCGGTGACGCTGGGCAACTGGTTCGGCGGAGCGGTTCTGGTCGGCGCCGTCTACTGGTTCATCTACCGTCGTCCGAGCCGCCGCACGGCGCATTGAAGGCAGACGTTATGCCCCCACCCCGGCCCTCCCCTGCGAAGCGGGGGAGGGCCGGGGTGGGGGCAAGGTCAACCCATTCCCTCACCCCCCCGGGGCACCCATGGCCCAGCCCATCCCCAGCCATCTCCAGGCGCGCAGCGGCATCGTCTCCATGCTGCTGGCGGTGTTCCTCTATGCGGTGCTGAACGCGCTGGCGAAGCATCTCGCGGCGGACTACCCGCTGGCCGAGGTGACCTTCTTCCGCAACGCCTTCGCCCTGTTGCCCGCCACCGCCATGCTGGCCCGCGCCGGCGGCTGGCGCAGCCTGCGGACGGAGCATCTCGGCGGCCATTTCTGGCGGGCGGCGATCGGCCTGACCTCGATGGTGCTGCTGTTCCTGTCCTACCACCTGATGCCGATGGCCGACGCGGTGGCCCTGTCCTTCTCCGCCCCGCTGTTCCTGACCGCGCTGTCCGTGCCGGTGCTGGGGGAGCGGGTCGGCCCCTACCGCTGGGGGGCGGTGGCGGTGGGCTTCGCCGGGGTCCTGGTCATCGTGCAGCCGGGAAGCGGCATGCTGAACACCGGCGCGCTGGTCGGGCTGAGCGCCGCCGTCGCCTACGCCTTCGCCATGATGGCGATGCGGCAGCTGGGGCGGACGGAGGCGCCGGTCACCACGGTCTTCTACTTCACCGCCTTCTCTACGCTGCTCAGCGCCTTCGCCCTGCCCTTCGTCTGGACGATGCCGACGGCGGAGGGCTTCGCGCTGATGGCGGCGATGGGGCTGGTCGGCGGCGGCGCCCAGTATTTCGCCACCCGCGCCTATGCCCTGGCCCCGGCGGCGGTCATCAGCCCGTTCAACTACGCCGGCATCCTCTGGGCCTGCCTGTTCGGCTGGCTGGTCTGGGGCGACTGGCCGGGAATCCATGTGCTGGCCGGGGCCGCCATCGTCATCGCCAGCGGCCTGCTGATCCTGATCCGCGAGACGCGCCGCCGGGCGGAGGCGGGGACGTGCGACACTTCGCCCGAGGTGTCCCACAATTTGCCACTCAGCACGGGGCGCAAACACTAATATATTAGCTTTCACACGTTCACCGGGGCGCCGGCCCACGCCCGCGCGACCCGCCCGTCTGACGAGGTGGCTCATGCCATCGGACACACTCACCGCCGCCCCGCCGCGGCAGCGCCGGCTCGCCACGGTCCGGCCCGCGCCGCGCTCCGCCTCTCCCATCTACCGCGACCTGCGGAACGACATCCTGGGGATGCGCCGACGACCCGGCGAGCCCATCGCCGAGGCCCGCATCGCCGCGGCCTACGGCGTCAGCCGCACCCCCGTGCACGAGGCGGTGCTGCGGCTGGCCGACGAGGGGCTGATCGACATCTTCCCGCAGTCGGGCACCTACGTGTCCCTGATCCCGGTCGCCGCCCTGCCGGAGGCCGGGGTGATCCGCAAGGCGCTGGAGGAGGCCACCGTGCGGATGGCCGCCGTCCGCGCCACCCCCGGCGACATCGCGCAGCTGCGCACGGCGCTGGAGGCGCAGCGCGACCTCTGCGCCGCCTGCGACCGCGACGGCTTCCACGAGGCCGACGAGAGCTTCCACGCCCTGCTCGCCGACGTCGCCGGATTCCCCGGCTTCTGGGCGCTGGTGGAACAGGTGAAGGTGCAGGTCGACCGCTGCCGGCGCCTGACCCTGCCCGTTCCCGGCCAGATGGCGAAAGTCATCGCCGAGCACGATGCCATCGTGGAGGCCATCGCCGCCCACGACCGGGAGGCCAGCGTCGAGGCGCTCGGCGTCCATCTCGACGGATTGCGGCTGGCCATCGACGACTTGCGGGCCGCCGCACCGCTCTATTTCACCGATGCGCCCACCGCCGCGGGGCGCCAAACCCCGCCGCGGCTTTAATCCCCAACCTTTAATCCCCACCCGGCTTGCGACATTTTGGCGTCACACGTTCAGCCCCCCGTTTTGTGCTTGCCTCGACAGCTGATATATTAATATAACTAGCCCAGCGGGACGCGACACGGACGTGAACAACCGGCGCCGCCCGCTCACCGGACAACGATCGGGAAGCCGCGCGGAAGAACACCGCGGGCGCCTCCAGACAAAGGACGAGAACCGCCCAGCTTCACCCCCGTCGGCAGACGCCGATGGCGCCGGGATTTTGCGCCTTCATCCCCTCCGGGATTATTTTTTGCCCCCGTTTTCGCAGCGCTATTATTCAAGGCGCACAGCCGAACAGCCGGGGCTTCTTCCGAACGCAGAGACTTTTCGTTTGTCCATCTTCGGCGGGCCGACGCCCCGCCTCCGCTCCAACAGGCACTTCTCCTAAGGCAGGAGTACGGTCATGAAGAACACCTTCCGTCGCCTCGGCATGGCGCTGCTCGCCGCTTGCGCCGCGGGCGCGCTGCTCGCCGCCCCGGTGTCGGCCCGCGACTTCCGCTCGGCCGACATCCACCCCGGCGACTACCCGACCGTCGAGGCGGTCAAATACATGGGCAAGCTGCTGAGCGAACGCAGCAACGGCAAGCTCGGCGTCAAGGTCTACCCGAACGGCGCGCTGGGCAACGAGCGCGACACGATCGAGCAGATCAAGATCGGCGGCCTCGACATGATGCGCATCAACGTCGCGCCGCTGAACAACGTGGTGCCGGAGTCGATGGTCGTCGCCCTGCCCTTCATCTTCCGCGACACCGACCACATGCACGCCGTTCTGGACGGCCCGATCGGCGACGAGATCCTCGCCGCCATGGAAAGCCAGGGGCTGATCGGTCTGGCCTTCTACGACAGCGGCTCGCGCTCGCTCTATTCCAAGAAGCCGGTGTCGTCGCTGGCCGACCTGAAAGGCATGAAGATCCGCGTCCAGCAGTCGGA
Organism: Azospirillum aestuarii; assembly: GCF_016632405.1. NCBI lineage: Bacteria > Pseudomonadati > Pseudomonadota > Alphaproteobacteria > Rhodospirillales > Azospirillaceae > Azospirillum > Azospirillum aestuarii. Next base: position 22,900 of record NZ_JAEPIV010000046.1, read on the forward strand.
CCTGTTCGTGTCGATGATCGAGGCGCTGGGCGCCAACCCGACGCCGATGCCGATGGGCGAGGTCTACACCGGCCTCAAGACCGGCATCGTCGACGCGGCGGAGAACAACTACCCGTCCTATGAATCCTCGCGCCACTTCGAGGCGGCCAAGTACTTCACCCGCACCGAGCACGCCATGGCGCCGGAGGTGCTGGTCTTCTCCAAGGTCTCGTGGGACCGCCTGTCGAAGGACGACCAGGCCGCCATCCGCAAGGCCGCCAAGGATTCCGTTCCCTACATGCGCAAGCTGTGGACGGAACGCGAGGAGGCCTCCCGCGCCATCGTCGAGAAGGCCGGCTCCCAGATCAGCGACGTGAAGAACAAGCAGGAATTCATCGACGCGATGAAGCCCGTATTCGCCAAGTTCGCGAACACGCCCAAGCTGCAAGGCCTCGTCCAGCGCATCCAGGACACGAAGTAGGCAGGACACGAAGTAAGGCACGCGGACGCGGCGCCGGCCATTCCCGGCCGGCGCCGCCCCCCGCGGGAAGGACGGCATCATGAGCATCGAACTTGAATTGGAAGAGGTCCGCCCCCTCGCCGCCCCGCGCTTGTTGACGCGGATGAACGCGCGGCTGGCGTGGTCCGGGATGTGCGTGGCGATGGTCGGCCTGATGGCCATCGTCTGTGTGGTGTTCTATCAGGTCTTCGGCCGCTACGTGCTGAACGATTCGCCGACCTGGGCGGAGAGCCTGGCCATCGTGCTGGTCCTCTACGTCACCCTCATCGGCGCCGCCGTCGGCGTCCGCGACGCCGGACACATCGGCCTGGAATCCTTCCTCGTCATGCTGCCCGACGTCATCCGCCGCAAGGTCGAGATCGTCATCTACGCCCTCGTCGGCGTCTTCGGCGCCTGCATGGCCTACAACGGCTGGGTGCTCGGCAACTCCGTCGCCCCCTACTTCATCCCCAACCTGCACGTCTCCGAAGCCGTCCGCTACATCCCGCTCGTCCTCTCCGGCGTCCTGATCGTGCTTTTCGCCATCGAACACGTCGTCGCCATCATCCGCGGCGAGGAGGTCGCACCATCATGGAACTGACCATTCTGGCCGTCACCTTCTTCGGCTTCCTCGTCCTCGGCATCCCGGTCGCCTTCGCCATCGGCCTGTCGGCGCTCTGCACCATCCTGTACGAGGGCCTCC
>NZ_JAEPIV010000047.1:0-23159 GCF_016632405.1 Azospirillum aestuarii
TGGTCACCCACCTCGATACGCCGCCCTCCTCAGACCGTCATCACCCAGATTCCAGCATAGCTCGCATGGAAACGTTGGCCGTCGAACCAAGACCAGCGGATCGGCCACGCCTTCGGCTTTGTGGGCGGCTTATTCGCTTCCAACTCGCCCTTAACCACGCTCAGTAAGCCCAATTCGCTCGAATGGGCACCTTCGTTCTGAGGGACTTCAATGCATCAATGCGAGAAGAGCACGGGAACCTGAAGATTATCCAGTATGCCCTGCGTGGCGCCTCCAAGGATGAACTCCCTCATCCGGGAATGGCCAAAAGCCCCCATGATCAGCAGGTCCGCGTCCAAGTCGCGCATATGCGCCTGCAGGACGTCCGCAACGGGCTGAGATGGTCCCCGTTTCCCGGACAGTCGGATAAGCTTGGTTCGCCCAGGAAGAAGGACGGACCCGATGACGGGAAAACGGAAACGGTATTCGGCGGAGTTCAAGGCGAAGGTGGCGCTGGAGGCGATCCGGGGCGAGCTGACGGTGTCGCAGCTTGTCGCGAAGCACGGGGTGCACCAGATGCTGATCAACGCCTGGAAAAAGCAGGCCATCGAGGGGATGTCCAGGGTGTTCTCCGCCAAGGCGGAGGTCGCCGAAGCCAGCCATCAGGGCGAGGTGGAAAAGCTGCACGCGATGATCGGCCAATTTCCCGCGCCCAGTAGTGCGCCGTGCCACACGCCTCCATCCCCACCAAGCGCGTCGGCAGGCCTTGAAAGAACTTCAGCACCTCGCCCCGTCGGAACTGCCGCCGGACCAGAACCTTCCCGTCGCCGTCGATGCCATGAACTTGGAAAACATTCTTCGCCAGATCCAGACCGATTGTCGTCACGCCCATGGTCGGCTCCTATGAGGTGGTTTCTTCGACGGTCAACGCTGTTCACCGGCATTTGGTGAAAGGGCCGTCCACCACATCATCTCACATGTCCCGTCCTCCTTCGCCCTCAAGCCAAGGGAATCACCAGAACGCCGGCCGCGCTACGGCTTTTCGAGGCTTCCTGTTGCTTCGCCGAAGTCGCTCGAACAGCCGGTGATGAGCACGGTGCGGGTCATGGGGGCCTTCCTTGTCGAGAGCGTCCGTTGCGAGGGCGCTCCATTGGTTGCGATAAGCCAGCCGTCCTTCGCGGCCGGGAGGGGGCATCACTGCCGGTCGGGAGTCGTCAACTCCGTCTCCGCCGTGTCAACCACAAAGACCGCAAGGAGCTTGGACGGCTGGCTGTCGCTGGCGTTGGCGCTGACGTTGTGGTGGTCGCCCGGCAGCTCGGTGAAATTCTCGCCGGCCTGGAAGGTCCTGACCGGGCCGCCGTTGATCTGGCTGCGCACCGCCCCCTCTAGCACGGTGGCGTAGATGAGCGCCGATTTCGCGTGGGTGTGGGACGGCGAGTAGCCGCCCGGGCCGTATTCGACCAGCACGCCCCGGATGCTCTTGCCGGGGACGTCCGGCAGCGCGTGCTCGTAGACCTGTGTGACCTTGGCGTTCCGGCTTCCCGGCAGGTCGGCCAGGGCGAAGGACGGCGGCAGTGCGGCGAAAGCAATGGCTGCGGCCAGGGCCGTGGTGGGGAGCAGGACGCGCGTCAGCGCGCCGGTACGGTGTGCCATGGTAATCCTCCGGATGGATGGGGTAGGGTCAGAGCTCCGGCGCCCGGCGGAGCCAATCGTCCAGGCCGATCCGGCCGAGGCGGGCCTCGCCGATCGGCACCAGGGACAGCTCCTCGACGCGGCCACCGAAGTAACGGGCCTCCGGGTCGCCGACCACTCCCCGGCCGTCGCCGACCGCCGCCATGTAGCGGCCGACGATCGCCGGGAACGGCGCGCGGTCCGGGCCGGCGATGTCGATGACGCCGTTGCGCGGCGCGCCGAGCGCCGTCTCGGCCAGGATGGCCGCCACGTCGTCGGCGGCGATCGGCTGGAAGAGACCGGTGGCCAGCCGCACCGTGTCGCCGTCCGCGTGGGCGGCGGCGATCGCCCCGAGGAATTCCATGAACTGGGTGGCCCGGACGATGGAGTGGGGAATGCCGGAGGCGGCGACCAGACGTTCCTGCTCCGCCTTGGCCCGGAAATAGCCGTTGTCGGGCATCCGGTCGGTGTTGACGATGGACAGGACGACATGGTGCCCGACGCCGGCGGCGGCCTCCGCCGCGAGCAGGTTGCGGCCGGACGTCTGAAAGAAGTCCATCACCGCCCGATCCTCGAAGGAGGGCGCGTTGGCGACGTCGATCACCACCGCGGCGCCGGCGAGGGCGTCGGTGAGGCCGGCGCCGGTGATGGTGTCGACCCCCGTGCTGGGCGACGCGGCAACCACCGCGTGGCCGCGGTCGCGCAGGAGAGCGGCGAGCTTGGAACCGATCAGACCGGTTCCGCCGATGACGACGATCTTCATGGGATGCACCTCGGATCGGGGGGCGGATGTCAGCCGGCGATGAAGAACAGGAGGTCGGGGTTCACCACGTCGGCGTGGGTCGTGCACATCCCGTGCGGGAAGCGCTCATAGACCTTGAGCGTGCCGGCCTTGAGCAGCTTGACCGACAGCAGCGCGGAATCGGCGATGGGCACGATCTGGTCGTCGTCGCCGTGCATGACCAGCGTCGGCACGTCGATGGCCGTGAGATCTTCGGTGAAGTCGGTCTCCGAGAAGGCCTTGATCCCGTCATACTGGGCCTTGGCGCCGCCCATCATGGCCTGCCGCCACCAGTTCTGGATCACGCCCGGCGACACCGCCGCACCGGGCCGGTTGAAGCCGTAGAAGGGGCCGCTCGGGATGTCGAGGTAGAACTGCGCCCGGTTCGCGGCGAGCTGGCGGCGGAAATCGTCGAACACCGCGATCGGCAGGCCGCCGGGGTTGGCCGCGGTCTTCACCATGATGGGGGGCACCGCCCCGATGAGGACGAGCTTGGCGACGCGCCCCCGGCCGTGGCGGGCGACGTAGCGGGTGGCTTCGCCGCCGCCGGTGGAATGGCCGATGTGGATGGCGTCGCGCAGGTCGAGATGCTCCACCACCGCCGCGGCATCGGCCGCGTAATGGTCCATGTCGTGACCCTCGCCGACATGGGCGGAACGCCCATGGCCGCGGCGGTCGTGGGCGATCACGCGATAGCCCTTGTCCGCGAAGAACAGCATCTGGCTGTCCCAATCGTCCGCGCTGAGCGGCCAGCCGTGGTGGAAGACGATGGGCTGCCCGCTGCGGGGACCCCAATCCTTGTAGAAGATCGAAACGCCGTCCTTGGTGGTGATGGTGCTCATGGTTGGACTCCGGTCGAGGGAGGAGGGGGGCGTCGCCCCCGGTGCGGTCTGAGCGGCCGCCGGTGGGATGGGCAGCGCCGCCAGCAGGGCGGCGCCCGATCCAAAGACCAGGAGCTTGCGGCGGACCGGGTCCGCTGGGTCTGGAAGGCGCGGTTCGGCACGAGGCGGGTTGGTCATCGGACGCTCCGTTGAACGCTGGAGGTTGACCGCAGGTTATCGCGCGTCGATGATGTCCAAAAGGACGTCATTCCCGGGATTCAGGGCATGACCCGTCACGTGCGTTTCCTGGTCCATCCGGGCTTCGTGCTGCTCGATCTCGGTGGGCCGCTCGATGCCTTCTCCTTCGCCAACCGGCTGTGCGGGGAGTGCTACCGGCTCTCCGTCGCGTCGGTGGCAGGCGGTCCGGTGCGCAGTTCCTGCGGGTTGGAGGTCATCACCGACCCCTTGCCGGAAGCCGGTGCCGACGGCCCGGCGGACACGCTCATCGTGGTCGGCGCGCCGGAACCGCCGGAAGGGCCGTCGGTGGAGGCGCTTGCGGCGGCCATCGCCGCGGCGGCGCCCCACACCCGGAGGATCGCCAGCGTCTGCACGGGGGCCTTCATCCTCGCCGCGAGCGGCATCCTCGACGGGCGGCCGGCGACCACCCACTGGTTCTACGCGCCGCGGCTCCAGGCGCGTTACCCGGAACTGCGGGTGGACGGCGACCGCATCCACACCTGCGACGGCGGAGTCTGGACGTCGGCGGGCTTGTCAGCGGGGATCGACATGACGCTCGCCCTGATCGAGGAGGATCTGGGCCAGGAAGCGGCGCGGTCGCTTGCCCGCATGCTCGTCGTCTATTACCGGCGCCCCGGCGGCCAGTACCAGTATTCCTCGCTGCTCGACTTCGATCCGGGATCCGACCGCATCCGCCGCACGCTGAGCTTCGCGCGGGAGAATCTGGCGGCGGATCTCTCGGTGGAGCGGCTGGCCGATGTGGCGCATCTCAGCGTGCGGCAGTTCGGACGCGCCTTCACCACCTCCACCGGCATGACGCCGGCCAAGGCCGTGGAGCGGATGCGGGTGGAGGCGGCGCGGACGATGGTGGAGGACGGCCGGCAGACCTTCGCGGAAATCGCCCGCCTCGTCGGTTTCATCGATCCGGACCGCATGTGCCAAAGCTTCCTGCGCGTTCTCGGCCACTCCCCGCAGGAGCTTCGGCGGCAGTTCCGGCAGGCGGCGCGGTGACGGGTCAGGGCAGGGAGGCGCCGGCCAGGGCCTCTGAGACGCGCCACAGCCGCTCGGCCAGCGCGTCTTCGGCGGCCCAGGGATGCACGCCGCGCCGCCCCGTCGCCGCGCTATAGACCGGGGCGACGTCACAATCCTCGCAATAGACCCCGCCGAGGCCGTCGAGCCGCGGGCTGGTCGCGCACCAGACGCTGGTGGCCGCTCCTTGCGCGACGGTCTTCATGCCGCGGGACGGGTCGATGCGCGGGCGCCCCTCCGCGTCCAGGGCGTCGAAACCGGCGATCTCCTCGGCGCTCAGGTGGCGGCTCAGCTCGGTGAGGATCTGTCCCGGATGCAGCGAGAAGGCGCGCACCCCGTGATTCCGGCCGCGGCGATCCAGGGCGACGGTGAACAGCGCGTTGGCCGTCTTGGACTGGCCGTAGGCGATCCACTTGTCATAGGGTCTCCGTTCAAAGTCGAGGTCGTCGAAGTCGACTCCGGCGATCTGGTGGCCACGCGACGAAACCGACACAACGCGCGCGCCGCCCGCCTCGCGTCCCGCCGCGAGCAGCGCCGGCCACAAGGCCAGGGTCAGCCGGAAATGGCCGAGATGATTCGTCGCGAACTGCCCCTCGCGCCCGTCGGCGTCGCGGTGAAGCGGCGTCGCCATGATGCCGGCGCTGTTGACGAGCATCGACAACAGCCGTCCGGACCCGCAAAAACGCCGGGCGAAGGCGGCGACCGAGGCGGCGTCCGTAAGGTCGAGCGCCTCCATCTCGACGCGGTCGAGGCCGGCCAGCGCCGCCGCCGCCCGGGCGCGATCCCGGGCCGGCACGATGACGGTCGCTCCGGCCTCGGCGAGCGCGCGCGTCGTCTCCAGCCCGATGCCGGAATAGCCGCCGGTGACGACCGCCACGCGCCCGCGGAGGTCGATGCCGTGGACAGCCTCGGCGGCGGTGGTGGCTGGGCCGAAGCCGGACCCGATGGGTGTCTGGTCGGGGGATATCATGGAGCTTCCTCGGGGGGTGTGGCGTCGGGAGCCGTTGTCGCCTATATGCGCGGGATGATCCATCCACCCCCGTCCGGAATTTTGTCGTGATCGTCCAAAACGCGCCCGCCGACGTGCTGTCGGACGTGCTTCGCCTGATGCAGGCCCAGACCCTGTGCTCCGCGCGCCTAGCCGCCAGGGGTGACTGGTCGATCCGCTTCCAGCCACCGAGCGCCATCAAGTTCAATGTGGTGACCGCGGGCACCTGCTGGATTCGGCCGGACGGCCCTGACGGGCCGGAAGCGCCCCGGCGCCTCGACGCCGGCGATTGCTTCGTGGTGGTGCGCGGCGGCTTCGTCCTGTCGAGCGCGCCGGACCTGTCCCCCGTCCCGGCCGCGGAGGTGTTCCAGGCGCCGGGCGGTGAGGCCCGCGTCAACGTGGGGGATGGGGCGCGCGGCGGCGATGGGGACGAGGTGCGGTTCCTCGGTGGCAGCGTGCGGTTCGACCGGTTGGACGGCGGTCTGCTGTTCGACCTGCTGCCGCGGCTGTTGATGATCCGCGGCGGCGCTCCGGGGGCCGCGCCGGTCGGTTGGCTGCTGGAGCAGCTCGATCGGGAATGGCGTGGCGGGACGGTGGGGTCCCAACTCGCCTGCAACGATCTGCTGCGCTTGATGTTCGTCCATGCCTTGCGGACGCATCTGAGCGAACAGCCGCCGCAGGGCGCCAACTGGCTGGCGGCCTGCCTGGATCCGTCGATCGGCCGAGCCCTGGGCGCCATCCATGGCGAACCCTGCCGCAATTGGACGCTTGCGGAACTGGCGGGCATCGCCGGGCGGTCGCGCTCCAGCTTCGCCGCCGCCTTTCGGGAGCGCGTGGGGGTTCCCCCGATCGATTACATGCTGCGCTGGCGCATGCGCCTCGCCGCGACGCGGCTGCGGCAAGGTCAGGAACCGGTCTCCGCCATCGCCGCCTCGCTCGGCTATCTGTCGGACAGCGCCTTCAGCGCCACGTTCCGGCGAATCATGGGGGTCTCGCCAGCGCGCTACCGGACGGGAGCGGACAGAACGGCCGCTTCGGATCTCGGTTCCCCGATCAGGAGCTGATCACCCGGCACATGCACGCTCCCGAGGCGGAAGGAGCGGGCCATTTCTTGCAGATAGGCGATGACGTCGTCGGTCTCCGAGCGTGAAAGGTTCAGGTTGGGCATCGGCGGGTGAGGAGAGCTCAGCCGTTGCCGCAGCCAGTTCGGACTGCGGTTCGGATTGCGCGCGATGCTGGACAAGGTCGGCACCGCGTCGGTGCCGCGCACGACACGGCTGTCCGCATTGCCGTCCAGGGAGCCAACTGGGAAGCCAAACCGGCGTGAAAAGCCGACGGTCGGCGTTCGCCGTCGACCGATGCCGAACACATCGAACCTTCCCGGCAACGGAAGCGCCGATGGCCATGCGCCGTTCGGTCCGAACGCTTGGTCGTCACCATCAAGTGGCAGTGCGGGCCGTGCATGCGTCTCTTCCAAGAGGAAGGGGGGTCTCTATGGCAGCACCATCGCAATGATCAAGCCGGGGCGAAAGCTGACGGAAGTCCCCAGGCTGGCGATGCAGGGTCAGGCTGTGCAAGGTCATGATACATTCTCTTGCGTGACTATGGGCTCAGGGTCGGCTCCGGAGAAGGCCGGCTGACGCGCCGGTACCGATCGGGATGGGATGGCGTTTCGTGCTTTAAGAAGCTGTTCGTGGACGTCACGCGCTGGCGGCTTGGGTGTCGAGCCGGCGCAGGCGTCGGGAGAGGATGGAGATGAAGGCGATCTGGACGAAGGCGACGACGAAATACTCCTTCGTCCGCTCGACAATGGTGTTCAATCGCCGGTAGCGGGTGATCCAGTTGAAGGAGCGTTCCACGACCCAGGCGATTTCGGTCGGGATGAACACGCCGTCGCGACCGCGGGCGATCGGCTGGATGCTGATGCCGAGCGCCGCTCTGGCCTTGGCCAGGCGCTCGCTGCGATAGCCGAGATCGCCAATCGCTGGTCCTTGGAACCCGCGTCCGGCGAGTTGGCGTAGCACCGGCACGATGCCCTTGGTGTCGTGCACGTTGGCGGACGTGGCGTCGATCGCCAGCGGGATCCCGTACTTCTCGACGGCGATGCTGATCTTCACCCCCGCGAATCTTCTTACCCCCGTCCACGCCGCGCGCGAAGCAACTCGGGGCCGAGGGGCAGGTGCGGCTGTCGATCACCACCGTACTCGGCTCCGCCGTGTCGCCGCAGGCCAAGCGCCACGTCCGGCGCAGCCGGTCGAGCAGCCGGCGCCACAGGCCGAGCCGGGTCCAGCGGGCAAACAGAGTGTACAACGTGCCGAACGGAATGCCGGTGAGCTGCCCGATGGCGCGCCATTGCATGCCGCAGAAGCATACGCACCAGATCGCCATAATCGCCTTGCGCAGCGCCGCTCCGGTGAGAGGCGCTTTGGGCCCGGTGCGGGCTGGACGGGTGCCGTCACTCGTCATCGCCGTCAGCTCGAGCAGCACCTCCTCGACAAAGGCATCGACATCCGAGAACGCGTCCCAGGAGGCTGGGGTGGTGCTTGAGGGACGAATGGCAGTGCCCATAGAATGCGAGTCCAAGCGGTGACATCGAGGGCGGCAGACCTACCAGATCACGCCCCTGCCGCAACACCCCTTACTCAGCTTAAAGTAGCATCCCAGCCAAAGCCGGATGGGACGCGCCCGCTGCGAACAAGTTCTTGGTTTGCGACGGTCTCGCGGTCCGCTCGCTTCGGATCAGAAGGCCGCACGGAACAGGTCCTGGAAATCTGGCTCGCTGGTGTGGCGCGGGTTCCAGCGGTTATAGTCGGCCGCATAGCTGCGCCGGGCCATCTCGTCCAGCCGGTCCTCGGTCACGCCCACATCGCGCAGGCGCGGTGGGATGCCGAGATCGGCGCACAGCGTCCGCAGGCCGTCTACGGCAGCCTCCGCGGCTTGGTCCTGGGGCAGGCCGGCGGTGTCCACCCCCAGGATCGCGGCGATCCGGGCCATGCGCTCCGGCTTGGCCGGCACGTTGAAGGCCGCCGCGTAGGGCAGGCAGACCGCGTTGGCTAAGCCGTGCGGGACGGGGAACAGGGCGCCGACCGACATCGCCATGCAATGCACGTTGCCGAGGCCGGTGACGCCGAAGGATATCGCTGCCAGCGCCGACCCGCACAGCATGTCCAGCGCTGCCGGAACATTCGTTCGCTCGGCGACGAAGGGGCGGATGCTTCCGGCGATCAGCGTCATCGCGTGCAGGTTCACAGCGTCGGAAAAGACCGTCGCCCGCTTGGACAGGTAGGATTCGAAGGCGTGCACGAAGGCGTCGATCCCCGCGTGGGCGGCGACGTGGGCCGGCATCGAGCCGACCGCGAGGGGATCGAGGATGGCGACCTGCGCCGGGCTGAAGGCCGCGTGGCGGATGGCCATCTTGGTCTTGCGCGCGGTGTCGGTGATGACGCAGGCGCCCGACACCTCCGACCCGGTGCCGGCGGTGGTCGGCACGGCTATCAGCGGCAGCGGGCGGATCGCGAACTTCTCGATCCCCTCATAGTCGGCGATCCGGCCGCCGTTGGTCATCAGGATGCCCACCGCCTTCGCCACGTCGATGGTGCTTCCCCCGCCGATGGCGAGAAGCGCCTGGGCGTCCTGCTCCCGGCAGCGTTCGAAGGCGGCCTGCACCGTCCGGTCGCCCGGCTCCGGTTCGATGCCGGTGAAGACGGACAGGGCGACGCCGTTGCCGGTCAGAAGCGCCTCGATCCGGCGGAAGATGACGCTGTCGGTCAGGGCCGGGTCCAGCAGGACGAACAGGCGCGCGGCGTTCCATTCGCGCAGGATGTCGGGAAGTTGTTCGTGCGCCTCGACGCCGAAGAGGATCTTCGTCGGACAGGAGAAGGAGGAAACGGGGAAGGCGGACATGGCGAAGGCCTCTTGATGCGGAAGGGCTCAGGGGCGGCGGGGCAGGGCGATGCGGGTGCAGATGTTCTTCACCTGCGTGTAGGAGAGCAGCGCGTCGAGACCCTTCTCGCGCCCGAAGCCGGACTTGCGGTACCCGCCGAAGGGAAGTTCCACGCCGCCCCCGGCGCCGTAGCAGTTGATGAAGATCTGTCCCGCCTTGACGGTGCGGGCCAGCCAGTTGGTCGCGCCGACGTCGCGGCCCCAGATGCCGGCCACAAGCCCGTAGTCGGTCGCGTTGGCGAGCGCCGCCGCCTCCTCGACCTCGTCGAAGGGGAGGATGGTCAGCACCGGGCCGAAGATTTCCTCCCGATGGACGCGCATCTCCGGACGCGCGCCGTCCAGCAGCGTCGGAGACACGAAATTCCCGCGACCGAGGTCGGCGCCGGGCAGGGGCGTCCCGCCGGTGATGACCTCCACTCCCTCGTCGCGGGCGATGCCGATGTAATCCAGCACCTTGCCTTGCTGGGCGCGGCTGACCAGCGGCCCAATGTCCGGATTTTGCAGGCCGGGGCCGACCTTCAGGCCGTGGCAGAGCGCCGCCAGCCGGTCGACCAGTTCGCGGTGCCGGGCGCGCTGCACCAGGACGCGCGACCCGGCCGAGCAGGTCTGGCCCGAGTTGGGAAAGGCCGCCTTCAGGAGCACCGGCAGCGCGTCGTCGAGGTCTGCGTCGGCCAGCACGATGTTCGGCGATTTGCCGCCCAGCTCCAGCAGCACCGGGACGATGTTCTCCGCCGCCGTGCGCATCACCTGGGTGCCGGTCGCGACCGACCCGGTGAAGACGACCAGATTGACGCCGGAGTGCACGGCGAGGGCGTAACCCGCCTCCTGCCCCAGACCCGGAACGACGTTCAGCACGCCGGGCGGCAGCCCCTCCTCATGGCAGATGCGGGTCAGCTCCAACACGCTGAGGCAGGCCAACTCGGCGGGCTTCAGGACCACCGTGTTGCCGGTCGCCAGCGCCGGTGCCAGCCCGCGGGAGGCGATCTGCAACGGGTAGTTCCACGGGACGATCTGCGCCGTCACGCCCAGCGGCTCGCGCACCGTGAAGTCGGCGTAGTCGGGGCCGAGCGGGATGGAGCTGCCCAGCACCTTGTCCGCGACGCCGGCGTAATACTCGAAGAAGCGCGCCGCGGCGACCGCGTCGGCCTGGGCCTGGGCCAGCGGCTTGCCGGTGTCCTGGCTTTCGATGCGGGCGAGGCGGTCCTGCTCCTCCAGGATGCGGCGGGCGATGGCGTGAAGGACGCGGCCGCGCTGCACCGGCACGCAATCGGCCCAGCCCGGCAGCGCCGCCTGCGCCGCCCGCACGGCCTCGTCGATGTCCGACGCGCCGCCGCGGGCGATGTGCGCGATGACGGCGCCGTCGGCGGGATCGAGGATCTCCAGCGTCTCGCGCGAATGGGCCGGGCGCCATTGGCCGTCGATGAAGCAGTCGTAGGAAGGCAGGGACATGGGGGGCATCCGAATCCGAGGTGGGGACAGGTGCCGCCGGTCAGGCGGCCGATTAGGAAGGGAGCCGCCAGTCAGGCGGCGTGGTGGGTGAGATCGCCGCCGAGATAGGCTTCGCGGATGCGGGGGTCGCGGCGCAGCGTGGCGGCGGCGCCCTCCAGAACGATCGACCCGCCTTCCAGCACATAGGCGCGGTCGGCGATGGCCAGCGCCTGGTTGGCCATCTGCTCGACGAGCAGAATGGTCATGCCGTCCCGGCGCAGACCGACGAGCGTCCGGAAGATGTCGGCGGTGATGATGGGCGCGAGCCCGAGCGAGGGTTCGTCGAGGATCAGCAGCTTGGGTTCCGTCATCAGAGCGCGGGCGATGGCGAGCATCTGCTGCTCGCCGCCGCTCAGCGTGCCGGCGATCTGGTCGCGCCGTTCCAGCAGCCGGGGGAACAGCGCGTAGAAACGGTCGATGTTGGCGGCGATCCGCTGCGGCTGGCCGCGCAGCAGATGCCCGCCGAGCAGCAGATTCTCATGGACCGTCTGGTCGGTGAAGATCTGCCGCCCTTCCGGGGCCATGGCGACGCCCAGCGCGACGCGCTGCGGGGTGCTCAGCCCGTCGATCGGCCGGCCGTCGAAGGTCACCCGTCCGGTTGCCGGGACGAGGCCAGTGATGCCGCGCAGCAGGCTGCTCTTTCCGGCGCCGTTGGCGCCGATCAGGGCAACGATCTCGCCGGCCCCGACCCGGATGGACACCCCGCGCAAGGCGCGGATCGGCCCGTAGGAGACGCTCAGGTCGGCGACGGTCAGCATGGGCGCTCCTCCTTGTCCGGGTTTGGCTCGTCCGGGGCCGGGCTGTCCTCGCGGCCCAGATAGGCTTCGATGACGCGCGGGTTGGTCTGGATGTCGCGGGGTGCGCCTTCGGCGATCACCACGCCCCGATCAAGGACGACGATCTCGTCGGAGATCCTCATTACCAGGCCCATGTCGTGCTCCACCATCAGCACCGCGACGCCGAGCTGGCCGATGCGCTTGATGAGTTGCCCAAGCTCGGCGGTCTCCCGCGGGTTCAGGCCGGCGGCAGGCTCGTCCAGCAGCAGCAGGACCGGGTCGCCGGCCAGCGCGCGGGCCAGTTCGACGCGGCGTTGCAGGCCATAGGGCAGGCTGCCGGCCAGCGCCCCGGCGTGCTCGCCCAGGCCTACGAAGTCTAGGACGGCCTTCGCCTTGGCGACGGCATCCTCCTCCCGTCCGGTCACGCTGATCCGCGCGTGGGCGCCGATCAGCACGTTGTCCATCACCGTCATGGAGCCGAACAGGCGCAGGTTCTGGAAGGTGCGGGCGATGCCGCGGGCGGCGCGGGCATGGGCCGTGCCGCGGGTGATGTCGTGGCCGGCCAGCCGGATGGTTCCGGAATCCGCGGAGATCACGCCGGTCAGGATGTTGATGAGGGTGCTCTTGCCGGCGCCGTTGGGACCGATCAGGGCGTGGATCCGGTGGGCGTGAAGCCGCAGCCCGACCTTGTCGGCGGTCACCACGCCGCCGAACGCCTTGCTGACGTCGGTCACTTCCAGCAGGGGACCGGCGGACGGTTCCGCCCGGCCGCGCTCCATCGCCGTCAGCGGGGGAGTCTCCACCCCATCCAGGACCGCCATCCGGCGGGGCAGGACGCGCGCGATCGCGCCGGCGACGCCCGTCGGCATCAGGTAGAGCGCGAACAGCAGCATCGCTCCGTAGATGAAGTGCTGCACCGACGGCCATTGCGCCAGGAACACCTCGGTCATCGTGAGGATCGCCGCACCCGCGATGGGGCCGTAGATGTTGCCGGCCCCGCCCAGCAGCACCAGCAGAAGGATGAAGACCGACAGGTGGAAGGTCACGAAGTCGGAATTGAAATACTGGTTCTGCTGCGCCACCAGCGCGCCGCCCAGCCCGCACAGCGCGGCGGCCAGCACGAAGGCGAGCGTCTTGTAGCGATAGACCGAGATGCCCGCGCACTCCGCGGCGATCTCGTCGCTTTGCAGAGCCAGCAAGGCACGTCCGAAGCGTCCGTTCAGCAGATGGGACAAGGCGAGATGGACCGCCACGCCCAGCACGATCACCAGGACAACCCAATGCTTGAGCGCGAAGGGTTCGTCGCCCAGCGTCAGCGGGGCGATGCCGTATATACCCTGCGCGCCGCCGAACAGGTCGGTCCATTCGGTCACCAGCTTCTCCACCACCAGCCCGAAGGCCAGCGTGACCAGGGCGAGGCTGGGTCCCTTCACCCGCAGCGACGGCAGGGCGATCAGCACACCCACCGCGGCGGCCACCAGCGGTGCGGCGGCCAGCGCCAGCGCCGGCGGAAGCTCCAGCCGGGTCGTCAGCAGGGCCACCGTGTAGGCCCCCGCCGCGAACAATCCGGCCTGCCCGAGCGACTTCTGCCCGGCATAGCCCGCCAGCACGTTCATGCCGGAGGCGCAGATGTAGTAAACGCCGGCCATGAAGGCGACGTAGAGGTAGAAATCGTTGCTCAGCGTCAGGGCGAGCGCCACCAGCGCCGCGCCGATGCCCAGGGCCGGGGCTGCCCGCAGCAGGGCGAAGCGGCGGGCCGCCGGCCGGAGTACGGAGGCCTGCATCATACCTTTTCCACCAGCTTCCGGCCGAACAGGCCGTTGGGCGCCATGGCCAGCACCAGAATGACCAGGAGAAAGACCATGATTTCCCGCCATTGCGCGCTCCACAGAGCCGTGAGGGACTCCACCAGACCGATCAGCAGGCCGCCGGCCATGCAGCCGCGCGGGTTGGTCAGGCCGCCGATGATCGCCGCGGAGAAGCCCTTCAGGGCGATGATGACCCCCATGAAGAGGGAGGCCGACAGGATCGGCGCGACCAGCACCCCGCTCAGCCCGGCCATCGCCGAGCTGGCGAGGAAGGCCATCGCCATGACGCGGGGCACGTCGATGCCCATCAGCGCGGCGGCGTCGCGGTTCAGCGCCACCGCCCGCATGCAGCGGCCAATGGCCGTGCGGCGCATGGCGAGGTCGAACGCCCCCAGGATCGCAAAGGCGAGGACCAGCACCACCAGCTCCTGCGAGCGGAAGCCGGCCTCGCCGACGCGGAACACATCGTCGCCGAAGGGGGCGGGCAGCATCCGCGCCCCCAGCCCCCACACCGACAGGGCGGCGCTTTGCAGGACGATGCCGAAGCCGATCGTGCTGACCACCCAGGACATGCCCGGCTTGCCGGCGAAGGGCCGGATCGCCGCCAGATACAGCGGCAGCCCCAGCACCCCCATCGCCAGCGCCGCGGCGACCGCCGCCAGCGCGTAGAGCCAGACATAGCCGACCGCGTCGGCGCCGAGCGCCGCGGTGAGCACCCCCACCGTTCCCAGACCGACGAAGGCGCCGACCGACACGAAGTCACCCTGCGCGAAGTTCAGCGTCCGCGTGGTGGTGTAGGTCAGGTTGAAGCCGAGGGCGATCAGGGCGTAGACGCTGCCCAGCGTCAGCCCACCGATGATGGCTTGCAGCATGGGTCACCCTCCGTGACGGTTCGCGGGCCGCGTCACTTCTTGAAGTCCGCCGGCTGAAGCCCGGCCAGCACCGGGTCGTTGAAATCGACGACCTTGCCGTCCTTCCAGCGCGACCAATGGTAGTCCGCCGCCGTCAGCCCCTCGTGCTGCGTGGTCGAGAAGGGCTTGTCGTAGGTCTTGACCATGCCGGCGACCGGCTTGTTCAGGGCCTCCAGCGCGGCGCGCACCGCCTCGCCCTTGGTGTCTCCGGCCTGCTCGGCCGCCGCGGCCCACAGCAGGACCGTGTCGTAGGCCTGCGAGGCCGCCCAGAACATTGAGGGGTTGGCCAGCTTCGGCCCGATCCGCGCGAACAGCGATTCCGCCTGCGCCGACTTGCGCTCGCTGGAGGTCGTCAGGAAGACCGGCCACTCCATCAGCTTCGGCCCGGCGACCTCGGGGAAGCCGCTGAAGGACGCCGCCCAGGTGGTGAAGACCTTGGGGAAATAGTCCAGCTTCTCCATGCTGCGCACGAGATGCCCCAGCGGCGCCGCCTGCGCCCAGACCACCAGCGTGTCTGCTCCCGCCGCCTTGGCCTTGGACAGCTGCGAGGTCATGTCGGTGTCGCGGGCGTCGAACTTCTCGATGGACACCGGCTTCATGTCGTGCAGCGCCGCGATCTGCTCCAGATCCTTCAGGCCCGCCTGCCCGTAGCCGGTCGTTTCCACGAAGAAGCCGACCGCCTTCGCCTCGGGGTTCTTCTTCACGTAGGCCAGCAGGGCGGCGGCCTGCTCGCGGTCCACCATGGAGACGCGGAACAGGTAGTTGCCGTTGGACGGCCCCTCGGTGATGGCCGTGCTCGACGCGCTGGAGACCAGCACCGGCATGCGCTTCTGGTTGGCGATGTGCTTCCAGGCCAGGGCGTTGCCGGAATTGGTCGGGCCGAAGACGACCGAAACCTTCTCGCGGTCGATCAGGTCGGTCATGTTCTGGATCGCCTTGGGCGGCTGGCCCAGGTCGTCGCGGACCAGGAACTCCAGAGGGCGGCCCAGCACGCCGCCGCGCTTGTTGATGTCCTCCACGGCGCCGCCGATGCCGAGCACGCCGATCTGCCCCGATTCCGCCGACGGCGAGCCGGAGATGTCGCCGTTGTAGGCGATCTTGATCGGGTCGGCTGCCTGGGCCTGAAGCGAAGCGGTCATGAGGACGGCGGCGGCGGCTCCCAGGAGCGCCGTGAGGCGCGGGCGCGCGGGCGCCGTGTTGTTGGACGCCGTGCCGGTGGACATTATCTTCTTCATGGGCGTTCCCCTCCATATTGGTTGTTCTGCCGGTTGCGGTTCGGCAGTTCGAGGTCGAGCAGGGCGGAACTCAGCGCCTTGCCGTGGGCGTCCAGGGCGAGCGAGCGGGTGACCCCGCCGCCGAGCGCCCCGGTCAGCACGAAGTTGAGCGCCCCCAGGGTCGGCAGCTCGTAGCGGGTCACCGTTCCGGTCACGATTCCCTGGAAATGCGCGGCGACGCTCTGGGCCGTCAGATGCTCCGCGAGGAACGGGTAGTCGGTCTCGTCCAGCGCGATGACCGAGATGTTGGAGATGTTGCCCTTGTCGCCGGAGCGGGCGTGCGCGATGTCCCGGAGTTTCACGGCTTAGGCCTCCAGCAGGGTGACCGTGGTGCGCACGGCGCTTTCCGGCAGCAGGGCGGACGCGACGGCGACGATCTCGCGCGCCGACTTCCAGGCGCCGCCGCCGCCCGCTGGACCGTTGGTGTAGAGCGTTTCGACCTCGTTCCCGATCCGGGCCGCCTCCTCCAGCGTGGCGGTCCGCCCCGCCACCCGCAGGCGGACCTCGTAGGGCGCGTGGCCGCGCGACAGCCGGTCGCCGTGCAGCGCGTCGAGGCCGATCAGGTCGAACTGCACCTCCTGGGTCCGCACGCCGGTCAGCGCCAGCCGCTCGCGCACGATGTCCAGCGCGAGCCGCCCGCGCTCGACCGCTCCCGGTCCGGCGTAGGAGATCTGCCCCTCGCCGATGCAGCTGTCGATGTAGCCGATGGACAGCTTCAGAAGCCCGGTCCGCGCGGTGCCGCGCCCGCCATGGACGCGCACCCGGTCCGGCCCGTCGCCTTCGACGCGGGCGGCGGAGAAGTCGGCGACTACGTCCGGCTGGTAATAGCGCGCCGGGTCGTGGATCTCGTAGAGAAGCTGTTCCTTCACGGTGGCCGGCGTGACGCAGCCGCCGGTGCCGGGCAGCTTGGTCAGCTCCAGGGTGCCGTCGGCGTGGATCTCGCCGATGGGAAAGCCCAGCCGGGCCAGTTCCGGCACGTCCTTGACACCGGGGTCCGCGAAATAGCCGCCGGTCACCTGCCCGGCGCACTCCAACAGATGTCCGGCCATGGTGCCGCGCCCCAGCGCGTCCCAATCGTCCATCCGCCAGCCGAATTCATGGACCATCGGACCGAGGAACAGGGCCGGGTCGGCGGCCCGTCCGGTGATGACCACGTCGGCGTCGGCGGCCAGCGCCTCGACGATGGGGCCGGTGCCGATGTAGGCGTTGGCCGAAATCACGCGGTCGCCGAGACCGCGCAGGGTGCCGCCGTCCTCCAGAGCGACGTCGAGCTGCCGCGCGACCGCCAGCACGTCGTCCCCGGTCACGGCGGCGATCCGCAGCCCACCCAGCCCCAGGGAGCGGGCGACGGTCCGCGTCGCCTCGGCGGCGCCGAGCGGGTTGGCCGCTCCCATGTTGGTGATCAGCCGCACCCCGTTGCGCCGGCAGGCGCCGAGCACGGCGGTCATGCGCACCGTCAGCAGCGGGTCGTAACCCCCGGCGGGGTCGCGTTGCCGCGCCTGCTGGGCCAGGGCGATCGTCCGCTCGGCAAGGCATTCGAAGACGAGGTAGTCGAGGCCGCCCCGTTCGGCGAGATCGATGGCCGGTTCGATGCGGTCGCCGGAATAGCCGGCGCCGGACCCGATCCTGATGCGGTGCATCGACGGTCCTCAGCGCGGCGAAGGGACGGCGTGGGACGCGGCGGCGCCCATGGCGGCTCGGGCGCCGCCGGTGATCGAAGCTGGCATGGTCTCCCCCCTGCGTTCTTATTCGTTCCGGTTCGGCCGCACCGGCGTGTCGCACCGGCGGGCGGCTGAATTCCGCTGTATGCAGATCATCCTTGCCGAGATTGTTCGCGCAAACAATTGAATTGATTCAATGCCAGTAATAGAGTTGAGCTATGGATCTCAGCCTCCGCCAGATACGCGCCTTCCTCGCCGCCGCGCAGACCCGCAGTTTCACGCGGGCGGCGGAGTCGCTGCATGTCGCCCAGCCTACCCTGACGGTGCAGATCCGGCGGCTGGAGGAGGCCCTGGCGGTCAAGCTGTTCGACCGCAACACCCGCTCTGTCGAGTTGACTCGCATCGGCAGCGAACTGCTGCCGGTGTTCCAGCGTATGGTCCACGACCTGGACGCCGTGGTGGTCGACACGCATGAGATCGCCGCCATGCGGCGCGGGGTGGTGCGCGTGGCGGCGCTGCCGACCATCGCGGCGGGGGTGCTGCCCGACGCCATCCAGTCCTTCCGTGAACGTCATCCCGGCGTGACCTTCGTTCTGAAGGACGTCATCGCCAGCCGCGTGCTCGGGCTCGTCCGGTCGGAGGAGGTGGACCTGGGGATCACCGGGGGCGAGGCGAAGGGGCAGGACATCGACACGGTGCTGGAGGTGCGCGACCGGATGCACATCGTCTTCCCGCAGGGCCATGCTGTCGGCGATCTTCCGCGGGTGACCATCGAGACGCTGGCCGAGGTGCCGCTGGTGCTGATGGACCCGGCGACCAGCGTCCGGGAGATCGTCGACGAGGCTTTCCTGTCCGCCGGACGGATCGCCAAGCCGGTTTGCGAGGCGACCTACATGATGACGGCCATCGCCATGGTGCGGGCGGGGCTGGGCTTGACGATTCTGCCGGGCTCCGCGCGCGAGATCGCCGCGGAGCCGGCGTTGCGCTCGCGCCCCATCGACATGCTCGGATTTTCTCGTCCCGTCAGGGTCATCCGCAAGACGGGGCGGTCGCTCCCGCCGCTGGCCGAAGTGTTCCTCGATCACCTCTGCTGTGTTCTGAACGATTGCAGGACGTTTCACCGGGAGGGATGAACGGAGCTTACCCCTAAAGCGCTGGATTTCCCGCATTGCAAGCGGGAATCCCGTGCTCCCTCTTGGCTTCCGTCGGTCCGGAGCCGGTGCGGCGCCGCGAGCGGAAGATGAATTGCGATCAGGAGCGAAGGATGATTTCCAAACGCTTTAATCCCGGCGTTCGTTCGTCACGCCGGAAAAAGCTCGGAGCGCTTCGGTCACATCATTCATGACCTGCGGGAAGAACGCAACGCGGCCGGCGAGCGGACCGTCGTTGATCGGCGTGGGGCGGGGGAGGGGACGCGGCACAGGAGGCGGCTTGCCGGGGTCCCGCTCGTCGGCTCGGGGGGGCTCGTAGAAATGCAGGGCGAGTTGGCCGTCGGGTTCGGCAGCGTAGGGGAGGCCGGGCTCGGTCCGACGTTCCGCGCCGGGAAGGACATATTGATCGCCTTGGGCGGTCCTTTCCGTCAGCGGCATCCAAGACACCCCCCTCACCGGTTGAAGCCTTGCTGAAACTATCAGGTTTCGCCCAATCCGCTCCAGCGAATATGGCGGTGTGTCGGCGGAGGGGCGAAGTGATCGACTTCGGTATCCTCGACGACAGGCCGTTCGTCGAGAATCGAATGCGTGCCCTCGATTCCGGAACTCGATACGGCCTCACGCCTGGTCAGGACACGGCTCAGCAGGTACGGATCTCGCAGGTCGTCGGTAAGCGCGTCAGCCGGGCAAGGGCTTGGTTGGCGGCCTCGGTGGTGGGCAGGGCAAACAGAGCGGTGATCTGAGCGTCGGTGAAGACGCGACGGCGCGGCATGGAGGAGCTGTCCCAGTTGGAGTATAGTCTGTTTTGGCTGATGGCGCCCTTAGCCGGAGCGCGGGTTTGACGGCCACCGCGCCGGGAGGGTTCAAGTGGGACAGCGCGCCGCGCTCTATTGTCAGGTCTCCACCACCGACCAGTCCTGTGCGCGCCAGGAGCGCGACCTGCTGGCCTTCGCCGCGCACTCCGGCTACAAGGTGATGGGCGTCTTTAAGGAGACCGGCTCGGGGGTGAAACTCGACCGCGTCGAACGCCGGAAGGTGATGGCGCTTGCCCAGGCCCGGCACATCGATGCCGTCCTAGTGACCGAATTGTCGCGCTGGGGCCGCGGTACATCCTCGCCTCTCTGTGCTAAAGGCACGGAAAACCGACTGCCGATCAGCGGGTTTCCGGAGGGGTGATCATCGTATAACGGTTCTGGAAACCGCCTCTAAGAAGCCGTCTCCAGAACACGCCAGCCGAGATCAGCGCAAGAACAATTATCGTTCCTCCATAGATTGTCGCCGTTTCCGCAAGGCCCAGTTGCGGAATAGCCAATCCCGCAAGAATGACCGGCAGGCTGAAGGCCAGATAGCTCTCGGTGTAGAAGGTCGAAAGCAGGCCGGCGCGATCATGGCTTTCCGCACGCGGCAGCAGTTCGCGGAAGGCGCCGGAAAATGAAGCGCCGAAGCCGACTCCCGCCAGAGCGACACCAGCGAACATCATAGTGACCGACGGCAACGACAATGCGCCGAGCGCCAGGGCCATGCCGAGGGAAAGTGCCATCGCTCCGGCGATCAACGCATGTTCGGCGGCAAACCGGCGCAGTCCCAGGACCGCCAGCGTGGCGCCGGCCATCAGCGTTGCCACGACCAGCGTCCCGGTGAGCGGCTCGTTCCGGCCCTCGGCAAGGCCGACCAGTGCGGGCATCAGCGAAAAGTTCAGTCCCCCCAGCGCCCAGCCCGCTATGTTCACGGGCGAGACATGGATGAAGCTGTGCCTTGCGGCCTTGGGCATGCGCAACTCGGGTAGCAGCGAGCGCAAGGCGCCCGGCCGACGCGAGGCGGTTTCGGGCATTCCGAACGCCAGCACGGCCTGGGCCGCGGACATAGTGAACAGGACGGCATAGACGAGCTGCGTCGGCGCCGGTGCCCAATGGACCAGGAAACCGGAGCCGAGCGCACCGAAGAACAGACCGATGAAGGCGGTGACGCTGTTCAGGAGCGGCCCCCGCCTGCGATCGACGTCCAGGATCGCCGCGCCGAGGGCGGTCGTAGCCATGCCTGTGCCGAAGCCCTGAACCATGCGCGCTAAGCCGAGCCCGAACGCGGAATGAGCGGTCATGAACAGCAGCATCGCGGCCATGTTGATCACAGCGGCGGTGAGGATGACCGGACGCCGTCCGACATGGTCGGACAGCGCGCCGACCGTCAGAAGTGCGGCGAGCAGGCTGAACGCATAGGCGGCGAAGATCAGCGTCAGCGCGCCGGGTCCCAGGCCGAACGCCGACTGGTAATGCTGGTAGAGCGGCGTGGGGGCCGCGGCGCTGGCAAGGAAGGTGGCGGCCGTCACCGCGCAAAAGGCCGTGATCGTGCGATTTGGCATCCGGAAGCGGCGCCGGGCAGGTGGCTCATTGACAAGGCAGGTCATTTCGATTTCCATTTCCCTGTGCGGCGGCCCGCACAAGGGCCGATGGCCGGAAAAATGCCTCGCAGGATCCGGCGCGAGAATGCGTGACGGACTCGAAAGCGTTGTGCGATACGCGCAAAACCGGAATCAGGACGCCCAGACCGGCGGCGTGCCGATCACTGTGCGGATGGCGCCGCTCACCACCCTGAATTTCGCGGAGGGTTGCGCCAGGGCGCGCAGCAGGTGGATGCCGGTGTCTGCCACGTTCCAGGGTTCGCCGTTGAGGGACAGGCGCAGGAGGGCGCCGGCACGAACGTCGGCCCCCACGACCCAATCCGGCAGAAAGCCGATCCCGATTCCGGACAGGGCCGCGCCTCGCATCGCCTCGAAATCGTCGCAGCGGAAGACCACGCCGGCATCCTGCCGATACCCCGCCGGATGGCCGAGCACGTCCGCCCAGCCGAGCAGATCCGCGCCATGCAGCTTGTCGATCAGCCGGTGACCGGCGAGCGAGGCGCTGTCGGCCGGCGCACCATTGCGCGACAGGTAGTCTGGCGAGGCGACGAGGAGCCTTTTCTGTACGGCGAGACGGGTGGCGATTAGCGTGCTGTCCGCCAGCTCTCCGATGCGGATCACGGCGTCGAGGCGCTCGAGGACCGGATCGGCCAGACGTTCGGTTAGATCGAGTTCGACGGTCAGCCGGGGATGGTCCCGCATCACCGCCTCCACCGCCGGGATCACGTAGCGCTTGCCGAAAGTCGGGAAGCAGGCGAGGCGGAAGACGCCGGTCACCGCCCCGTCGAAGGCGGCGATTTCCGCGTGGGTGTCAGCCAGATCGTCGAGAAGCCGCTGCGCGCGTTCGAAGAGCCGCTCGCCGGCATCGGTCATCGCCAACGCGCGTGTCGAGCGGACGAAGAGCGGGACGCCGACGCTGTGTTCCAGCGCGTCGATCTGCCGGGCGATGGCGGAGGGGGTGAGGCCGCGCCGCCGCGCTGCGTTGGAGAAGCTGCCGCCCCGCACCACGTCGACGAAGACCGTCAGGTGCTCTGCGAAGCGCGAATCGATCATCTTTGCGTTCCCGGCAAAAAGGTTTCGAGATCCGCCTGCATTCTCGCACCTGCGGAGGCTGCGTAAGGTCCATTCCACGAGCCGGGCGCTGCAGCCCGGCCGAAGCGAAATGGAGAGTACAATGAAAGTTCTGGATCGCATCCTATCGCAATCCGCCTATTCCGCCGAAATCGACGTGCCGCTGGATCAGGTGGACATCGAGGAATGGCTGTTCTCCCTGCCGGAGGCCGAGTATCTGCGCTGCTGCGCACCCGACCATATCGCCGCCGGTATCACCACGACCGACGACGGCCGCCGGATGTCGATCAATGTCGAGATGATCGGCACCGGGCTCGTGGTCCAGCATTATGTGGCCGAAGACGCCGGCCCGACCTATGTGCGGATGAATTCGATCTCGGATGTCTTCACGGCGAACGGCCGCACGCAGGTCAACGTCGTCTGGGAACTGATGGCCGAAGCCATCGAAAACGGCCGGACCCGCTACACGAACCGGGTGACCGCGCATCCCACCGATGCCTTCATGGACTTTCTGGAGGCGCATCAGCTGTCCTACGAAACCGCCGCCGCTGCTCGTCAGGCCGCTGGCGGCGACCACAACCGGCGCGAAACGCCCCTTTTCGCCGCCAGCATCGCGCGGCGCGCCAAGGCGCGGGCACTGGCGGCGGCGAAGTGAAAGCCGTGGTCTTCCAGGACTTCGGCCGGGCGGATGTTCTCCGCCTCGCCGAAGTGCCGGCCCCGGAGATCCGGCCGACGGATCTCCTGGTGCGGGCACGTGCCGCCGGGGTGAACCGGGCCGATCTTCTGCAGCGGCAGGGGGCCTATGGCACGGAGAATTTCGGCGACAGCCCGCTGCTCGGCCTCGAACTGGCAGGCGAGGTGATGGAAACCGGAGAGGAGGTGACGGGGTTTCGCCGCGGCGACTGGGTGATGGCAATCACCGGCGGCGGCGCTTATGCGGAGGTTGCGCGCGTCGATCAGGGGATGGCTGTTCGGATGCCCGAACATCTCGGCTTCATCGAGGCGGCGGCGGTGATGTTCCGGGCCACGCCGGACATGGAGCTATGTTGGAGATTGGGTGACGGGCCGATCAGGCGGCGTTCTGTGACGCGGCTTCAGTGACCTCGATACCGTCGCGGAATGTGACGCCGCGGATCACCTTGGGCAACAGGTTTTCGCCCTGGAGGCGGCGCC
>NZ_JAEPIV010000048.1:0-22832 GCF_016632405.1 Azospirillum aestuarii
CTCAGCGGCTTAACCTCGCGCCCGCCACCCCCAGCTTCAGCTTCGGTGAATTATCCGGGCTAGCTTCGGTCGAACTCAGCGTTTCTCAATCATAGAATTAAAGCTTCTCAAGCACAGAGTTCGGTTTCTCAAACTTAGCGTTAACGACCAGGCACGTTGTTGAGACCGGGGCTTCCGAGTTTGCGGGGGCTTGGCTGGTGGATCGCGAGATCCTTGGGGATTCCTCTTGGTTTTCCTGTGCAGCAGCGAGGGTCGGCGCGGCTTCGCCCGTTGTCGTCTTAACGGCCCGGAGGTGTCCGACGTGCGGCCGGACGATCGCTTGCCTTCGCATGCAAGTGCCGGAACTTACGCTTGACCGAATCCGTCAAGGGTGCTCTCCCGACGTCGGTCGGGCCGCGCACCGACGCGCGACCGGAACGAGGGCCACCAGTGTCGTTCCAAGAAGCACCCATTGTTCCGGTGCGCCCATGCTGTGCAAGGTCGCCCAGCTGGCGAGGCACCATGCCATCGGCACGGTGAGCAGCAGCCACGACCATCGTCCTTCCGCCATCATAATCAGGCCGATGGTGGCAATAGCGGTGGGGTCTGGTGTGATGCCGAAGACCTCGGCTCCGCGCGGGGGCCGTCCGGCGAGGAGTGCCGCGAAGGGGTGCAGAGCAAGCGCATAGAGGAACAGCGCGAGCCCTGCGAGCGCCCGTCCGGTCCATGAGAGCGACCAGCGAAGCCGGGCACCGACCAAGGCCAGCAGGACGGCCTGAAGCGCGAAAAGCGGCGCCACATAGGATGCGGCCCAGTTGATGGTGGCGTAGCGCTCCCATAGGAAGCTCCAGGCCGACCACGCCCACAGAACGGCCAGGGTCCCCGCGATCACCCGATGCGACCATGTGCGGGGCCGGATGAGCCACAGCAGAATGGCGGCGCCGAGCAGCAGCATCAGAACATGGGTCGGCCAGAGCGCTTCGTTGTGCCGTTCGATCAGCCGCCAGTAAGTGCGGGGACTGAAGAGCAAAAAGTCTTCGGTCGAATAGGTCCACCATTCCGGCATCAGAGGCCCCTTACATAATCGGCCATGCGCCGTCGCATCGCGGCGTCCGGCATCGGCTCCTCCATCGCGGCCATGTTCTCGCGCACATGCGCGACTTGGCTGGTCGCCGGGATGGCCACGGTCACGGCGGGATGGGAGATGATGAACTTCAGGACGAATTGCGCCCAGCTGGAAGCCCCGATGTCGGCGGCCCAGGAGGGCAGGGGATGGCCCGACAGCCGGCGGAGCAGCACGCCTTGCTGAAACGGGCGGTTGACGATGACGCCCATCCCGCGGTCCGCCGCCAATGGCAGGATGCGCTCCTCCACTTCGCGGTCGACGATGTTGTATGAAAGCTGCACGAAATCGAGAGGCTGCCTCCGCATGATCTCTTCGAACAGGTCGTGGCGCCGCCCTTCCGACGTCGTGATGCCGACGTAGCGGAGCTGACCCGCTGCCTTCATGAGGAACAGCGTCTTGAGATGTTCCTCCCAGGACAGCAGGTTGTGCACCTGAAGCAGGTCGAAGCGCGGAACGTCCCACAAGCGGCGCGTCTCTTCGATCTGCGACGGCCCGCGCGCGCCCGAAGAAATCCAGACCTTGTCCGCTGCGAAAAGGGTAGGGGGGTGCCTCAGCTTCCGGAGGCCATCCCCAACCACCGCCTGGGAGGAACCGTACATGGGCGAGGAGTCGATCATCCGGCCCCCCATCTCGAAGAAGGCCTGCATGACCGCCGCGCATTCAGCGCGCAGTTCAGAATCGTCGCCGACGTTGAACGTGATCCAGGTGCCCAGGCCCACGGGAGGTATGGCCTCTCCCGTCGATGGAATGCGTCGAACCGGTGTTTCTGCGCTCTGTGCCAGGATGCGCCGCGGCGTCATCAGGGCGGCCCCGGCCATAACACCATACAGAACGGCGCGTCGTGTCGCTCTCATGTTTCCTTCCTTTTGTCTCCGTGTCGCTGCGCTCCTCGACGGATGCGACTCCTATATGCGGTGAAGTGCGTCGGCGTGATCGAAGAACCTTCTGAACAGGTATGGTGCGGAAAACCATGCCATCGGTGAGATCTGCCCTCCCTTCCCCGGCAGCAACCTGACAACACCGGGGAAGTGCTGACTCCTTTCCTGGTTTTCGCACTCCATCCACTCTGTCCCTGTTCTGTTAAGTCATTGATTTTGATCGCTTCTGTTCACAGATGATACTAAACGGAGTGTTAGCTGCCTTCTGTCGTTGTTTATTGCTACAGTCTTGTCGCTCCGGCTTTATGAGCGGACTCCCGCGGTTTTTGGCCGTTTCGGCTGTCGCCGTCGGGTGGTTCGTGCGAAAAGCCGGATTCCAGGGGGGTCGACACCCTGCCTGCCCCCGTTTTGCAGACCGGATCGTGCGAAATGCGGGCGGTTCATGCGAAAAGCTCCCCGTCGGGGCGCGGGGAAGCGCCTCATGTCGTTGAAAAGCCGACATTCTTCCAGGAAGACAGATCAAGACGCGCTCAGCCCGAGGGCCGTTCTTTGCCTGATGTCCCGCCGGTCGAGGAGGCCGGCGCCGCTTGGCATCTTGTCTCGTGCCGGCTGACAGTTCCGGTCCATCAGCGGGGCGCACGGCGGCCCACGACGCCTATATATTTTACCAAACGGCCGTTACGTCCCGGCTGCTTTTTTGGTAAAATGACCCGGCAAGGGCGCTCTTCCCGTTCGAAAGGCGCCGGTCACCGGAGACGAAGCCATGGCGCTGATCGGGTACGCCCGCGTGTCGACCGACGAGCAGACCACCGACCCGCAGCTCGACGCTCTGAAGGCGGCCGGCTGCTCGACGATCCACCGGGAGCATGGGTCCGGCGGCGACCGGTCACGCCCGGAGCTGAAGCGTGCCATCGCGCGCTGCCGCGCCGGCGACGTGCTGGTCGTCGTGCGCATCGACCGGCTGGCCCGCTCGCTCGCCCACCTTCTGGAGATCATCGAGGCCCTCGACGCCCAAGGGGCGGGCTTCCGCTCGCTGGGCGATCCCATCGACACCACCAGCCCGCAAGGCCGCTTCACCTTGCAGATCCTCGGCGCGGTGGCCGAGTTCGAACGCGCGCTCATTCGCGAGCGCACCAAGGCCGGGCTGAAGGCGGCCAGGGAGCGT
This sequence comes from Azospirillum aestuarii, assembly GCF_016632405.1. Lineage (NCBI taxonomy): Bacteria > Pseudomonadati > Pseudomonadota > Alphaproteobacteria > Rhodospirillales > Azospirillaceae > Azospirillum > Azospirillum aestuarii. The sequence goes on from NZ_JAEPIV010000048.1 coordinate 3,149, forward strand.
GGCCGGATCGGCGGCAATCCAGGCCTGCGCTTCCGTTCCGCGTCGGCGGTGCGCGCCGTCAACGACGCCCGCGAGGCACGGCGCGACGCCGATGTGCTGCGGGTGGCCGACGACATCCTGCCGCACGTCCGGGCGATGCGACCCGGCTATTCCTGGGCGACCGTGGCCCGCAGCTTGTCCAGAAATGACTCGCGGCGCCCCGACGGTGGCCCGTGGACCGGGCCGGCCCTGGCGCGCGCCGTGCGTCGCCTCGCGCGCGACGGGTTCGTGGACGACCGGGTGCTGGAGCGTACGCCGCGGCGGCGGGACAGCGACGATCTCGTCACCCTGGTCGCCTCGGCGGTGAAGACGCTGGACAACCCAACCCTGACCAACATTGCCCGGCATCTTGAAGAGCTGCACTGCCGGACGCCCCGTGGCGAAACGCGCTGGTCGGTCTCGTCGGTGCAGAACCTGCTGGGTCAGGCCGTCGCACAGGGGCTTCTGGAAGATCGGCCGCTTCCTGCACCGGAAGCGCCCCGTCGGCGTGGCCGCCCACCCAAATCGCTCAAGAGTCTGAAAGGCAGCCCATAACGCCAACCGTCGCCGCCTACGGTCAGCGGAACAGCCCGAATGTTACCAGCGCCTCGGCAATCCGTCCAGGCCTCCTTATTTCGGAAAGAGAAACTGAAGTTGGAAGCGGATCGACCAGTCCGCCCCGAAGTCCGGTCGCGCAACGTTGTAGAAGGCCTGCATCTGCGCATTCACCGGTTGGGCGCCAACCTTGAAGATACGGCCGGCCCCTCCTCCCAGCGGCACGGTCCAGCGGTTGCCGTCGCGGCTGTTCCAGTCGGCGGTGATGACCGGCGACGAAACCAGATACCAGCCATCATCCATGTTGTAGTTGATGAAGGGCTGGATGAGCAGCTGGTTCACATCCTTGCGGTCGCCGTCCCCGGCGAACGACCAGAGTTGGCGCACGAGTGAGCCGGCCACCCAATTGCCGGGGGTGACGAGAGCCACCGCAGCCGGCCCGGCGCTCCACTTTCCGCTGCCCAGGCTGCGTTCGGTGGCGGTCGGAAAAGTGACCGACGGCCCGACGCCCCAGATCACCGGGCCGGAAGCGGCCGGTGAGACGTAGACGCTGTGATTGATGTCGCCGAGCCCGAACGAGGAGCCGTTGCCCTGCGGATCGGCCGGCAGTTCCGGCAAGCCCGAACTCAGATCGGAGAGATGGGTGATGGGGGCAATCGTCCGGTTGATCAGGTTCCATCCGCCAACCGTCACCGGGATGACCGGTTGGACGTTCAGGACGTTGGCCACGCCGTCGTCATTCGGTCCAACGCCGAACAAGGTGTTGTTCTGAAACGGCAGGCTGATCATGGCCGCGACGGGGTTCTGGGCGGCCTTGGCGAGATCGCCGCTCTCCTGGGCGGACGAAGACGACGAGGCGGTAAGACAAGCGAACAGGATCGGCAGGGCCGTGAAGCGAGAACATGGGGGCAACCGCATACCGGATGCACTCCAACCAATCGAAACAGGGGTTTGGCGCGATGCTGAGGACTCCGGATCGTCTCATTCCTCCTTTGAAGAAGACGATCCGTGCCGTCCAGCCAACAAAAGCAGCGCCGTCTAGGGTGTGACGATGTTGAACCAGAACTCGAACGTGTCGAGGTAGGAGACGACCTCTTCCAGCTTTGCCTGGTTGCCGTTGACCTTGACCGTTCCGGACTTGATCGCGTCGGCCAGCTTCGTCTCCTGCAGGATGATGCCGTTCAAGGTGTCCCGCGTCAGCGTGACCGTCGCGTCGGCACCGGTGGCTTGGCGGTTTGCCGTGTGGTTGAGTACCCCATTTTCCATCTCGACGAGGTATTTTCCGTCCGCTTCACCGAAGTCGAAGTTGAGAACCGCCTTCGCGTTCGCGGCCTTCGTCGTGTTCAGGCGGACGGCCAGATAGTCGAAGAACAGGTCGAGGGTCATCGCACGGATGGTGTCGGGGCTGGCGGTGTTCGGGGTCGGCAGTTTGGCCACCCCATCGCGCAGTTCCTTGGCGCCGGTCAGGTAGAAGTTGCGCCATGGTCCCGATTCCGCCTGATACCCGAGTTGTTCCAGGGCGTCGGCCTGAAGCTGCCTGGCCGCCGCGTTGCCGGGATCGGCGAAGACGACGTGGTTCACCACCTGCGCGACCCAGCGATAATCGCCTTTGTCGAACGACTCCTTCGCCTTCTTCAGAACCTCATCGGCGCCGCCCATGAACGCGACGTAGTTCCGGCTCGATTCAACCGGTGGGAGTTCGTGCAAAGTCGCCGGGTTGCCGTTGAACCAGCCGAGATACAGGACGTAGGTGGCCTTCACATTGTGATTCATCGACCCGTAATAGCCACGGTTGGCCCAGAAGGTGGCGAGGCTCTTCGGCAGCTCGATCCGCTCCGCGATCTCGACCTCGGTCAGCCCCTGGTTGGCGAAACGCAACGTCTCGTCGTTGATGAAACGGTAGAGGTCGCGCTGCTTTTTCAGGAGGTCTACGACCGCCGCGTTGCCGAACGTCGGCCAGTGGTGCTGGGCGAACATCACCTCCGCCTTGTCGCCCCACATCACCAGCACCTCGTTGAGATATTTCGACCAGGGCAGCGGCTCACGGATTTTGGCACCGCGCAGCGAGTAGGTGTTGTGCAGGGTGTGGGTGGCGTCCTCGGCCGCGGAGATGGCCTTCCTCTCCTCGATGTACCAAAGCATCTCCGCCGGCGCCTCCGAACCCGGCGCCATCAGAAACTCGTAGGTCAAACCGTCGATCACGTGCTTCTCGCCGGTCTCCGCAACGATGTCGGTCGGCGGAATGAGCGTGACGGTGCCGGCCGAGGTGCTGGTTCCCAGACCGGCGCCCACCTGCCCCTTGGCGTCCGGCGGCAGCAGGTTGCCGTACATGTAGCTGGCCCGGCGGCTCATCGTGTTGCCCGCCATGACGTTCTCGGCGACCGCGGCCTCCAGGAAGCCCTCCGGCGCGTAGACCTTGACCTTGCCCGCGGTCACGTCGGCCTCGTCGATCACCCCCCGGACGCCGCCGTAATGATCGACGTGGCTGTGGGTGTAGATCACCGCCTTGACCGGCTTCTGGCCGCGGTGCGCAAAATAGAGGTCGATCGCAACCTTGGCCGTCTCCGCCGAGACCAGCGGGTCGACGACGACGATGCCCTCGTTGCCTTCGATGATCGTCATGTTCGACAGGTCCAGGTTGCGGACCTGGTAGATGCCGTCGGTCACCTGGAAGAGGCCGCTGATGTTGATCAGTTGCGACTGCCGCCAGAGGCTGGGATTGACGGTATCCGGAGCCGCGGCGTCCGGGGTGATGAAGCTGTACTGCCCCGGGTTCCAGATCATGTTGCCGGATTGGCCTTTGATCTCCGCTGTCGGCAGGGGAGCCACGAATCCCCGGCGAGCGCTTTCAAAGTCGGAGCGGTCGGAGAAGGGCAGTTCGTTCAATAACTTCGCGTTTGCCGCTTTGGTGGCGGCCGTCGCATCCTTGCGTGCGTCCTGGTTCTGTGAAAGGGCCGGAGACGTCATCCCGTCGCCGACGAGGATGATCGTCGACAAAGCGGCCAGCAGAGCGCTTGACTTCATCAAACAAGCTCCTTTGATTGTCCGGAAAAGATCCCGTTCTCCGGGAGACCGCGATGATGCACGATCCCGAATTCCGACAGATTCCTTGCCTGTCTGCTGGAATGTCTGCTCTGTCTGAACGATGAGCATCCTCTCAACGGCGCAACATATTGACCTAGGGAAAGGGGATTTTCCTGCCCGAAATAAGCCAAACTTGGTGTTTATAGTATAACAAAGCACCATATCTAAGGTAGTGGGCGCGATCTGTTCTAAATATTTTAAGGGAATAGTTCTTTAATATAGAGACCATAGCGCCATGTTGAGCGTCAATTGTCGCTGCATTTTTCTTGGTTTTTGAGGGTTCAATTCGATGACGCCGGGCGCCCACATCAACCGCAAAAGGGCCGCCGAGCGGCGTTGGAAATGCCTTCTCAAAGCAGCAACAGGCGCTTTGCGACTTTCCAAAGCTCCTGGAACGGCAACTGCGTCGCGCCAGCCGCGATGAGCGGCAGCAGCGCGGCAACACCGAGCGGGACGATGGTGGTCCGGCTGTAAGGGACGATGCTCATCTTCTTCGCCGCGGCGATCAGTGCGGACGGATTCGGCTGGGCTGGTTCGCCCGTCACCCCCGGATCATCTGGCGTTGTAAGATTTCGTCCCAGGATTTCTCGCTCTTCACGGCGAAAATGGTTGGTCGCCTGTGCGGCCCCGGTGAGAAGTGTCTTTTCCTTGAGCGCACGAAGCGGCCTTACGAAAGCGGCCAGCGGCAGTGCGAACAGGAGGAGGATGCACGCGAGCCAGCCAGCCATGAGGTAGCTGTAGGCATGGACCTCGAACGCGTCCTGCTGGAACGCGCGGGCGACCGCAGCTCCGAGCGACGCGCTCATCGCGAAGACCAACGCGGCGAACACGTTGGGATATTCACCCAGGAAGGCAAGCCCTCCGGCTCCGTCCGGGTGGGTGACGACGAGGCGCAGGTCAACGCGTGCGATCGAGCGCAGGAGCAAGCCCCAGACGACATGCCGCCAGAGCCAGCGGAGCAGCAGGAACCAGAACAGTGGCGAACTGACGAGCACGCACCACCATGCGGCCGCCGTGAGGCGCCTCGCGTCCTCCGTTCCCGTGACCAGCCACGACACATCGGTCCGTCTCAGGAGCCCGGCCGCACCGGCCGCGCTGAGGCCGAAGGCGATCAGTGCGCAAGCCGTGGCGGCGGTGGGGCTGCGCCCCCTTCGAATGGCCCGCGCCACGGCCTCCGCAGCTGCGGCCATCGCTTGCGGGGTGAGCAGTGGCGCGGCCACGAAATGCCGCAGATATCGTTTCAGTTGCTCATCGACCTGCCGATCCATGAGCGTGAAGATCGCAATGGCCAGGACGAACCGGGCCCAGGCTCCCCAATCCAGCAGGAAGGGGTGGTGCGCCAGCGGCGCCGCGGCTGTTCCGGCCGATGCCGTGAGAAGCAATGGCACTCCCCAAGCGAGGGCAACCAGGACCGCAGCCCGCCACGGTGCCGTGCCGGCGCGATACCGAAGCCAGCGGACCTGACCGCGCAGATGATCCCCGGCCTGATCCGAGCTGAAGCCAAAGCGTTCGATAGCCTCGATCAAGGCGTCCGTCTGCCCGCCGCCGCGAGGAACCTCATGCCTTGCTTGGTTCATCATCAGCTCCCACCGCCGCTTCAAAGAACCTGATCGGAACCAGTGTTTTCAACAGAACGCAGGGAGATAGGGATCGGACGCCAAGTTGATCACCATGGTCACCCTCCAGGCCTCAACGCTCCTTCCGGGATGGAGCGGGCGGTCCGCGCATGAAGCAACTCAACAGGTCGCCCCGCCCGCCGGGACGCCTCGTTCACACACGCCGCGCAAGGGGCGTGGTGGCGTCGGCAGGCGTTCTCCAGTTCTTCTGGAAGACCGGCCGCTTCCTGCACCGGAAGCGCCCCGTCGGCGTGGCCGCCCACCCTGAAGGCACAACCACCCATCCGGCGAGAAACACCGAGTCCGCCCACCAGGCGGGGGTCGCCCTGTCGGCTTATGAACTGGATTTCTTCGGCAAGGCCAAGAGCCTGTCCGATGCGGCCCTGCACGAGTATCTGGCGACCGAGCAGGCGCAGCGGGCGGCAAGGATCGGGGTGGTCGCCGAGGTGGTGAGAAGTTACGTGCAGGAGCGCGCCGCGGCATCCCGTGTGGCCCTCGCGCGGCGCATCCTGATCGTCGAGTTCGCCAAGCAACTGCGCGAAGAAGGCATGGGTCTGGCGGAAGCCGCCGTGGCCGCGGCCCGCCTGCGCCTGCGCCCGATCCTGATGACCTCCCTGGCCTTCGGTCTCGGCGTCGTGCCGCTGATGATCGCCATGGGCGCCAGTACCGAGACCCAGCACGCCATCGGTACCGGCGTGTTCGGCGGCATGGTCAGCGCAACCGTGCTGGCCATCATCTTTGTGCCCGTTTTCTTCGTGTTCGTGATGGGCGGGAGAGAGCGTCTTGAAGCCTGGCGGATGGCCCGCCGAACCGCCCCTGCGCCCCGCCGGGTGGAAGAGAAATGAAAACGATGAGATCGCTCACCATCCCCTTCCTTCTCGCGCTGTCCGCTTGCTCCTTCACCCCGGCCCTCGACAAACCGGCCCCGCCGGTGCCGGCGGCCTTGCCGGGCATCGCCGGGGTCGAGACACACGCACTCGCGGTCGAGCTCAAATGGCGCACGCTGTTCGGTGATCGCCGTCTGCGGCGGCTGGTCGAATTGGCGTTTGCCAACAACCGCGACCTGCGGCTGGCGACCCTGAACACCGAGATGGTCCAAGCCCAGTACGGGATCCAGCGCGCCTCACGCCTGCCCGCCATCGACGCGAGTTGTTCGAGCGCGTCCTCGCCCTGCGCAACGCTGTCGGCCTGCTGTCGGAGGAGTACGACACGCGGACGGGGCGGCTCGTCGGCAATTTTTCACAGGCCTTCTCCCACATTGCGCTGGTCAGCACCGCCCACAATCTGGCGCGCGGCGCCCAGCCGGTGCGCCAGCGCGGGCTGGACAGCGGCAAGGCATGACCGCGCGCAATTTCAGAGCGCCGCATTTCAGAGCGTGTCCGACGTCCGCAACGCCCCGCCCTTGCCGTGCTGCTGTGTCCACTGGGCGGCATCGATGACGCGACCGCCGCTGGCCGCGGCTCCCTGGTCCGCCTTGGCCATGTCCAGGGCCAAGGCAAGATTGCCCCGACGCTCCACTTGGAGTTGGCCGTCCTCGACGCGCAGGATCAGGTCGGCGCGCCGTAGCGTGGACAGGCGGTGCGCGATGATGAAGGTAGTGCGCCCGCGCATCAGCTCCTCGATGGCGTCGGTGATGGCGGACTCCGTGTCCCTGTCCAGCGCGCTGGTCGGCTCGTCCAGGATCAGGATCGGGGCCTGCTTCAGGAAGGCGCGGGCCAGGCAGATGCGCTGGCGCTCGCCGCCCGACAGGGTCAGGGCGCGTTCGCCGACCAGACTGTCATAGCCGTCCGGCAGCTCCCTGATGAAGTCGTGGGCGCGCGCCCGGCGCGCGGCGTCCTCAACCTCCTCCCGCGTGGCGTCGGCGCGGCCATAGGCGATGTTCTCGGCCACAGTCGTCGAAAACAGCGACGGCTCCTGCTCCATGATCGCGAACTGCCGGCGCAGGTCGCACAGGCGGTAGTCGCGCACGTCCCGGCCGTCCAGCCGGATCGTCCCGGCGGTCGGGTCGATCAGGCGGACCAGCAGGTTGGTCAGGGTGCTCTTGCCTGATCCGGTGCGGCCGACGATGCCGACGCAGGTGCCGGCCGGCACGGTGAAGGACGCGTCGCGCAGCACCGACGGACCATCGGTGTAGGCAAAGCTCACGCGATCGAAGGACAGGGTGCCGCGGGCATGCCTCAGCGGCCGGGCATCGGCCTTTTAGGGAATGGCCGGCGGGGCCTCCAGCAGCTCGAAGGCGCGTTCGCCGCAGGCGAAAGCCGCCTGTTGGGCGATGATGTGCTGGGCGATGGCCTTCAACGGTTCGTAGAGCTGGGTCATGTAGGCCAGCAGCACGATCAGGTCGCCGACGCTGAGCGCGCCGCCCTGCACGTCGCGCACGCCGACATAGAGGATGCCGGCGGTGCCCAGCCCGACCGCCAGCGCCAGCACCACGCGAAAACCGGCGTCGATCACCATCACGGACAAGCGCGCCATGAAGCAGGCGCGGCCCTCATCGATCAGGCGCTGCACCTCATGGTCCTCCTGGCAGGAGGTCAGCACAACCCGCCGTGCGCCCAGCACCTCGTAGGCGAGCTGGGTCAGTCGGCTTTCGAACTTGCGCACGCGGTGCCAGCGGTCGCACAGCGGTCGCTGCTTGAGCACGATCAGGACGATCAGCGGCACCGCCGTGGCCAGGGCGATGACGGCGACCTGCGGGCTGATCAGGGCGGTGACCCATACCACCCAGATGACCGAGCCGACCTTGGTGATGAGGGGGATGACGCCCCAGATGGTCATGGCCTGCAACGCCGGGGCGTCCTGGCTGATGCGGAAGACCTGATCGACCACGCCGCGCCCGGCGTCGCGCGAGGCGGCCTGCGCCAGGGCGTTGCCCATCACCTTGGCGCGGAAGCGCCGCACCATCTGGTCGGCGACGGCCTCGCGGTAGAGCCACTCGACGACGCTGTGCACGACGGCCAGCAGGGCGACGAGAACGCCGAAGGCGATGCACAGGTACAGGACCATGTCCTTGTCGCCCGTGACGTCCGAGGGCAAGGAGCGGGTGAGAAAGGAGGGCAGAGGTTTGTCGCCCAGAACGCTGTCGACGATGATCTTGATCGGAATGGGCGCAAGCAGAGCGATGGGCGTTGCAAGCAGACCGAGCGCGACGATGAGCCCCAGCTGTGGATACCAGGGACGAGCTTCCTTCAGCGCGCGCCAGTAGATGGCGCTCGGCAGCGTCTTTTTCGGCATGGCTCTGGTCTTTCGACTTTGCGCTGGTTCGACCGGGCGCTCGCTCGACTGGGCCCGTCCCCCTCGGCAGCATCACCAGTTCATAAAGGATATAGGAGGCGCCGACTTCACGTCATGGATGCGGTTCCAAACTCATCCTGAAAAGTGAGTAGGTATACTCGTAAGTGGTATGGCCGGTGTTCCTTGTGCCTGTGTTTAACCGTCCAATCGGCAGGAAGGTGAAGCGCGAGGGGGAACCCTCGCGCTCCGCGACAGAGCTACTGCTTGGCGGTTCCGCTGCTTTGCGTGCCGCCACCGCTGGAGCCGGCATTGCCGGTGGGCGAACCGATGCCGGCAGCATCCATGCGGCCCGCGTCGAACCGGTTCAGCGTGCCGACATCGGCGCTATCATAGGGAAGGCCGTAATAGTCCAGGCCGGGATCGAAGCCGGCTCCATAGCCATAGTACGGGAAGGCATAGGGGCCGGCGGCGTTGCGGTCACCGGTGAAGCGCGGCTCGACCACCACGGCCGTCAGCTTGCCCTGCCGGTCGAAGATCAGATCCTGGACATAACCGTAGTCGGCCTTGTTCTTCAGCCGGGCCGTATCGCCGATCAGTTCCGATGCCCGCCATACGCGGGGCTGGCCGGTTCCGGCCGTTCCCTCCTCGACCCGGCGGACGCCGCTGCCGGGCTTCGCCGCGACATCGAATCCGGCCGCGCCGAACAGGTCGTAATCGCCGTAATTGGCTTCGGTGATCGGGACGGTCACGCGTTCCATCTTGGGGCTGACCTGAACCTTGTTCCATGGCACCGCAAAATGCGTGTCGCCGATGCCGAGGAAGCCGCCGGCCGCCACGACGATGCTGCGGATGTTGCCGTCGGGTCCGATCAGGATGTTCTCGACCTCACCGATCTCGTTGCCGTTGGCGCCGTACGCCCTCGTGTCGATCAGTTCATCGGCGCGCCAGCCATTGCGGTACAGTTCGTCGTAGGTCCAGCGGTCGAGCGATACGGTTTTGGCCGACGCGAGCGGGCCGTCCGCCTGCTGCTTCTGAACCTGGGCGTTGACGCCGGGAGGCGCGACGAGCATCAGGGCGACGGCCGCCGCGGTGAAGAGGAGTGTCCGTTTCATGACGATGCCCTCGTGTCGGTTGCGCGATGGACGGATGTCCGTCTTCCCGGCCAACTCGACCGGGCCAATCGCGTTCCCTCTCGTTCCCTCTTCTGTGCGTCGAGAGAGCATCGGCACCGCACTCCTGGCGCAAAGCCGCTCAAGGACGGCTGACGTTCTCGAGCACCGGGGTCCCTTCATCCGCCGCGCCGCCGGAAAGCACGCTGAACGACCCGTCCGTCTCCAGCACCACGGCCAGCACCGTGTCGAGATCGGTGCGCCCCTGGGCGCGCAGGATCGCCATCACCTCCTCGCGGGTGACGCGTTGCTCCACCAGGGCTGCCGGCAGGAAGTCGCCCCGGTAGACGAGCATTGTCGGCTGCGCCTTGATCAATTCCTGGAAGCGGGGCGAGCGCACCGAAAGCCAGGTGATGGCGTATTGCAGGACGATGAGCAGCGCCAGCGCCAGCACCCCCTCGGCCAACGCCACCGACTCGCTGAGCAGCACGGTGGCGAGTGTCGACCCGAGTGCCACCGTGACCACGAGGTCGAAGGCATTCATCTTGGTCAGGGTGCGTTTGCCGGACACCCGCAGCAAAAGCACCAGCGCCGCATAGGCCAGCACACCGACGACGAGCACGCGCCCAAGTCCGGCCCAACTGTCGAAGAACATGGATTTTCCCTCCCCGCTGCGTCTCGGCACTGCCAACGAGCCCTGTGGATGGGCAGTTCCCCGCCAAGACGGGCCGGAAGGGGCGGAAACAGGGGGCTCCACCCCCTATGCGTCCTTTTGGGGATGAGAGGCGACCTGCCGGGACGAGTTGGCCCAGCGCAAGCATCTCTTGCAGGAAATGCACGTATCCGCATGACCGCTGATGGAGGCCGCCATGCCCAAACCCACCGTCCCCAAACCCACTCTCTCCAAATCGACCGTCTTTGTTCTCGCCGCCGGCCTTTTGCTGACGCCTGTGGGTCCGGCTGCGGCGCAGCCGTCCGGCGCACCGGCGCGCGAGGCGCCGGCCAGCTTCGCCGATCTCGCCGAGGCGAAGCTTCCGTCCGTCGTCACCATCGCCGCGTCCAGCAGGCCGCCGAACCGACAAACCGCGCGGTCCGATCAACCGGGCGGAGGAGACGGCCCGTTCTCGCTCTTCCCGGACAGCCCCTTGCGCGACTTCATGGAGGACCTGCTGCGGAAGCAGATCCCAAACTTCGGGGGCGGTCTGGAACGCAGAGGTCCCGAGCCCGGACCACAAGGCTGGCCCGGCAAGTCGCTGGGATCCGGCTTCATCATCGATCCGGGCGGCTACGTCGTTACCAACAACCATGTCGTGGAACGCGCCGACACGGTCGAAGTCACGCTCACCGACAAGCGCAAGCTGCAAGCCAAGGTCGTCGGCACCGATCCCAAGACCGACCTCGCCCTTTTGAAGGTCGAATCCGACAAGCCGCTGCCCGCCGTGCATTGGGGTGACAGCACCGGCATGCGGGTGGGCGACTGGATACTGGCCATCGGCAATCCCTTCGGCCTCGGCGGCACGGTGACGGCCGGCATCATCTCGGCCCGCGCCCGCGACCTCGGCGCCGGCCCCTACGACGACTTTCTGCAAACCGATGCCGCGATCAACCAGGGCAATTCCGGAGGCCCGATGTTCAACCTGAAGGGCGAGGTGATCGGCGTGAACACCGCCATCTTCAGCCAGTCGGGCGGCAACGTCGGCATCGGATTTGCCATCCCCTCGGAACTGGCCGGGCCGGTCATCGCCGAACTGCGCGACACCGGCCGCGTCACGCGCGGTTGGCTCGGCGCGTCGGTGCAGCCGGTCGGGCCGGACATCGCCAGCGCGCTCGGCCTCACGGAGCCGACCGGGGCACTGGTCGCCGAGGTTTCCAACAACGGCCCGGCCGCCAAGGCCGGCGTGGAGAGCGGCGACGTCGTGACCGAATACGCCGGCAAGCCGGTCCAGGAACCGCACGACCTGACGCGCATGGTCGCGCGAACCAAGCCCGGCGACACCGCCCGCGTGGTCGTCCAGCGCGACGGTAAGCCGATGACTCTGGAGGTCCGCGTCGCCGAACTGCAACCGCCGTCTCAGCAGGCAGAGGCGCAGCAGCAGAAGCCCGGCGAAGGCCAACTCGGCCTGACGTTGGCGCCGATGACGTCGGAACTGCGCAAGCAGTTCTCGCTGGACACCGACATCAACGGCGCGGTGGTGGTGGAGGTCGCCCCGAACAGCCCGGCTGCCCGTTCCGGCTTCGAGCCGGGCGATGTGATCACCCGGGCCGGGCAGCAGCCCGTGGAAGGACCGGACGACGTCACCAAGGCCGTCGAGGCGGCGCGCAAGTCGAACAAAGACAGCGTGCTCCTGTTGCGACGACGCGAGGGCAGCGCCTTGTTCGTCCCGTTGCCGGTCGGGTAATCAGGGGTGGGTGATTGAGCCATGCAGGACCGCCTGCGCCACTATTGGATGCTTCTGCGCGGAAGCCTTTGGTTCGTGCCGCTGCTGATGAGCATCGCCGCGGTGGTGCTGGCCGTCCTGCTGCTCACGCATCGGGACCTGCTGCCGGATGGTGCGGTCGAGCTGTGGCTGGTCTACAGCGGCGACCCGGAAAGCGCCCGCCAGCTCATGGGCGCTCTGCTGTCGGGCACCATCACCATGACTTCGCTGGTCGTCTCGATCACGGTGGTGGTGCTGACGCTGGCGGCGGGGCAACTCGGGCCGAGGCTGGTCCGCAACTTCATCAGCGACCCGCAGACGCAGGCGGTGCTCGGCCTGTTCGTGGCGACGATCCTCTATCTGCTGGTCGTCTTCCGCAGCATCGGCGGCCCATCCACCAACGGCATTCCGCACCTGGCGGTCAGCGTCGGAACGAGCCTGTCGGCGCTGTGCCTGTTCGTGCTGCTGTTCTACGTTCACAAGCTCGCCCGCGCGATCATGTACGACAATGTCGTGCGCGACGTGACGCGGGAGTTGCGGGCCACCATCGACCGTCTGCTGCCGGAAGCGGATTCGCCGCTGTCCGCCCCGGTGCCGCCGCCGGAGGGTGTGGTATGGATCGGGCTGGGGCATGACGGCTACATCGAGGCCATCGACTTCGATGCGCTGGTGCACGAGGCGCGCGGCGCCGAGGTGGTGCTGTGGATCATGGTCCGGCCGGGTCACTACGTGCTGACCCGCGGCGACCATGTGGCCGTGCATGCCCCGGAGGGCTGCCCCGACGCGCTTGTGCAGGCCATCCGCGGGGCCTTCATCATCGGCGCCGAGCGGACGCCGACCCAGGACCTGGAATACGGCATCCGCCAGCTGGTGGAGATTGCGCTCCGCGCGCTGTCGCCCGGCATCAACGACGTTTTCACCGCCATCGCCGTGATCGACAATCTCTCGTCGGCGCTTTCCCAAATCTTCGAGCGCCCTCTGGAGGCCGCGGCGCGCTGCGACGAGGATGGGAAACTGCGCGTGGTTCGCAATGTGACCGACTATGACGGGCTTGTGCGGGCGGCCTTCGACCAGATCCGGCAGGCGGGGAACGCCATGCCCGCGGTCCTCATCCGGCTGGCGGAAGGGGTGGCGCGGCTGGCGCCCTACACCCGCACCGACGAGCAGCGGCGCCCGTTGCTGGACCAACTCGCGCTCATCGAGGAGGCTGGAGAGCAGGGCATCGCCCAGGATCACGACCGAGCGGCGCTTCGGCGGCGTTGCCGGGACGCGCACGATCGCTTGGCCGCCCTGGTCTGAAGGCCGCTCACCGCGGCTGCGTCATGCGCATAATCGGACCGCAGGCGACCCGGCCGCCAGCCGCGCCGGCCGGATCGGTCCGGTAGTCGTCGGGTGTGGCGTGCAGAACAAGCGCCGTGCCGTTTCCGCCGAACAGGCTGTCCGTTCCGGTGCCGAGAGTCACGCGGTCGGTCAGGATATCGGCCCAGACCTGCCCGTTTTGCGACGCTGCAACATTGGGAAGGTCGCCCGCATGCGGGCCGCCTTGGTCCAGGAGCCCATGGGACCGTCCGCCGGGATTGAAGTGTCCGCCCGCCGACTGGAAGTCGGGCGGTTGGCATCGGGCATTTTCGTGAATGTGAAGCCCGTGGACGCCCGGCGGGATCTTGTCGAGGCGAAGCTGGATCAACACTCCGCTGGGCGTCTGGATGAAAGCCGCGGTTCCTATCGTCTGCCCGGCCGCGTCCACGAGACCGGCTTGCGCCAACGCCTGGCCGGCGGGCGGCGCCGGCAATGCCGTGCGGCCTTGGTTTGCCGTCTGGGCCAAGGCGGGGGCTGCCAGACAGATGACCGCAGTAGCGGCGACGAGAGCGGGATTCATGGTGTTCCTCCGAGCAAGTCCGTGAGGGGCCGCGCGCAAGAGCGTGCCCTGTCGCGTCAACTCGGCTGAAGAGGAGGTGTCGCAGCCAACACCAGCGGGCAGGCGCACCGGGGAACCCCATCGTCCATCCGCAGTTGGGCTTTACGGTTTCCATGCACCACCGCTGTACACACCGCGCACCGGCCACAGACCGCGCAGGGTGAATGGGGCAGGGCGGATGGAGCGATCATGGGAAATTCGGCAAAAATACCGAGGCTGAGTGAAGGTCGCGCGGAACGCAATTTTCTGCACGTCAGTTCTTGGAAAGGATGAGCGGGAGGAGCAATGCGACCGTTGCAAGAAGCAATGCCTCATCCGGGCCGATCATGTTGATTGCCCCTGCCTTCGCCGCCACCGCTGTGGCCGTGCCCGGCACGACGGCTGCTCAGGCGCAACCCGTCCTGCCGATGGTGGTGATTGGGCTGCTGCTGATGGTCACCTTCGGCTTCATAGCCTTCGAGAAACTCCATAAGAGTCTGGCCGCGCTGCTCGGCGCCGTTGCCGCCGTGATCGCCGCGCTCGTCCTCGGCGTCTATGGCGCGGACGTGGGTTACGGGGCCGTTCATGAGTTCATCGCCCACGACATGGGCGTCATCGGTGTCATCGTCGGCACCTCGATCCTGGTCGAGGTTGTCGGCGGGTCAGGCTTCTTCCATTTCCTGGCGATCCGGCTGGTCAAGATGACCGGTGGCAAGCCACGGCTGCTTCTGCCTGCCGTCATGGTGGCGACCGTCGGCTTCGTCACCTTTCTCACCATCGCGCCCGGCGTGCTGATCATGAGTTCGCTCGTGCTGGTCATCACCCGCGCGCTCGACGACAATCCGGTGCCCTACATCGTCGCGGTCGCCATCGGCGCCAATTCGGGTGCCCTCATGACCTTCGCGTCGGGCATCCCGACCCTGATGATCGGCACCAGCGCCGGCATCTCCTATGTTCACTTCCTGATCGTCTCGACACCGCTCGCCATCATTTCGGCGCTGCTCGCCTTCGGCATCATCCATGCTCTTCTACCGCAAACGCCTCGTCGCCACCGGCGATCCGGAAGCGCGCCGGCGCAAGGTCGAAGCCTTCGACGAATGGGCGCTGGTCAAGGACCGCCGGATCTTCATCCGCTGCGCGATCATCCTGCTGCTGACCACGCTCGGCTTTGCCTTTGCCCAGCAGCTCGGCGTCGGGCTCGACTTCATCGCGATCTGCGGCGCGACGGCGGCCCTGCTGTTCTCCGGTTTCGATCCCGAAGAGGCGATCCGCAAGGTGAAGTGGCCGATCATCCTGTTCTTCGTCGGGCTGTTCGTGCTGATCGGCACGGTCGGCGCGACCGGCCTGCTGGAGGTGATGGCGAGCCAGATCTTCGCCATCACCGGCACCAACATGCTGGCGGTGCTGTTGATCCTCGTGCCGTTCGTGTTCGTGACCGCGGCGATCGTGGACAACATACCGGTCGCGGCGACGATGATCCCGGTGGTGCAGACCATGATCGCCGCGGGGCTCGCCCCCGAACCGCTGTGGTGGGCGCTGATCGCCGCCAGCAATCTCGGCGGCAATCCGACGCCCGTCGGCAGCATCGGCGCGGTGATCGCGCTGCACGCGCTTGAGCGCGAGCGCGGCATACGGATCGGCTGGGGCGAGTACATGAAGGTCGGCGGTACGGTGGCGGGTCTCCAGATCGTGCTGGTGATCGCCTACCTCCTGTTCTACCGCGTCTTCAACCTGTTTCCGGACCTCTGATCGCGGATGGCCGTGCCATGACCGACTTCAGCAATCTCGATCTCGACGCGACGATCAACCAGTTCGAGGCGGCGGCATCGGCCCAGCGCATGGAGGTGCCGGGGCTGACGGTCCGGCGGATGCTGCTCGCGCTCGACGGCTCGAACCAGGACCGGGCGGTGCTGGAGCTCGGGCGGGCGGTCGCCACCCGGCTCGGCTGCGCCGTGCTCGTCACCTATGCCTACGAGCAGAGCACACCCGATTCCGAGAAGGACCGCTATCTCGCCGAGCATGCCATGGCGCTCGGCAGAGCGGGGCGGATCGAAGCTGCCCACGCCCGCGCTCCGGGCGGAGGACGGGCGTTCCGGCAGATCCTGGATCTCTCGAAGGCGCATGGCTGCGACCTCTCCATGTTCCCGTCGCCCTATCTGGAGGATTTTCAGGACGTCGGCGGCAGCAGCGTCGGCACCACGACTGACGTGCTTGTGCACCGGCGCTCGAACCCGTTGCTGGTGGTGCGCAAGCCTGCGGAGAACGTGCGCGACCGACTGGAAAGGGTCGTGCTGCCGCTGAACCTCCTTTCGGAGCGGGGGGCCGAGGCGGCGGCGTGGGCGCTGGGCCTGACACCCTCGGACGGAACTATTCATCTGCTGGCCGTGGTCGATGAAGAAATGCTCGATGCGGTGCGGCACCTCGTCGGTCAGTCGTTTCGGGCCGCCGAGGTCGATGAGGCCTCGCTCGCCGGGCTTGGCCGCCCCGACGTTGCCGGCCTCGTCGCGGTGATTCAGCGGCGAGCGAGCGAGGCTAACGTGGACTGCCGGGTGACGGTCCGGCATGGCCCGCTCATACAGACCGTCGCGGCGTTCGCCAACGGCGAACCGGGGCTGCTGGTCGTTGGCTGCGGGGATGACTGCGCCGCTAGCGACTACCAACGGACGCTCGGCCTTCTCCGCGAATCCCGCAATCCCGTGCTTATGGTGTGAAGCGGCTCGCGGAACAGCGCCAGCCGGCAATTCGTTCAGCATCCAATGCTCACGGATCGGAAGACTTGCAGCAATGACCAGGCTGCCCTTGGCCGCGTTGCTCGCTGCTTCGGCGGCAACCATCCTGACCGGCTGCGGCGAGACGGCGACGCTTCCGGTCTCCGCCGGAATCGGCCCCAATCCGGCGCTGCCGCCGCCCCGTGAGACGGTGATCCCCACGGTCAACATCGCGCCGGCACGGGGCTGGCCGGCCGGCGCATCCCCGGTCGCCACGCCTGGGCTGGCCGTCACCTCCTTTGCCGATGGCCTCGACCACCCGCGCTGGCTGCTCGTGCTGCCCAACGGTGATGTCCTGGTGGCGGAGACCAACGCCCCGCCCAAGCCGAAGGACAACCAGGGGATCCGGGGCTGGGTCATGAAACAGGTGATGAGCGAGGCCGGGGCGGGTGGGCCAAGCGCCAACCGCATCACCCTGCTCCGCGATGCCGACGGCGACGGCGTGGCCGAGGCCCGCTCGGTCTTCCTCGACGGCCTCAACTCCCCGTTCGGCATGACGCTGGTCGGCAACGACCTGTACGTCGCCAACACCGACGCGGTGGTGCGCTTCCCTTATCAGCCGGGCCAGACGCGGATCACCGCGCCGGGCACCAAGGTGGTGGACCTGCCCGCCGGCCCGCTCAACCATCATTGGACCAAGAACGTCATCGCCAGTCCGGACGGGCGGCGCCTCTACGCCACCGTCGGGTCGAACAGCAACGTTGCCGAGAACGGCATGGAGGCGGAGGAGGGCCGTGCCGCCGTCTGGGAAATCGACCCGGCCACCGGCCGCCACCGCGTTTTCGCCTCGGGCCTGCGCAATCCCAACGGCCTGGATTGGGAACCGACGACCGGCGCGCTGTGGACCACGGTCAACGAGCGCGACGAGATCGGCAGCGACCTCGTCCCCGACTACATGACCATCGTCCGGGACGGGGGCTTCTACGGCTGGCCCTACAGCTACTATGGGCAGCATGTGGACGAGCGGGTCACGCCGCAGCGGCCCGACCTCGTCGCGCGGGCAATCGTGCCCGATTACGCGCTGGGTCCTCATACCGCATCGCTCGGGCTTGTCTTCGGCAGGTTCGGCGCTCTCCCGGCGCGCTTTGCGGACGGCGCCTTCGTCGGTCAGCACGGGTCGTGGAACCGCCGGCCGCACAGCGGCTACAAGGTCGTGTTCGTGCCCTTCGCCGGTGGACGCCCCACTGGGGAGCCCGTCGATGTGCTGACGGGGTTTCTCGACCAGGACGGCAACGCGCTCGGCCGGCCGGTCGGCGTTGTCCTGGACGGGAAGGGAGCGCTGCTCGTCGCCGACGATGTCGGCAACCGCATCTGGCGCGTCACGGCGAGCGGTCCCTGACCGACGGCCAGAGGCAGTCCGACTGAGAGCGCTTATTCCTCATGTCGCGGAACCGCAGGGCGCGGTGCGGATTGGGCCAGGAAGAGGCCCTTTCCAACCGACCCCCTTCCAACCGACCATAGGTGCTGCCATGCCTCGCGCCGTGAAACTTCTGATCTCCACCATCGGCAGCCTGCTGGTTGTCCTCGTCGGGGGCATCGCGCTGTTGCTTGCGGTCGCCGTCGCCGATGGCCGCGCGATGGCGTTCATGATCGAAAAGGCCGCCACCGCGGTGCTCGGCCACGATGTCGATGTCGGTCATGCCGCCGTCGCGGACTGGGGGATGCCGACGACCGTCGAGTTGACGGACATCGCCGTCGAGAACGCCGCCTGGGCGGACGAGCCGTCGATCTTCCGCGCCGAACGGATCCGGGCGGCGCTCACCGTTTCCGGCCTTTTCCCGCCCGCTGTCGAACTTCCCCGCGTCGTGGTGACGGCTCCGGCCGTGTTCCTGGCGGTCAACGCGGAAGGCAAGGCGAATTGGCAGGGGATGGTGTCCGGCTCGGGTGCGCCGTCGGACGGGCCTGCGGATCTGTTCGGGCTGAAGAGCTTCCAGATCGCCAAGGGAAACGTGGTCTATCGGGATGCCGCTCCTGGCGCGCCGCGAATGGTGCGGCTGCACGGACTGCGCGCGGAAGCGCCGTCCGTGGACCGCCCCATCACGTTCGAAGCACAAGGGCAGCTCGCGGCAGGGCCGTCGAAGCCGCAACCCCAGAACATCCGCTTCAGCGGCGAGACCGGATCTTTGCGCCAGCTGCGCAAAGGGGACCTGCCTGTCCGGGCGACGGCCTCGGTTGGTACGGTGCGCGCGGAGGTGTCGGGCCGGGTCACAAGCCTGTTTGGCAACCCAGCGGCGGACCTGCACGTCGTGGCCGAGGGCGAGGGCCTGCAACCGCTGTTCGCGCTGGCGGGGGTGGCGGTCGGCTCCACCCCGTCCTTCCACGCCGAGGCGCAGGTCGTCAAGGAGGCGGCGCGGTGGACGGCGGACGGGATTCAGGCCCGCCTCGGCGAAAGCCGTGCGACGGGAACGCTGACGGTTGATGCTTCGGGACCGAAGCCGATGGTCGCCGGGGACATGACCGCCACGACCCTTGCCGTGGGGCAACTGCGCGAACTAGCGGGGCAGGGCGGCGGGCAGACACAGAGGGACGGGGCGCAGGATCTCCCCTTCGGCTGGCTGTACGCGGTGAACGCGGACCTCACGCTCCGGGCCGAGCGGATCGAGGCGCCGAGCCTGCCGTTGCGCGCCGGCAGCGCGTCGGTGACCCTCAAGGACGGGATCCTTCGCATGGATCCGTTGCACGTCGGAATGCCGGAAGGAGCCATCACCGGAACGCTGCGTGTGGACGCGACGGCGAATCCGCCGGTGTTGGCGCTTGGTGCGAAGGGCCAGGGCGTGCCGGTGAGCGCGCTGCCGGTGGTCGCCGGGAAGGTGGCCGGGATGGTGGAAGGCACCATCGCGGGGACGGCCGACCTCAGCAGCGAGGGAAGGACCCTCGGCGCGCTTCTGGCCAACCTGACCGGCAAGGTCCGAGCCACCGTCGATGAGCTATGTTGGAGATTGGGTGACGGGCCGATCAGGCGGCGTTCTGTGACGCGGCTTCAGTG
>NZ_JAEPIV010000049.1:0-19482 GCF_016632405.1 Azospirillum aestuarii
TCCGGGTGCGGGCGGGCACCGTCACGTTGCGCCACGCCCCGTCCGCCGAGGAGCGCCTGACCGATCGCGCGGCCGCCCTGGCCCTCGCCGAGGCGGCCCGGGGGATCGCCGAACCGCTGGTCGTGGAGCAGAAGCCGGTCGAGACCGCGCCGCCCAAGCTGTTCTCCAAGACCAGCTTTCTGACCAGGGCCGGCGCGCTGTGGGGGTGGTCGGGCGACAAGTCCGCCGAGATCCTGCAGGGGCTCTACCAGGACAAGGGCCTGATCACCTACCCGCGCGCCGAGCTGACGGTGGTCGCCTCCTCCGACGTGGAGAAGGTGCCACGTATCATGGAGCATCTGCGCGGCCTCGGCGAACCCTTCCGCTCGGCGATCGACCGCCTGGACGGCCGCCTTACGGTGCGGCGCTCCGTGGTCAACGACCGGGAGGTGGCGGAGGCCAGCCACACCGCCATCATCCCCACCGACGTTCCGGCCGACGGCCTGCGCCTGACGGAGGACGAGGCGAAGGCCTACAGGCTGATCGCACAGCGCTACGTGGCGGCCTTCACGCCCTCGGCGCAGGGTCTGCGCACGACGGTCAGCATGGTTCCGCGGTCCGGCCCCTGCCGGGACCGCCTGTTCCGGACCGCCGGCACCGTCGAGACGGAGCCGGGCTGGCACGTGCTGTTCGGAGCCGACGACGGCGAGGCGGAGGAGGAGGGCGGCGAGACCGACCGCCTGGCCCCGGACTGCCGCCGCGACGATTGGACCGTCGGCGGCCTCGCGGTGCCCGACCGGCCGGAGACCGGGCGCGACGCGGCGCAGGCCGCGCTGAGCGCGCCGCTGCGCTTCCCGATCACGGTCACCATCGGTGGCCGGCCGCAGGAATTGAACGCCCGCATCGCCAGTTCCGATCCGCCGCCGGCGGCCCGCCTGTGTTCGCCGTTCGACGAGCTGCGCCTCGAACGGCCCGACGGCCGGCCCTTCGAACGCGGCACGGAGTTCCGCCGGCTGTCCTCCGGCATCCGCTACCACCCCGACCCGCTGGCGCGGCTGGCCGAGGTGGCCCGCGCCCGCGCCCAGGACGTGCTCGACGAGCGCTGGAGGCGGTCGCAGAGGGTGCTGAAGCGCATCGACAAGGCGGCGGGGTCGCGCAGTGCTTTCGCGCGGGCTCTGTCCAGCGCCCTCGGCGCCCGGAACCGCCACCTTGCCTGGCTGCGCGCGGCCTCCGCGCTGAAACTGGAGCTCGGTCCCGGCAACCGGCGTCAGCCCGTTCGCGACAGTACGGGCCGGATCGTCGAGCTGTACGGGCTCGACCTGTCCCCTCTGGTCGATCTTCATCGGCGCATGGTCGAGGTCGCCCGGCACCAGGCCGAGCGTGGCCGGGCGCTGCGCAGCATCGTCGCCGGCATCCGTTGCCGGGCCGATCTGGCCCGCCAGCACGAGGATGCCCTCGTCGACACCGAAGAGATAGGCCTCGTCGTCTTCGAGCCCCTTGGCGGCGTGCACGGTCATCAACCGCACCGGCGCGTCGTCGCGTTCGGCCTGGGCCGCCCGTTCCGCCCGGTCGCGCGCGGATCGTCGGCGGCCCGCCAGTGTTCCTCGTAGCCGGCGGTGTCGAGAAGGCCTTGAAGGCGGTCGGCGAAGCCTCCGGAGGAAGCCGTGTCCCGCCACCCGGCCATGGCGTTGGCGAGGGCGCGGGCGCCGGACGCCCCGCAGCATCCCGGCGTCGGCAAGGCGACGCCCAGCCTCCACCAGATCGCCGGCGCCGGCTGCGGCGCGGATGCGCTCCATGGCGACGTCGCCGAGTCCGCGGGGCGGAAAATTCGCGATGCGCTCCCAGGCGTCCGTGTCGGCGGGATTCACGGCGAGCGCCAGATAGGCGAGGGCGTCGCGGACCTCGAGACGGCCCCAGAAGCCGACATCCCCGACGACAGTGTAGGGGAGGTCCGCATCGATCAAGGCCTCCTCGACGACCCGGCTCAACCAGTTCGCCCGGTACAGCACCAGCGTTCCGGGTTCGTCGTCGCACTCGGCCCGCCTCAGGCGGATGTCGTCGGCAAGCCAGTCCGCAGCGTCCTCAAGGGACTCGGCGCCGACCACACGGACCGGGGTGCCGCCATGGCGGCGGGTGGGGTCCGGCCGCAAGGTCTTGGCGAAGCGGCGCTTGTTGTTGGCGATCACGGCGTTGGCGCAGGCGAGGATGACCGGTGTCGAGCGGTAGTTGATCTCCAGCCGCACCATGCGGCAGGGCATCCATTGGTCGTGGAAGCCCAGGATGTTGCCGACGTCGGCCCCACGCCACGCGTACAGCGCCTGCTGGACGTTGGTGTCCTGGTACTCGTCGATGTGGATGTACCGGAAGCGGCCGGCGACGTCGCGCCGGTAGCTTTCATCGCCCTCCAGCGCCTTGACCACCCACAGCAGGAGATTGCCAAAGTCCGCCAGATTGTCCTCGCGCAGGATTGCCTGGTACGCCGCGTACACCCGGGCGGCCGTTGCGACATCCTCCGGAACCTCGTCTCCCCCGTACTTCGTTCCGATCCGTCCGGCGACGGACGCCTCGTCGGGCGTGACTCCTTCGTCCTTCATGGTGGCGATGGCGGCCGCGGCGGCGTGCACGGCGTCGCGGTCGTCGTGACCCTCGATGCCGGCGTCTTCCATCGCGATGCGGATGGCCCTGCGCGACTGTGCGGCGTCGGCGATCTCGAACCCTTTGGCGAGGCCGGCGAGCCAGGGGCGCTCGGCCAGCAGGCGGCGGGCGATGGAATGGAAGGTGCCGACCCAGATCTGGCTCGCGCGTTCCTCGCCGATCATCTCCGACAGCCAGTCCTTCATAACCTCCGCGGCGTCGTTGGTGAAGGTCAGCGCCAGGACCTGATAGGGGCGTGCGCGCCGCTGCGCGATCAGATGGGCGATGCGGGCAGTCAGGGTTTTCGTCTTGCCGGTGCCGGCTCCGGCGAGCACCAGCAAGGCGCCGTCCAGCGCCGTGGCCGCCTCGCGCTGCTGGTCATTCAGGCCGCTCAGGGGATCAGTGCGCCGCCTCGTCCCACGATACCGGTCGAACATGCTGCTTTTCTCCCGCCTCTGCGGTGTCTTCCACGGCGGAGGTCCCGCGTGGTCAGGGGATTTCAGCATGGAGGTCTGGGTGGTTTCGAGCACCCACGCGCCCTGGGCCCGGTTGCGACATCGCAACTGTGTCCGGATGCCTCGGGGCAGCGGTCGGCGCTGTCTGTCTTAAGTTCCACCTCTCCACAGAGTGTTGACGGTTGTGTAGACGTTTTGCCAATGGCAACGCCCTTTTTGTTGACAGTATTCTGTCTCCCTGCCACGCTGAAGCTCAGCAGCAACCGTGGGGCAGGGGAACGCCGTCATGACGACCGCTGGAGAATCCCTCAAACATCATCGCGAAGCTCGGGGCCTTACACAGGCACAGTTCGCGGAGCATCTCAATGCCGCGCTTCACCGCAGCTATGACCGGCAACGGGTCAGCCGATGGGAGGGGGGGCGCGAACCCGTGCCGAAGATCGTCTCCACGTTCCTGTCCAGCGGCGCGACGGAACTGGCGACGAGCGGGCAGGGGGCAACCGTCATCGCCGTCGCGAACCAGAAGGGGGGAGTCGGCAAGACGACGACCGCCGTCAACGTCTCATGGCTTCTCGCAAACGAGGGATATCGCGTCCTGCTTATCGACGCCGATCCCCAGGGCAACGCGACGGTCCATCTCGGCATTGACGGTATGAAGCAGGAGAAGGCCGGTACCACGCTCTACCAGGTGCTGCGCCTCGAAAAGAACGTCGAGGACGTCGCACAATCCGTCGGCGAGCTGCCTCTGCATGTGGTGCCGGCGACGATCACGCTCGGCGAGGCGGAGATCGAACTGCTGACCGTACCGTACGGCACGATGCGCTTGAAGGCATCGCTCAACAAGGAGCATCCCGACGTCAACGTCAGCGCGCGATACGATTTCATTATCATCGACTGCCCGCCCAATCGGGGGCCGTTGACGATCGCAGCCCTCACGGCCGCCCAATATGTCATCATCCCCTGCCAGACCGAAATGCTGGCCCTGGTGGGCGTGCCACAACTGCTCACCACCATCACCCAAGTGCGTCGTAGCGTGAACCCACACCTGACAGTTTTTGGCGTCTTGCCCACCATGCATTCACAAACGCTGCAGGATTCTGAGAGCCTGCGCTTGCTGCGCGAGCAGTTCGGCGAGCACACCCGGATCTTCTCGCCGATTTCGCGCTCCACGGTCTTTGCCCGAGCGGTGTTCGAAGGCAGGTCGGCCTTCGAGCATGAACCCAAGATGGTCGGCGGCGACGGATACCGTGAGATCGCCGGCAGCCTGATGGACCTTCGTCAACCGCCGGCCGCCGGAGGCGCCCATGCCGCCGCGTAAACAATTCGGCGCGCCAAACGCCGCGCTCTTCCGGAGCGCTGCCGGAGCGGTCCCAAACGTCGCGGCCCTGTTCGGCCAGCCGTCGGATTTTCCCGAAGTTCGGGAGCTGCCTCTGGAGCAGGTGCATCCGAACCCTGAACAGCCGCGCAAGCAGTTCGACGAAGAAGGCCTCCGGCTGCTTGCGGACAGCATCGGCGCCAAGGGGCAACTGCAACCCATATTGGTCCGGGAAGGAGAGGGAGCGGAACAATACATCATCGTGGCGGGCGAGCGCCGTTGGCGGGCCTGCCGGATCGCCGGAAGGGCGTCGGTCTACGCGGTGATCACAAAAGGCGATCCGGATGAGATCGCGCTGATCGAGAACACCCAGCGTCAGGATCTCGATCCCTTCGAGCTGGCGGACGGAATAGCGAAACTGCTGGCCAAGGACGGCGCCACGCAAGCCGACGTCGCAAGGCTGATCGGACGCTCGAAGGCCGAGGTCAGCCGTCTGATGGCGGTGCACGCTTTGCCGACGGACATCCGCGACGGCTTCACGCAAAGCGGTCGAACCATTTCACGGTCGGTCCTGTTCGAAATCGCGGACGCTCCGACGGAGCAGCAGCTGGCGTTGTGGCAGCGTGCCCAAGAAGGAGCCACCGTACGCGAGCTGCGGGCAGCCAAGCTGGAACTCGAGGTCGCCGCAACGTCTCATGACGAACAAGGCGGCGAGGGTACCCCCCCTGCTGATGCGCAGGCCGGTGGAAACGACCGATCGAAGCCCGCTTCGCCGGCCGTCACGCGCAACGCGGATGTCGGCGGATCATCCGTGCGGCGTTTCTCGCAGGTGGTCGGTCGGTTCGAGCAGCAGGTCGAGCGCTTCCGAGAGGTGCCTTTGGACGATGAGCATATGGAACGCCTGCGGCGCCTCCACCGGCTGATCGGCGAGGTTTTGGAGCGCTGAGGCCCGTAGAAATGCGACGTCGCGTGTTGCGACGTCGCAATGTGCCACCCGCCATGACAAGGGCTTTGTCACGCGAACCGATCCGACGCGCGGGAAGTCCGAAGTCTTTGACTGAGTTACGTCGCCACCGTCGCTGCCTGCCAGTCGACCATCGCCTGCGCCCGGACGGTGCGCAGGGTGCGGCGGGAGATCAGATGGCGCTGGAGGTCGAAGGTGTGGTAGACGGCGGAATACAAGGAGACGAAACGCTGGGCGGAGCTAGACGATCTGAATCGCTGCATCTTGCGTTCGCGGCGACGCAGCGGCTGGTGCGAGACCTCGGCCCGGTTGTTTTTGCGGTGGTCCTGCTCCTGGCGGGCCGATAGGCGAATCTCATGGAAGGCGGCTCCATAGGACCGTAGCTCACCGGTGGTGACCTGGGTGGGTGCGAATCCGTATTCCTTGAGCCGCTTGCGTACTGGAGCGGCCCCCGGAGGCTCGCCGATGGGGGGTGCTGTCGACGTGACCCGACGGGGCTAGAGGGTTGCGGGGGTGACCAAGAATTTTCCGGCAATTTGGCAGATTTCCGCAATAAATGAGGAAAAAATCTAATAATTCCGGATACAAATGAGGAATTTAGCCCGCTAACCTTGCCTATGGGACCGGCGCAACAGACGCACCCATAATCAAAGAACAGGGGGCAATTCCATGATTTCTTCGATCAAGAAGATCGGCTTCACGCTTGCTATGACTTTGTTGTGCGGAACGTATGTTTCTTCCGCCCAGGCCGAGCCGGTTTCCATCGGCGCGGTGATTCCGCTGTCCGGCGCCAGCGCCACCATCGGCGCCGATCAGCTCCGCGGCATCGAGATCGCGACGGAGGAGGTGAATGCCAAGGGCGGCGTGCTTGGCCAGTCGCTGAAGGTGATCGTGGAGGATTCCGGCGGGCGTCCGCCCTCCGCGCTGGACGCCGCACGCAAGCTGGTGACGGTTAACAACGTGCCGCTGGTGATCGGCGAATATTCGTCGGGCAACACCCTGCCCATCGGCCAGTATCTGGTGCAGCAGAAGCGCATCCACCTGAACCCGGCCAGCACCAGCGGTCTGCTGCGCGACCTGGGCGAGGGGCATTTCAGCCTCGTCGGCCTCGACCATGTGACGACGAAGTTCGCCGCTGACGACATCATGGCCCAGGGCTGGGGCAAGGCGGTCATCATCGCCCCCAACAACGCCTTCGGCCAGGGCGTGATCGAACAGTTCACCAAGCATTTCAAGGCGGCGGGCGGTCAGGTGCTGGCCTCCATCGCCTATCCGGAGGGGCAGACCACCTACCGCCGCGAGCTCCAGCAGCTTGCCCAGGCCAAGCCGGACGTGTTCGTCTACTCCGCCTACAGCCGCGAGGGCGCCGTCATCAACCGCGAGGCGTCCGAACTGGGTCTGAACGAGACGCCCTGGTACGGCTACCTGCTGTCCATGTCCACCGCCGACAGCGACCCGAAGACCAAGCAGGGCCAGTACGGGCTCGAGGTCAACTACATCGGCCCGAACGGCGGCGCCTATCAGGACGCCTACAAGAAGAAGTACGGCGAGGATTTCCGCACGACCTGGAACGGCTACACCTACGACGCCGTGAAGATCGCCGCCGCCGCCATCAACAAGGCGGGCAGCACCGACCCCGCCGCCATCGGCGCGGCGCTGAAGGAGCTGGGCAAGGGCTATGAAGGCGCTACCGGCCAGATCACCTTCGACGCGAACCGGATGCGCGACAGCCAGCCCTACCTGAAGATGAAGGTGGACAACGGCAAGCTCGTGCTCCGCTGAGCGCGCCGGGGCCGGGCGCCTCGGCGTCCGGCCCCCGACCGGATCGCACGGGGGATCTTTCCACAATGGTACAATTCCTTTCCGACGTCCTCATCCGGACCGTCGATCTCGCCCTCATCGCGGTGGGGCTGAGCTGCGTCTACTCCCTCATCCGCTTCCCCAACATCGCGCTCGTCCAGTACGCGGTCGCCGGGTCCTTCCTGGCGCTTCTGCTGCAAGGCGCCGGGCTGCCGCTGCCGGTGGCCGGTCTGCTCGCCTGCCTGCTGGTCGGCGGCCTCGCCGTGCTGCTGAACGTGACGGTGTTCGAGCGGCTGCTCGCCTCCGGCTCAGCCATCGCCATGGTGGGATCGTTGGCCGTCACGATGATCCTGTCGGCGGTCTTCCTGGTGGTCTTCGGGCCGGATTCGCGGC
The DNA here is from genome assembly GCF_016632405.1 of Azospirillum aestuarii. Lineage (NCBI taxonomy): Bacteria > Pseudomonadati > Pseudomonadota > Alphaproteobacteria > Rhodospirillales > Azospirillaceae > Azospirillum > Azospirillum aestuarii. The sequence goes on from NZ_JAEPIV010000049.1 coordinate 7,541, forward strand.
GTTTCGACCTGGACAGCCACCCGGTCATCCGTGTTCTGGACGCCCGTCTGACGGTCCACCAGCTCACCGCCGTCGGGCTGACCGCCGGGGCGGTGATCGTGCTGACGCTGCTGCTGTTCCGCACCACGCTGGGCCGCTCCATGCGGGCGACGGCAACAAACCGGGTGCTGGCCGCCGCCACCGGAATCGACGCGCGCCTCATCACAAACACCGTGGTCTTCCTAAGCGGCGTCCTGGCCGCGCTGGGCGGCATCGGGCTGGCGCTGAAGGGCGAGATGAACATCCAGCTCGGCATGGACGTGCTTCTGCCGGTCTTCGCCGCAGCCATCCTGGGGGGGCTGGGCAACGCGCTGGGCGCGGTGGCCGGGGCGGTCATCATCGCCACCGCGGAGACGCTGGTCACCAACGTCAATCTCGGCCCGCTGGTGGGGGAGCCGTTGCTGTTCCTGCCGGCCAGCTACGCCACGGCGATGTCCTTCCTGATCCTGGTCGCCGCCCTGCTGGTCCGCCCGCACGGCCTGTTCGTCAGCGAGGTGAAGCGTGTTTGAGTTCCTGATCCACGTCTCCACCATGGCCTGCCTGTTCGGGCTGCTGGCGCTCAGCCTCAACCTCCAGGTCGGCTTCGCCGGTCTGGTGAATTTCGGCCATATCGCCCTGTTCGGCTGCGGCACCTACGGTGCTGCCATCGCCTTCGCCAACCAGTGGGGACCGGTGGCCGGGCTGCTGCTGGGCGGCACGGCGGCGGCGCTGCTCGCGCTGGCCTTCGCGCGGCTGGGGCGCAATCTGGGAGCGGACTATTGGGGGATCGCCACCCTGTCCATCGCCGAGATCCTGCGCACCTTCGCCACCAACGAGCAATGGCTGACCGGCGGCGCGCAAGGCATCCACGGGCTGCCGATGCTGTTCGGCTCCCTGCCGGCGCCCTGGGGGCCGCTGGCCACGCTGGCGCTGTGCGCCGTTCTGCTGGCGGCCTGCTGGGCGCTGTGCCAGCGCCTCGTCAACGGGCGCTACGGGCTGGCGTTGAAGCTGCTGCGGGAGGAGCCGCAACTGGCCTCCTCGCTCGGCTACGACCTCGCGGCGTTGCGCCGCACGCCGCTGGTCATCAGCGGGCTGATCGCCGCCGTCGCCGGCTTCCTGTTCGCCCATTACGCCACCTTCGTCGGGCCGGACCAGCTCTACAGCGCCGAGACCTTCCTGATCTGGTCCATGCTGATCGTCGGCGGGCTGGGCAACAATCTGGGGGCGGTGGCCGGAGCCTTCCTCATGCAGTTCCTGCTGGCCTACGTGCCCTTCGTGAAGGACGCGCTGGGCCTGCCGTCGGAGTTCGTGGCGGCGATGCGGCTGACCCTGGTCGGCGGCGGTCTGCTGGCCTTCCTCCTCTGGCGCACCCAGGGCCTGATCCCCGAACGCATCGGAGGCCGCCATGCTTGAGACGATCCTGTCCACCGAATCCATCCGGAAATCCTTCGGCGCCCATTGCGTGCTGGACGGCGTGTCGCTGTCGGTGCGCAAGGGGGAGATCGTCGGGCTGCTCGGCCCCAACGGCTCGGGCAAGAGCACGCTGCTGAACATCCTCTCGGGCTTCACGCCCAGCGACGGCGGCGCGGTCAATGTGGACGGCCACGACGTGACCGGCCTGCCGCCCCACGCCATCGCCCGGCTGGGGCTGGTGCGGACCTTCCAGTTGCCGTCGATGCCGCACCGCATGACCGTGCGGGAGGTGCTCCAGGCCGGTTGCCGGCGCGAGGCGGGCCTGGGCGGCGCGCTGCGGCGCTGGCGCTACGACGCCGAGGTGGCGCGGCTGCTCGACCAGTTCCTGCTGACCCGCGTGCAGGACCAGCCGGCCAGCGCCCTGTCCGGCGGGCAAAAGAAGCTGCTGTCCATCGCCACGGTGCTGCGCAGCCGCCCCAAGCTGCTGTGCCTGGACGAGCCGACGGCGGGCGTCCACCCCAACCTGCGCAGCCGCATGGTGGAACTGCTGAAAGAGGTCAACGCGCAGGGCGTGACCATCCTGGTCGTCGAGCACGACATGGAGTTCATCCGCGAGCTGTGCGGCCGCTGCGTCGTTCTGGACCGCGGCGCGCTGATCGCCGACTGCGCCCCGCGAGAACTGGTGGAGAACCCGCGGGTGGTCGAGGCCTATCTCGGCAAGGCCGTGGAGAAGGGGAAGCTGACGGCATGATCGATGTATCCAACGTACGGGCCGGCTATGGCGACGGCGCCGACATCCTGAACGGCATCTCCCTGCACGCCGCGGGAGGCGAGATCGTCACCATCCTGGGGCCGAACGGCTGCGGCAAGTCCACGCTGCTGAAATGCATCGCCGGATTCCTGGCCCCGCGCGCCGGCACCATCGCCATCGACGGCGAGGACGTCGGCGCGGTGCCGGTCCACCGCAAGGTGCGCGGCTATGGCGTCGGCTTCGTGCCGCAGACGGACAACGTCTTCGCGACGCTGAGCGTGTCGGAGAACATCCGCCTGGGCGCCCGCCACCTGCCGCGGGCGGAGCGGGAGGAACGCTTCGACGCGCTGATGCGCCAGTACCCGACCCTGGCGGCCAAGCAGAACCGCAAGGCATCGGCCCTGTCGGGCGGCGAGCGGCAGATCCTGTCGCTGGTGCGGGCGCTGATCGCCGGGCCGAAGATCCTGCTGCTGGACGAACCCTCCGCCGGCCTGTCGCCGCTGATGATGCACGAGGTGTTCGACGCCATCGCCGGCATCCGCGACGACACCGGCATGTGCATCGTCATGGTCGAGCAGAACGCCTTCGAGGCGCTGGGCATCGCCGACCGCGCCTATGTGCTGACTCTCGGCACCGTGGCGATGGAGGGGCGCGCCCGCGACCTGCTGGCCGACCCGTCGATGCGGGAGCTGTATCTGGGCGGCAGCGTCGCCGGCTGACGAAACGGGAAGGGCGCGCCGTGGCCGTCAGAGCGGCAGCGGCGCGTCGTTCTTAACCTCTTCCATCACCGCGTAGGTGCGCGTCTCGCGCACGCCGGGCAGGGGCAGCAGAACGTCCCCGAGGAAGCGCCGGTAGGCCGCCATGTCGGCCACGCGGGTCTTCACCAGATAGTCGAAGCCGCCGGCCACCATGTGACACTCCAGAACCTCCGGCGCGCGGCGGATGGCTTGGGCGAAGCGGTCGAACACGTCGGGCGTCGTCTTGTCCAGCAGCACCTCCACGAAGACGAGGAGGCCGAAGCCCAGCCGCTGGGGCGCCAGACGGGCGCCGAACCCTTCGATGTAGCCGTCCTTCTGCAGGCGCTTCAGCCGCTCGCCGGTCGTCGTGGGCGACAGGCCGATGCGCTCCGCCAGTTCGACCGCGGCGATCCGCCCTTCGACCTGGAGGACCGACAGAATGCGGCGGTCGATCTTATCAATGTCCGGCATGCTCAATTTCCCGATACACTATGTCGTATATTATATCGTATACTTTATGAGGTGAAGGGCAATCCGCGGTGGTTGCGGCAAAAGTCCGGGAGGGATGCGGCGGGTGCCGCTCCCTCCCGGACATTTTGATTCAGGCGTGGCTCAGGGGAACAGGCCGCGGGTCTTCTTGGCGTCGCGGACCTTGGACACGCCGATGGCCATAGCGGCGACGCGGGTGGACACGCGCTCGCGCGCGGCGCGGTTGGTGACCTGATGGAACACGCGGTCGAGATGGCCGTACAGCCGCCCGATCACCTCGTCCCGGCCCCAGAAGAACTGCTGGAGATCCTGAACCCACTCGAAGTAGCTGACGATCACGCCGCCCGAATTGCACAGGATGTCGGGGATGACGAACAGGTCGTCGCCGCGCTCGGCCAGGATGCGGTCGGCCTCCGGGGTGGTCGGGCCGTTGGCGCCTTCGGCCAGGATGCGGCAGCGCAGGCGGGCGGCGTTCCGCTCCGTGATGACCCGTTCCATGGCCGCCGGCACCAGCACGTCGCAGGGCTGGAGCAGCAATTCCTCCCGGTCGATGCGCAATTCGTTCGAATAGCCGGCCAGCATGCCGTGTGCGGCGACGTGGCGGAGCAGATCCGGAACGTCCAGCCCCTTGGGATCGAAATAGGCGGCGGTGTGGTCGCTGACGCCGAGAACGCGCACCCCGCGGGCGTGAAGCTCCTCCGCCGCGACGCCGCCGACGTTGCCGAAGCCCTGCACGATGGCCGTCGCCCGCGCCGCCCGGATGCCCAACCGCTCCATGGCGCTGCCGACCAGATGGACGACACCCAGGCCGGTGGCCTCGCGCCGCCCCTCGGTGCCGCCGGTGGCGACCGGCTTGCCGGTGACGATCTCGGTCACCGTGCGGCCCTGGTGCATGGAGTAGGTGTCCATGAACCAAGCCATCACCTGCTCGTTCGTGCCCATGTCGGGCGCCATCACGTCGGTGTGGGAGCCGACGAAGGGGATCATCTCCTGCATATAGCGGCGGGACAGCGCCTCCAGTTCCCGCCGCGACAGCGAGGAGGGATCGACCGTGACGCCGCCCTTGGCGCCGCCGTAGGGCAGCCCGGCCAGCGCGCATTTCCAGCTCATCCACACGGCCAGCGCCGCGACCTCGCCGATGTCCACGCTGGTGGAGAAGCGGGTGCCGCCCTTGGTCGGCCCCAGCGACAGGTGGTGCTGCACCCGGTAGCCCTGGAAGACCGCCACCGACCCGTCGTCACGATGGATCGGGCAGGAAACGGTGATCGCCCGCTTCGGATAGAGCAGCCGGTCGCGCTCGTCCTCCGGCAGGTCGAGATGGTCCGCTATGGCCGTGAACTGCTGACGGCACATGTCGAAGACAGGTCCTGTGTAGATGGTCACGCTTGTTTCCCTTGATATGTATTGCGCCGTTGTGGGCGATTTCTTTGTTTTTACTTAGCGCATTGGGCGTTGCCAGACTAAGGGGAGGTTGACCGCGGTTCCATAACCGTTTTCGGAAACTTTCCAGATAAAGCACGGCGTTGTCAAAGAAACGCCGATGAAAGGACGGCAATGCGGAGAATGGACCGGTGCATATGCTCGACCGGCGGAGGCTGCCGTGCCGGCGCGGCCTTTTGACCGGGCGGATGCCGCCGCCGGAGCGTTTGCCAAACCCGTGGTCTTTATGCTTCAAGGATGGGCAATGCCGCGCGTCCCGGCCGGCGCTGCGCGGGGTCACAGCTGCGGGATCACAGGGGAACGGAACTCATGAGCAAGCGGAACGGCACGGACTTCCTGGCCGCTGACGTGCACGCCCGGCTCCGGGCGAAGATCCTGACCTTCGAGATCAAGCCCGGCACCCGCCTGGTGGAGGACGAGATCTCGGCCTCCATGAACGTCGGCCGCACTCCGGTGCGCGAGGCCCTTCTGCGCCTTCAGGGCGAGGGGCTGGTCAGTCGCGAGAAGGGCTGGGTGGTGGAAAGCACCGACCCGTCCAACATGGACGCCATCTTCGAAAGCCGCATCGCCATCGAGGGCTATGCGACGCGGCTCGCCGCCGCGCGCGTGACCGACGCCGACATCACCGAACTGGCCGCCCTGGTGGACGAGATGGCCCGGTTCGAGCAGATGAACCGCGCCCAGTTGAACCAGCTCAACCGGACCTTCCACCGCCGCATCATCGAGATGGCGGGCAATCCCTTCTTCCTGGATATGCACGAGAAGACGCTGTTCTATTATTGGAACATGCGGCTTCCCGTCATCTTCACGAAAGACCAGACCCAGGAAGCGAACGACCAGCACACGGTGATCCTGAGCGCGCTGGCGGACCACCGCGCGGACGCCGCCGAGGAGGCCGCGCGGGAGCATGTCCGGACCACCTACCGGATCGTCAAGGACGCCCTGGAAGGCTTCTGACGTTTGCCGTCTCAGGGCGCCGTCTTGCGGATTTCCAACACGATGCCGGCCTCCGCCCGCGTGTCGAAATAGCAGAAGCCCGACCCGTCGGCGCGGCGTCCGCGGGCGATCACCCCCATCCCCAGACGGCGGCCCTCCGCCTCCGCGGCGTCGCGGTCCGGCACCTCGAAGCCCAGGTGATAGACGCCCTCGCCCCGCGTGTCGAGGAAGCGGCGCTGCGGGGAATCCAGTTCGCCCGGATCGCACAATTGGATCTGCACGTTGGCGAGGTCGGCGCATTTGTAGCGCATGGCCTTGGACGCGGCCTCGTTGGGGACCTCGAACTCCACGTAGGGGCCGCTCTTGGGGTAGTCGTACCAGGGACCGACGCCGAGCGATTCATAGTAGGCCACGGCCTTGTCCAGATCGTGCACGACGATGCAGACATGGTGCAGCGTGTCGAAGATGGTCGTCATGGGGCGTCTTGGCTCCTCGTTTGTATGCGGAAACGGGTGGGGTTGTGTGTGCGGGTGTCCGGGAGGCCGGCGGCCAGCAGACCGCCCGACAGGATCAGCGCGGAACCGGCGAAGGCCATGGCGTCCGGCAGTTCGGTGAAGGCCGCGTAGCCGAGGATCACCGACCAGACCACCTGCGAGTAGGAGAAGGGCGCCAACTGCCACGCCGGATAGCTGCGGTAGGCGAGCACGATCAGGAAATGCGCGCCGGTCCAGGCCGCCGCCATGCCGATGGCAAGAACCACCTGGGCGCCGTCCAGGGGCGAGAAGACGAAGGGCACCGCCAAGCTCGCCGCGGCGAAGCCCACGGCGACCGACCAGACCAGCGTCGTGACGGAGGAGTCCGCTCCGCCGATCCGCCGTGTGCAGATCATGCCCGCCGCCCAGCCCAGGGAGGACAGGATGGGCAGGGCCACCGCGGGCGACAGCGTGCCGAAGCCGGGCCGCACCACCACCGCCACCCCGGCCAGCCCGATGGCCACCGCCGCCCAATGGGCGCGCGACACCCGGTCGCCGAAGATCAGCGCCGACAGCGCCGTCAGGAAGAAGGGCGACATGAAGACCAGCATCGTCGCCTCGGCCAGCCCGAGGGTGCGGAACGAAGCGATCAGCAGCGTCGTCGAGACCAGCAGGCACAGCCCGCGGAGGATCTGAAGACGGGGCTTGGCGCTGCGCAGTACGGCGGGGCGCGCCGCCACCACCGGCACCAGCAGCAGCACGGCACCCAGGCAGCGCAGCCACGCGATCTCGACGGCGTGCACCGACTGGGCAAGCTGCTTCGCCAAGACGTCGGACAGCGTGAAGAGCAGCATCGAAACGACGATCAACGCGATGCCCCGGGCGAGTGGTGGAGGATGTTTCTGGTGCACGTCCCGGTACTCGGTTGCGGTGATTTGGAGGGCATTGACCTTGCCCCCACCCCGGCCCTCCCCCGCTTCGCAGGGGAGGGCCGGGGTGGGGGCAAAGGTAGCGCCTAGGTCAGCTTCGCCTTCGTCCGGAAGGAGAGAGCGCCGCCGATGCAGGTCATCTCGACCAGCCAGCGCTTCGCCGGGATGGCGGTGCCGCGGGCGGTGGTGTAGCCGTCCACGGCGAGCTGCCATTCCGTGCCGCCTTGGGGCGTCAGGGTGCCGGCGGTGAAGGCGCCGTCGCTGAACACCACCATGCAGGGGGGCGGCTTGACCGACGGGGCCGCCGACAGCCGCCCGTCGCGGACCGTGCCGCGCGCCCCGACATAAAGGTGCGTGCCACCCGCTTCCAGGGTGATGGTCATCCGTCCAGCGCGTCCCGGACGATCCGGTGGGTCGTCTCGACATGCTCGCGTGCGTGCCGTTCCGCGGTGTCCGGGTCGCGGGCCTCCAGCGCGTCGACGATCCGCTTGTGCTGTTCGTTCGCCACCACCGCCTGCTCACGGGTGAAGAGGACGGGCAGGCGCATGTTCCAGTAATGGAACTGCGTGCGCTCGTGCATCTCCACGAAGAAGGGGTTGCCGGACAGCCCGACGATCCGCTCGTGGAAGCGCCGGTTGAGCAGGTTGAGCTGGGCGCGGCCCATCGCCTCGAATCCGTCCATCTCCTCGGCCAGCGCCCGCAGGTCCCGGATGTCCGCCGGGGTGGCGCGCAGCGCGGCGACGTGGGTCGCGTAGCCTTCGATGGCGACGCGGCTTTCGAAGACATGGTCGATGGATGCGGCGTCGGTGCACTCCACCACCCAACCCTTCTCGCGGCTGACCAGCCCTTCGCCCTGAAGGCGCAGCAGGGCCTCGCGCACCGGAGTGCGGCCGACATCCAGGCTGGACGAAATCTCGTCCTCCACCAGGCGGGTGCCGGGCTTGATCTCGAAGGTCAGGATCTTCGCCCGGAGCCGGGCGTGCACGTCGGCGGCCAGCAGGTCGGTGCCGACCCGTTTGCGGGGGCGGTCGTTGGGCAGGCGTTCGATGCCGTCGGGCATGGTCGTTCCTCCCTTCAGCCCGCGTGGCGGGCGACGAACTGCCGGCTGCGCTCGTGCCGGGGGGCGCTGAAGAAGGTGCGGGCGGGCACGTCCTCCACCACCTCCCCCTGCACCATGAAGATGACGCGGTCGGCGAATTCCCTGGCGATGGCCATTTCGTGCGTCGCGATCAGCATGGTGTAGCCCTGTTCGGCCAGATTCCGGATCGTCAGGATCACCTCCTGCGACAGCTCCGGATCGAGCGCGCTGGTCGGCTCGTCCAGCAGCATGACGCTGGGCGACAGGGCGAGCGCGCGGGCGATGGCGACGCGCTGCTGCTGCCCGCCCGACAGTTCGGACGGGTAGCGGCCGGCCTTGTCGGGCAGGCCGACCTTCGCCAGAAGCTCCCGCGCCAGCGCCTCGGCCTGGGGCTTGGGCATGCGCAGCACATGGACCGGGCCGCTCATCACGTTGTCGAGCACGGTCATGTGGCGGAACAGGTTGAAGCTCTGGAACACCATGCCGATGGAGCGGCGCTGGGCGCTGATCTCCTTGTCGGACAGCTCGTGCAGCGTGTCGCCGACCTCGCGGTAGCCGATGAGCTGGCCGTGCACGTAGATGCGGCCCGCGCTGATCGTCTCCAGATGGTTGATGCAGCGCAGCAGGGTGGATTTGCCGGCTCCGGACGGGCCGAGAAGGGTGACCACCTCTCCCGGCGCGATGGAAACCGAAACGTTCTTCAGGATCTCGACCGAACCGTAGGATTTCGAAACGGACTCGAGAACCACGGCCGCGGCCTTGACGGGGGTGTCCATAGCGACCTCTGGGGGCTTACCGCTGGGGGAAGGTCTTTTCGAGCGCGGTCTGAACGGCGGTGGCGAAGGCGGTCATCACCAGATACCAGAAGGCCGCCACGGCCAGCAGCTCCACCACCATGAAGTTGGACGAATAGATGTCCGTGGTGATGCGCAGCAGTTCCAGGAAACCGATCGCCGAAGCCAGCGAGGTGGACTTCAGCAGCATGATGTACTGGTTGCCGCCCGCCGGGATGATGATGCGCCCGGCCTGCGGGATGACGATGTGGCGCAGCACCTGATACTCGGTCATGCCGATGGCGCGGGCCGCGGCGCGCTGCCCCTTGTCCACCGCCAGGATGCTGGCGCGGATGATCTCCGCCATGTAGGCGCCTTCGGCGAGGGCGAGGCCGGCGAGCGCCGCCACGAAGGGCGTCACCACCGCCGTGGTCGGCGCGTCCACCAGCACGATGTCGGTGAAGGGGACCGCCAGATGAACGCGCTGGAACATGGTCGGCAGCGCGTTGAACCAGAACAGAAGCTGGATCAGCATCGGCGTGCCGCGGAAGAAATACACGTAGGTCGCCGACAGGGCGGCGAGGATCGGGTTACCGCTGACCCGCATCAGGGCGACGGCCAAACCGATGACGCTGGCCACCACCAGGGCCAGCGTGCCGAGGATCAGGGCGTTGCGCGCACCGATCAGCACCTGCTCGCTGGTCAGGTAGGAGAGGAACACCTCCACATTCATGATCTTCGCGCGGATGCCCGCGCTGATCAGCATGAACACCGCCAGGAGAACGATCGCGCTGAGGAGCCAAGCTCCCCAACGCCACCGGTGCTTGACGCGGACAGCCCGTGGTTCGGCCATGGCGCAGCTCGCAGCCACTGTCACTTCCTCTTGCTGGCGGGCAGGTTGACGGTGATTTCCGGCAGCGCGCCACCCTCGATCTCCCATTTGGAGAGGATGGCCTTGTAGGTGCCGTCGGCCAGCATGCTCTGCGTCGCCTTCTGGACCGCCTCCTTCAGCGTGGAGTTCTTCGGGAAGCCCCAGGACGTGACGTAGGGTGTCAGAATGTGGTTGCCGCCGGCAATGGCGTACTTGCCGGGCATTTGGCTCTTCATGTAGACCAGCGCCGGAAAGTCGCCCAGATAGCCGTCCACGCGCCCGAGGTCGAGCTGCATGCGGGCGTCCGGGGCGGCGGGAAGCTGGTTGGCGGTGATCGGCGGCTTGCCGCCCGACACGCAGGTCTCCGACGCCTTTTCCACGGCGGCCATGATGACCCGGCTGCCCAGCAGGGTGGCGACTGACTTGCCGCAGAAATCGGCGATGCTTGAGTATTTCTGGGCGTCCGCCGCGCGCACCAGAATGCTGCCGCCGGACATCATGTAATTGACGAAATCGACCTTCTGCTCGCGCTCCTCCGTGTCGCTGATGCCGCCGGACGCGACGTCGAAGCGGCCCGCCTCCAGGCCGGGGATCAGCGCCGCGTATTCGCCGTGCACGAAGGTGATGGACAGGCCCAGGCGCTTGCCGATCTCGTTGAGCAGATCGACGGAAACGCCCACCGGTTCGGTCTTGCCGTCCTGGCGGAACTCCACCGGGGGGAAGGTCTGTTGGGAACCGACGCGCAGGGTGCCGGCGTCGCGGATCGGCTTCGGCACCAGGCTGGCGGCTTCGGAGTTGGTGGGAGCCGCACCGCTTTGGGCGTGGGCGGCCGTGTGCAGCGACATCGAGAACACGCAGGCGGCCAAGGCCGCAAGGACGGCGGGCTTGGCATCACAGGAAAGGCGCATTGCAGAGGTCTCCTGGTTCCGAAAACGGTGAGAACGTGAGGTGCTGCACACGGCGCGGGGGTGTGGCCCCGTTCCGGATCGTGGTTCGGCGGCGCCCGCTCCGGACGTCGGGCGCGGAGCGGGCGCGGCGCCTCACCGCGTCTCGGCGGAGCGCCCGGGAATGGCCGACGGGTTCGGCCGGTCGGCGCGCGGGCAGGGGGCCGCCTCTTCATACATCGCCAGGACGGAGCGGACATAGTCGTCCGGGAAGCCCCAATGCGTCATGCCGGCGGGGATGTGGTCCCAGTAGAAATTCGGCGGACGCATCGCCACGCCCGGCGTGATCAGGCGGTAGGTCCAGCATTCGTAGAGCTTTCCGTCATCGCCGCGCGCGGTGACGAAGCAACGCTCGAAGTCGTCATAATCCTCTTCGAAATGATGCTCCGGATGCTCGACGACGATGCCCAGCACGTTGTTGCCCCAGGCCCGTCCCGTGTTGGACAGGTGGCACCAGCCGCGGTCGGTGCGCGTGCCGGCGGCGTGGAACTCCAGCTTGTGGTTCGCGACGTAGCCCTTGGTGATCACCTTGGCTTCCGGGAAGTACCGGTGAAGCTCCGGCGGATTCAGCCACGTGCAGTATCCGAAGTAGTGCATCTCGACCTCGATTTGGGTGGTGCGGAGTGGGCGGGTCGGTCCATCCTCCGATCGCCGCAATCCGTATACATTAAAATATACGAACACGCATACGGCGACAATGGGAAATTTGGTGCCGTCATCGCGACGGCGATACCCGAGCGGCGAGGCCGCCGTCCAGAATGGCGGGCAAGCGCGCCGGAATTGGCGAAAACCGCACCTTGCGGTCGATCCGGATACGGTGAGAGCCTCGCGTCGGAGCTGACATCCAACGCGGAGGGAGATGCCTCTCTGGTCAGCCCATTGCTCGACCAGATCGGCCGCCCGATTGGCGGGGTGCTGACGGGCGGCGCGTATGCCTTCACGCCGATTTGCGCGCCAAAGTCAGACATCACGAAAAAGGGCGGACCCGGTGGGCCCGCCCTCAATCTGCGTCTGTTCTGTCAAGCTCTAGCCCGGATCATTCATCAGCGTTTTGGAAGGGCTGCCCGAAGGCGCGTCGATGGGTGGCGCC
>NZ_JAEPIV010000005.1:0-242001 GCF_016632405.1 Azospirillum aestuarii
TGAAACAAATCGAGCCCCCGGAAGCACAACCCTAGAATAGGTCCACGATAAGCGAACGGCTCGGCTCCGCAGGGGGAGGAGAAAAGCCCTCCCCTGCGGAGCGGGGGAGGGTTGGGTGGGGGCCCGGTTCGACACCCTCAAATGCTGTAATTGTCCGCGATCCCCGATCGCAACTGCTCGACCTGTTCGCGGAAGCCGCCGCTCTCGCGACCCGGCTCGTTGCGAACGTCCTGCACGATGCGCGCCGGGCTGCCGCCCAGCACGATGATGCGGTCGGCGAGATGCACCGCCTCCTCCAGATCGTGCGTGACGAACAGCACCGTCTTGCCGGTCTCGCGGTGGATGCGCAGCAACTCGTCCTGAAGGCTGTGCCGCGTGATGGCGTCGAGCGCGCCGAACGGCTCGTCCATCAGCAGGATGTCGGGATCGACGGCCAGGGCGCGGGCGATGCCGACGCGCTGGCGCTGCCCGCCCGACAATTCGTAGGGCCAGCGCCGCCCGTAATCGTCCAGCCGGACGAGGCGCAGCGCGGCGGCCACCCGCTCCTCCCGCTCGTCGGTGGAGATCGGCAGGCCCTCCAGGCCGAAGCGGACGTTCTTGGCGACCCGCCGCCAGGGCAGCAGGCGGGCGTCCTGGAAGACGAGGCTGACCGGACGGTGGCCCGGCTTCTTCGTCTCGTGGATGGTGACGGCACCGGCGCGCGCCGTGTGCAGCCCGGCGACGACGCGCAGCAGCGTGGACTTGCCGACGCCGGACGGCCCGACGATGGCGACGAAGCTGCCGCGCCCGACGGACAGGTCGACGTCCACGAGGACCGGCGGAGCCTCGGCACCGTAGCCGATGGCGACGCCCTTCAGGTCGATCACGGCAGAGCCGTTCCCATTTGGGCCGTTCCCATTTGGGCCGTTCACGTTTGCGCCGTTCACTTTTGCGCCGTTCACTTTTGCCATGCCAGCACCCGCTGCTGAACCTGCATGAACAGGAAGTCGCACACGCCGTAGAGCGCCGCGATGGTGACCATGTAGAGCACGACGATGTGCGTGGCGAGCAGGCCGGAGGCGTCGGACATGCGCGCCCCCAGGCCGGAGATGCCGAACAGCTCCGCCGCCACCACGGTCATCCAGCCCTGCCCCAGCCCGGCGCGCACGCCGGACAGGATGCCCGGCAGCGCGCCGGGCAGGACGATCTTGAACAGGCGCGGGATCAGCCCGCCCTGCCCGAAGGCGTGGCCGAGTTCGATCAGGTCCTTGTCCACCCCGCGCACCGCGCTGTAGGTGGCGTAGTAGTTGATCCAGAACACCGTCAGGGCGATCAGGAAGGTCGCCGCCGACTTGCTGACGCCGAACCAGATGATGGCGAAGGGAATCCAGGCGATGGACGGGATGGGGCGCAGCATGCGCACCACCCAGGCCTGGAAGGCGTCCCACACCCCCCAGGTCGCCGCCGCCGTGCCGAAGGTGATGCCCAGGACGGTGCCGAGCGCCAGTCCCGACAGGTAGTGAGACAGGCTGGCGAAGACCATCGCCTGCCAGGTTCCGGAGCGGAACTCCGCCAGGAAGGCGCCGGGCACCGCGCTGGGCGACGGCAGCAGCCCGGCGGGCACGACGCCGCTGCGCGCCAGCGCTTCCCAGGCGAGCAGGAAAGCGCCGACGCCGAGCGCCGACAGGGCGATGGAGCTGTGGAGCTTCAACGGTTGACGCATCGCGCTTACTTCGCGGCGGCCGCGTCGTAGAAGCGGAAGTCGAACGCCTCCGCCACCGGGATGGTGCCTTCGGCGGAACCGATCTCCTTGGCGTAGGCCATCATCTGCTCGACCGCCGGGACGACGCCGTGCGGGTCGGCGACGAACTTGGACCCCGGCGAGCGGAAGGCGGCCTCCAGCGTGGCCGGCTCCATCAGGCCCTTGCCCAGATACTCGTTGGCGACCTTGGCGGAGCGGGCCGGGTCCTTGGCGATCAGGTCCACGGCGCGGATGTGCGCCTTGAGAAGGCGGGTCAGCGCCTCGCCATGCTCCTTGGCGACCGGACCACGGACGGCGATCACGGTGCCGGGCTGGTTCGGGAACATCTCCGCGCCGGTGGCGAGCAGACCGACGTTCGGATCGACCTTCTGGGTCACGGTGACCGTCGGCTCACGGATCGTCGCCGCGTCGAGGGCGCCGGCGAGCAGGGCCTGCTGGGTCTTCTCGATGCCCATGGAGATGATCTCCACGTTGGCCGGGTCGGCCTTCACCACCTTGAACAGCCAATGGCGCAGCACCGTGTCCGGGACCGAACCCGGCGGCTGCGTGCCGATCTTCACCTTGCGGCCGCTGTCTGCGACGAACGTCGCGATGGACTCCGCGGTGGCCTTGCCGCCCAGCGCCTTGGCAAACTCGCCGCGGCTGGCAACGACCATCTCCTCGACCGCCGAGTTGGCGATCACCGACACGTCGGCGCCCTTCGAACGGGCGACCAGCACCGGGGCGACGCCGGCGTAGAGCAGGTCGATCTTGCCGGCGGCCATCGCCTGGATCGCGTGCGGGCCGGATTCGAACTTGGTCAGCTTAAGGTCGATGCCGGCCTCACGCGCCCAGCCTTCCCCTTCCAGGATGAACAGCGGCGCGGCGGCAAGGATGGGAATGTAGCCGACCTCCAGCTTAACCGGATCGGCTGCGCGGGCCGCACCGGGCGTGAGGGCGGCCAGGGAGGCGACGGCGGCCACGGCCAGCATTGCGGAGCGTCGGGTCAGGGCGGTCATGGTTCCATCCTCGCAGAAAATTGCCCGCCTATTTAGCACATCTCCTATCGGAAGGAAGAGCAAATTACACATCTGCAAGTGATGAAATGACTTATTTCACATAATACGTTTTGGCATGTGAAATCAGAACCACTATAGGAAAAGCCCCTTCGCGTCGCCGCGAAGGGGCTTTTTCCAGAACGGAAGAGCGAAGCCGTTACACCCGGCCGCGCTTCAGGGCGTTCCGGCCGAACGCGCCGTCCACATAGTCGAGCAGTTCGCCCAGTGCCTCCACCGTGGTGACCGTGCCGGTGTCGATGGTCAGCTCCGCCGACTCCGGGGCCTCGTAGGGGGCGGAGACGCCGGTGAACTCCGGGATCTCTCCGGCGCGCGCCCGGCGGTACAGGCCCTTGGGGTCGCGCGATTCGCAGGTGGCAAGATCGGCGGCCACATAGACCTCGTGGAAGCGCTCGCCGCCGATGGCCCGCGCCCGCGCCCGGTCGGCCTGGAGCGGCGAGATCAGCGAGGCGATGACCAGAACGCCCGCGTCCGCGAACAGCTTGGCCGTCTCGGCGACGCGGCGGATGTTCTCCGCCCGGTCCTCCGCCGAGAAGCCCAGCCCGGCGTTCAGCCCGTTGCGCACATTGTCGCCGTCGAGCACGAAGACTTGCCAGCCGCGGTCGAACAGGGCGCGTTCCAGCGCCATGGCCAGCGTGGACTTGCCGGCCCCGGACAGGCCGGTCAGCCAGAGGACGCCGCCCTTGTGCCCGTTGGCGGCGTTGCGCTCGTCCGCGGTGACGGCGTGCGAGACCTCGGTCGTGTTGGCCGAGGCGGCGGGACCCTCGTCCACCTCCACCACGATGCAGCCGCCGACCACGTCGTGGCCGTCGATCAGCACGCCGCGCCCGGTCCGCGACAGCGTCGAGGCGAGGTCGACCGCGATCGGCGAGCGGGAGCGCAGGACGACCTCGGCCACCTCGTTGCGGTGGACGGCCTTGGCCGGGGTGCTCGACAGGTCCTCGATGTCGATGACGGCGGTGATGCTCTCCACCGTCACGCGGTGCTCGCCCGTCGTGATCTTCAGCGTGTAGGTCTTGCCGACCGCCAGCGGCTCCGAGGTCAGCCAGAAGGCGCGGACGCCCAGCCGGTGGGTGACGTGCGGCGCCCCTTCCTCATGGTGCGCGACATGGCCGCGCTCGGCGAAGATGCGCTTGTCGAGCGTGATGCCGATGCTCTGCCCGGCCTGGGCGGCAACGATGGGCTGGCTGTGGTTCCACCCTTCGATGCTGACCACCGTGGCGGTGGCGCCGGTCGGCGAGAAGCGCAGCGTGTCGCCGACGCGCAGCCGCCCGCTCTCGATCCGGCCCGCCAGGATGCGGCGGTCGTCGGGCTTGTAGACGTCCTGGAGCGGGAAGCGCAGCGGAAGCTCGGTCGGCGCCTGCTGCGGGCGGAAGGCGTCGAGCGCCTCCACCACCGTCGGGCCGTCGTACCAGGGCGCCTTGTCGGAGCGGGTGACGATGTTGTCGCCGTGGCGCGCCGCGATGGGGATCACCGTGGAGGTGTGCAGGCCGAGTTCCGCCAGATAGGCGCGGATCTCGTGGGACACCGCCTCGAACCGGTACTGGTCGAACTCCACCCGGTCCATCTTGTTGACGGCGACCGCCACCTGACGCACCCCCAGCAGATGCAGCAGGAAGGCATGGCGGCGCGACTGCTCCAGCGCGCCCTCGGCGGCGTCGATCACCAGCAGGGCGGCGTCGGCCTGGGAGGCGCCGGTCACCATGTTCTTGAGGAACTCGGTGTGGCCCGGCGCGTCGATGATGACGTAGGGGCGCTGCTCCGTCTTGAAATGGATCTGCGTGGTGTCGATGGTGATGCCCTGGTCGCGCTCGGCCTGGAGCGCGTCCATCACGAAGGCCCACTCGAAGGGCATGCCGCGCTTGCGGCTCATCTCGTGGACCTGCTCCACCTTGCCGTCGGGCAGGCTGCCGGTGTCGTTCAGCAGACGCCCGATCAGCGTGGACTTGCCGTGGTCGACATGGCCGACGATGACGATGCGGAGCTGGCCGTTCAATTCGTTCCGGATGTCCATGGTCCCAATCCCCGCTTCTTACATGTAGCCCGAGCTGCGCAGGCGCTCGAAGCTGTCCTCGGCCTCGTTGTCCATGGCGCGGCCGGCGCGCTCCGGAATGCGGGTCACGACCAGTTCGGCGATGATCTCGTCGATGGTGCCGGCGGTGCTGTCCACCGGGAAGGTGATGTTCTTCTCGCCCAGCGAGCGGTAGCGCTTGCCGTCCTTGGCGAAGTACAGCGGGACGATGGGAATCCCCTCGCGCTTGGAATAGCGCCAGATGTCCAGTTCGGTCCAATGCAGCAGCGGGTGGATGCGGACGTGGGTGCCTTCGTCGAACCGGGTCTTGTAATGGTCCCAGAACTCCGCCGGCTGGTCCTTCACGTCCCAGTCGCCTTCCAGCGAACGCGGCGAGAAGACGCGCTCCTTGGCGCGGGTCGCCTGCTCGTCGCGGCGGATGCCGACCATGATGCCCTGGTACTTGCCGGTGCGGAGCAGGTTCTTCAGCCCCTCCGTCTTGCGGGCGGCGGCGCGGGTCAGCGGCGGCAGGGTCTGGTCCATGTCCGCTTCCGGCGGGCACTGCTCCACCCGCAGGTCGAGGTCCCACTCACCGGCGATGCGGTCACGGAAGTCGTAGACCTCCTGAAGCTCCATCGCGGTGTCGAGCTGGACGACCGGGAACGGAACGCGCCCGAAGAACGCCTTGCGGCAGAGCCAGAGCAGGACGTTGCTGTCCTTTCCGATCGACCACAGCAGAGCCAGCTTGTCGATGCGGTTGTAGGCCTCGCGGAGGATGTAGATGCTCTGGCTCTCAAGGTAATCGAGATCGGCGGTCATTGTGCGGTTCCGGTCTTCTTGAAGGTGTGAATGCCGCATTCGGTCTTGGCGGTTCCGGCCCAGCGGCCCGACCGCGGGTCCGCACCGGGAGCGACACGCTCGGTGCAGGTGAAGCAGCCGATGGACAGGAAGCCGTCGGCTTCAAGCGGGTGGCGCGGCAGGTTGCGCCGCGCGAATTCCTGGTCGATCCGCTCGCGGTCCCAATGGGCGAGCGGGTTGATCTTGATGCGGCCCGTCCCCTCTTCCGCCTCGAACAGGGGAAGGGCGGCCCGTGTGCTCGCCTGGAAGCGCTTGCGCCCGGTCAACCAGGCGTCGAAGCCCTCCAGCGCGCGGTCCAGCGGCACCGTCTTGCGCAGATGGCAACAGGCGTCGTGCGAGCGGGTGAACAGCAGACCGTCGGGGTCCTCCGCGGCCAGTTCCGCGTCGGTCGGGCCGATGGTGCGCACGCCGGTCAGGCCGAGCGCGGCGATCAGCTTGTCGCGGTAGCGCAGCGTTTCCCCGAACAGCTTCCCCGTGTCGACGAAGAGCACCGGGAAGGACGGGTCGGCCTCCGCCGCCAAGGCGAGCAGCACCGCCGATTCCGTTCCGAAGGACGAAACCACGGCGACGCGGCCGTCGAATTCATCACGCAGAAGGGCGTTCAGAAGCACCGCCCCGTCCAGCCGTCCGTAACGTTCGGTCAGATCGGCCACGCGGTCGCGTTTCACAGCCCGAGCAAGTCCATCAAGCATGGCCCGTTTGCCTATCCACGAAGTGGAGTATTTGTTCTGAATTGCACATTAACACCAGTTTCACGGCGTTGCAATGCATATACATTGTCTACTTGTATTATAGGTTTAAATGAGTTTGTGAAATCTGTTGATTGCACCCCGCCATCGCGCTTAAATGCGCCCATGATGTCTATTCACGATGCCTTCGGTGTGCTTTTCGGGTGGACGCGGTGATCCCGATCGCCCTCGACCCTACGCATGTGCGGATCGCGCTGGTCGGCCAAGGACCGCTGGCGAAGCGCCGCCTCGCGCAGTTGCTGGAAGGCGGCGCTTCGCCAGCGGTCTATTCACCGGAACCGGATGCGGAATTGGCAGTTCTGGCCGGTGACGGCCTGCGGCGTGCCCTGCCCTCGCCCACCGACTTGGACAATGCGCAGGTGTTGTTCGTTGTGGGGATATCGGAGGACGTCGCGGAGGCGCTGGCCCATCAGGCGCGTGACCGCAACATCTTGGTGAACGTCGAAGACGTAATTCCGTTTTGTGATTTCCACGCGCCGTCTGTGATACGACGCGGCGACCTTCTGATGACCGTCTCCACCGGTGGCAAGAGCCCGGCGCTGGCCCAGGTCCTCCGCGAACGGCTGGAGACGCTGTTCCCCGCCGTCTGGGCGGACCGGCTGGCTGAGCTGGCCGCGCTCCGCGACCGCCTGCGCGCTGCGGGTGCCAAGGGACCCGAGGTGCTGCGCGCCTGCCGGGATTTGATCGCCGCCAAAGGATGGCTGCCATGATCGCATCGTCTCTTCTGTCCCGCCTGCCCGCCTTCGAGCCGGGCAGCGTCTGGCTGGCCGGGGCCGGTCCCGGCGATCCGGGCCTGCTGACCCTGCTGGCCGCCAAGGCGCTGGGCGAGGCCGACGCCATCGTCCACGACGCGCTGGTCGGCGGCGGCATCCTGGAGGCCGCCAACCCCGACGCCCTTCTGGTGGACATGGGCAAGCGCGCCGGCCACCCCTCCCCCAAGCAGGAGGCGATCAACGCGCGGCTGGTGGAGCTGGCGCGCGAAGGACGGCGGGTGCTGCGGCTGAAGGGTGGCGACCCCTTCGTCTTCGGGCGTGGCGGCGAGGAGTGCCTGGCGCTGGCCGAGGCCAAGATTCCCTTCCGCGTGGTGCCGGGCGTGACCGCGGGGATCGGCGGGCTGGCCTACGCCGGCATCCCGGTGACCCACCGCGGCTTCGGCACCACCGCGACCTTCGTCACCGGCCACGACAAGGCCGGCGGTCTTCCCGCCGATCTGGACTGGGACGTGTTGGCGCGGATGCCCGGCGCGCTGGTCTTCTACATGGCGCTGGGCACCATCGGGACCATCGCCGAACGGCTCGAAGCCGCCGGCAAGCCGCCGATGACCCCGGTCGCCATCGTGTCGAGCGCCAGCACCGAGGCGCAGAGCGTCATCGAGACCAATCTTGCCCATTGCGCGCGGGACGTCCTGCGTCTACAGGCCAAGCGCCCCGCGATCGTCGTGGTCGGCGAGGTCGTGCGGCTGCGCGCCCTGATCGGCGCGTGGCAGCAGACCACCGGCCAGCATCCGTTTCCCATCGCCGTGTCGGCGTAAGCGTACGTGTTAGGAGTTGAAGGCATGGCGTTGAACGATCAGTCCAGCAACGAGGCGGTGCTGAAGGCCATCACCGCGAATCGCCTGCGCGACGGCGAGGTGATCTTCCTCGCTCCCGGCCCGGATCTCCGCTGGGTGGAGCGTCTGGACGACGCCGCCCTGTTCGAGGACGCCGCAACCGACGCCGCTCTGGCCGCCGCCAAGGCCCAGGCCGAGGGCGAGCAGTTCGCCGTGGACGTCTACGCCTTCGATCTGCGCGTCGCGGACGGGCAGCGGGTGCCGGTCAAGACGCGGGAGCGCATCCGGGCGCTCGGCCCCACCGTCCGCATCGATCTCGGCAAGCAGGCTGCGGCCTGAACCGGGCGGCCAACATTCTTATTAGGGCGAGTTCCATGAACCACATCGCGCCCGGCCGCAACGCCGGGGTCTACAGCTACGACGACATCGACCGCCGCTTCGTCGCGGAGCGCGTGGAGCAGTTCCGCGCCCAGGTCGAGCGCCGCCTGTCCGGCGAGCTGACGGAAGACGAGTTCAAGCCCCTGCGGCTGATGAACGGCCTCTACCTCCAGCTCCACGCCTACATGCTGCGCGTCGCCGTTCCCTACGGCGTCCTGACCTCGCGGCAACTCCGCAAGCTGGCCGAAATCGGGCGCAAATACGACAAGGGCTACGGCCACTTCACCACCCGCCAGAATCTCCAGTTCAACTGGATCAAGCTGGAGGACACCCCGGCCATCCTGCACGAGCTGGCCGAGGTGGACATGCACGCGCTGCAGACCAGCGGCAACTGCGTGCGCAATGTGACCACCGACCAGTTCGTCGGGGCGGCGCGGGACGAGGTGGTGGACGGGCGCGTCTACGCCGAGATCCTGCGGCAGTGGACGACCCTGCACCCCGAATTCACCTTTCTGCCGCGCAAGTTCAAGATCGCCATCATGGGGTCGGACGCCGACCGCGCGGCCATCCGCGTCCATGACGTCGGCGTCTTCGCCA
Organism: Azospirillum aestuarii; assembly: GCF_016632405.1. Taxonomy (NCBI): domain Bacteria; kingdom Pseudomonadati; phylum Pseudomonadota; class Alphaproteobacteria; order Rhodospirillales; family Azospirillaceae; genus Azospirillum; species Azospirillum aestuarii. The sequence continues at coordinate 8,939 of NZ_JAEPIV010000005.1, forward strand.
AGCGCAACGAGCGGGGCGAGGTCGGCTTCACTTTCTACGTCGGCGGCGGTCTCGGCCGGTCGCCCTTCATCGGCAAGCTGATCCGCGACTGGGTGCCCGAGGAGGACTTCGTCGCCTATCTCGAAGCCATCCTGCGCGTCTACAACCAGTATGGCCGACGCGACAACATCTACAAGGCGCGCATCAAGATCCTCGTCCATGAGCTGGGCCAGGAGAAATTCACCCGGGAGGTGGAGGAGGAGTTCGCCCGCCTGCGCGGCCCGAAATACCGCCTCGCCCCGGAGATCGTCGACGAGATCCGCCGCCGCTTCGGCGGCCCGGCCTTCGAGACGCTGACCGACGAGCCGGAGTCCTTCCAGGCCGCCAAGGCCGCGAACCCGGACTTCGCCCGCTGGGTGGCGGTCAACGTGCTCGCCCACAAGGTGCCCGGCTACGCCGCCGCCACCATCTCCCTGAAGCCCGCCGGCGGCATCCCCGGCGACGCCACGTCGGAGCAGATGGAGCTGGTCGCCGATCTGGCCGACGCGCACAGCTTCGGCGAACTCCGCGTCAGCCACGTCCAGAACCTCGTTCTCGCCCATGTCCGGCAGGACGCGCTGTTCACCCTGTGGACGGCGCTGGAGGCCAACGGGCTGGGCACGCCGAACGCCGGGCTGATCGGCGACATCATCGCCTGCCCCGGCCTCGACTACTGCGCGCTGGCCAATGCCCGCTCGATCCCGCTGGCCCAGGCCATCTCGGCCCGCTTCGCCGACCCGGCGCGGCAGCAGGCCATCGGCGAGCTGGGCATCAAGATCAGCGGCTGCATCAACGCCTGCGGTCATCACCATGTCGGCGCCATCGGCATCCTGGGCGTGGATAAGAAGGGCGAGGAGTTCTACCAGATCACCGTCGGCGGCGACCCGACCCTGACCACGGCGATCGGCGACATCCTCGGCCCGGCGGTGACCGCCGACGAGACGGTGGACGCCATCGAGGCCATCGTCGAGGTCTATCTGTCCAACCGGCACGACGGGGAACGCTTCATCGACACGCTGAAGCGCGTCGGCCACGGCCCGTTCAAGGAGAGAGTCTATGCCGCTCATTAAGGACGGCCGCATCGTCGAGGACGAGTGGGTTGCGGTCGCCGACGGCGAGCCGGTTCCCGCCGACCGCCCCGCCATCGTCACCTTCGAGCGCTGGCAGGCGGAGCGCGCGAGCTTCGACGGGCGCAACGCGGCGCTGGGCGTCCGGGTCAAGAGCGGGACCCTGGCCCCGGCCATCGCACCGGACCTCGACCGTTTCGCGCTGGTGGCGATCGAGTTCCCAAAATTCCGCGACGGGCGCGGCTTCTCCACCGCGCGCGAATTGCGGGAACGCTACGGCTACGAGGGTGAGATCCGGGCGGTCGGGCACGTCATCCCCGACCAATACCGCTTCCTCCTGCGCACCGGCTTCACCTCCGCCGAGGCGCCGGAGAACACCAACCCTGAGAGTTGGGCGCACGCCCTGACGGAAATCACCGTCGCCTTCCAGCCGTCGCTGGACGACCCGCAGCCGCTGTCGCTGCTGCGCCGCCGCCTGGGGTCCTGACCCGCTTCCCGCCGCGCCCGCCTCCCGATCCATGGGGGCCGGGCGCGGCGCGGCTCACATCCCGCTGAACACCCAGTACAGGCCCGCCGCCACGGCGACGGCGACCACCACCAGCATCCCGGCCACGGTGCGCCGCCACCGTGCCTCGCGCCGTTCGACCTCCTGGCGCTTTCTCAGCAGATACTGTTGCTCGGGCCCGAGAAAGGCCCCCGAATCGCCGTCCAGGGAGATGGCGCGTTTCGCGTTGCCCCGGCTTCGAACAACAGGGGACGTCCGGACCTGCGGTCGCGGCGCCCGTCCTTCCAGGACCATCGATTCGCCTGCCAGAGGGCGTCCCGCGACAGACCGCCCTCGGCCGGTCTTCCTGGATGCCTTGCGTCTCTTGCTCGCCATGCCATTCACCTCAACCATCCGCCTGCGGAGCATAGCGGTCCCGGCCCGCTTATCCAGCCCTGCAACGCGACGGGCCAGCAAAGTCACACCGCATGGGTTCCGACCTCCATGCCGAAGCATTGTGCAATTGAGACGAATGTGCGGGGATCGCACTTTAGTCCCCGCGAACGCGCGCAAACGACTGGAAAAATCCCGACAACGTTGCTCACACCGCCGGCCAAAATCCGTAGTATGCGGCATCGCGCCGATGCAGCCAGGGTTTTCGCATGTCTCATGACGTTCCACTTATTTCCATGATCGCCATCGCATTTGGGTTGGCTTTCATCTTCGGATACCTCGCCGATCGCATTCGCTTGCCTCCCCTCGTCGGTTATCTGATGGCCGGCATCATCATCGGTCCCTTCACGCCGGGTTTCGTCGCGGACAGCGGCTTGGCCGCCCAGTTGGCCGAGATCGGCGTCATTCTTCTGATGTTCGGCGTCGGCCTTCATTTTTCACCATCGGACCTGCTGGCGGTCCGGAAAATCGCCATTCCCGGCGCGGTCGGCCAGATCGGTCTCGCCACCGTGCTCGGCGTCGGGCTGGCGTGGCTCTGGGGCTGGAGTCTTGGCGCCGGCCTCGTGCTGGGCCTAAGCCTGTCGGTGGCGAGCACGGTCGTGCTGCTGAAGGCCCTGGAAGAGCGCGACATGCTGAACACCGCCGAAGGCCGCGTGGCGGTCGGCTGGCTGATCGTCGAGGATCTCGCGATGGTCCTGGCACTCGTCCTGCTGCCGGCCCTGGCGGAGGTCCTGGGCGGCCACGCGCCGGGCGCCGCCGGGGACCATGGCGTCGGGTCCGACGGACCGATCTGGCTGACTCTGGCGCTCACGCTGGGCAAGGTGGCGGCCTTCTCGGTTCTGGCGATCGTCCTTGGCCCGCGCGTCGTCCCGGTGATCCTGACCAATGTGGCGCGGACCGGTTCGCGCGAGCTGTTCACCCTGTCCGTTCTCGCCATCGCGCTCGGCGTCGCCTACGGCTCGGCGGTGCTGTTCGGCGTGTCCTTCGCGCTGGGCGCCTTCTTCGCGGGCGTGGTGCTGAACGAGTCGCGTTTCAGCCACAAGGCGGCCGCCGATTCGATGCCGTTGCAGGACGCCTTCGCCGTTCTGTTCTTCGTGTCGGTCGGCATGCTGTTCGACCCGTCGATCCTGCTGCGCGATCCGCTCGCGGTCATCGCGGTGGTGGCCCTGATCGTGGTGGGCAAGTCACTGATCGCCTTCGGCATCGTGATCCTGCTGCGCTTCCCGGTGGGCATGGGTCTGGCGGTGTCGGCGAGCCTCGCGCAGATCGGCGAGTTCTCCTTCATCCTCGTCGGGCTGGGCCTGTCGCTCGGCCTGTTGCCGGAGGAGGGACGCGACCTCGTGCTGGCCGGCGCGCTGCTGTCGATCACGCTGAATCCAGCGGTCTTCGCGGGCGTTGCAGCGCTGCGCAAGCATCTCCAGGCCAAGCGGCCCGCCGGCGTGCCGCCCTATGGCTGGGAACAGTTCGAGCAGCTTCAGAGCAGCCTCGCCGACGCCCGCCATCAGGCTGAGGAGCGCGAGAAGGAGCACGATCTGCAGATCCAGGCACTGGCCAAGACCTTCCCGGTGTTGTCGCTTCTGGACGCGCACGAGCAGGAGCGGCTGATGATGCTGTTCCGGCCCAAGTCGGCGGTTCCCGGCGAGCGGATCATCCGCAAGGGCGACCGCGCCAACGCCATGTACTTCATCTCCTCCGGCGCGGTGGAGGTGCTCATGGACGGCCAGACCATCCGGCTGGGCGCCGGCACGATGTTCGGAGAGATGGCCCTGCTGAGCGGCCAGCGGCGGAACGCCGACGTCGCCGCGGTCGACTACTGCCAGTTCCAGGTGCTGGAGCGGCGCGACTTCAACCAGTTCACCGCCCGCCACCCGGCGCTGCGCACCGCCCTGATCGACATGGCCGCGCAGCGGCGCAAGATGAACCAGCAGGACGCCGCCACCGACGACGCCGTGGCCGCATCGGAGAGCGCCGCCTGAGCGCCGGCAAAGGCGCGATCCTTGGCGGAACCGCCGCCGGCCTCTCCATCAGAGGCCCGGCGGCATCCGTGTGCCGTTCGGACGAACAAAGCAAAAGAAAAGGCCTTGGAGCCGATCAGCTCCAAGGCCTTTTCATCTTCCGGAACATTGGTCGGAGCGACAGGATTTGAACCTGCGACCCCCAGACCCCCAGTCTGATGCGCTACCAGGCTGCGCTACGCTCCGTTCGACGGACCGCCCTTCGTTCCGGAAGGGAGCGGGACTATAGCCGGGACCTTGGTCCAACGCAAGCGCTACAGTTCACTTTTTTTCACGCCTCTCGAATTTCCTTCTCTTCTCCCATAGCGAGCAGAAGACGCGCCTCCCTCAGCTCGTCGAGGGCCTGGGCTATGGCCTGCCGAATGGTGTCCGACATGCTGGCGAGCGCAACGATTGGAGCGTCCTCCTCCTCGGCGGCCAAGGCCACGGACGCCTCGTCCGGAACGGCTTCAAAGGCGTTGGGTGCATCCGGTTCTTCCGGTGCGTCCTCCACCCTCCTCCGGGCGTCCGGATCATCGTCCACCTTCCCGTCCTTCAGCAGGCGCTGGACACCCTTGATCGTGTAGCCTTCGCCATACAGCAGGTTCTGGATCTGCCGCAGCAGTTCCACGTCCTCCGGGCGATAGTAGCGCCGTCCCCCGCCGCGCTTGAGCGGACGAAGCTGCGGGAACTTGCCTTCCCAGAAACGCAGCACATGCTGCGGCACGTCCAGGTCGGACGACACTTCGCTGATCGTGCGGAACGCCGTGGCGGACTTCGTGGTGCCGCGCGCCTTCATATCCGGGAAACCTCTGTTGTCGGCCGGTCGGTGCGGCGGCTCAGGAGACCGCCTTCACGCGCTGCGCCTCGGCTTCCTCCGCCTCCACGACCTCGTTGATGCGGTTCTTCAGGACATGGCTCGCCCGGAAGACCAGGACGCGCCTGGGCAGGATCGGCACTTCCTCGCCGGTCTTCGGGTTGCGGCCCACCCGCTGGCCCTTCTGCCGGATCTGGAAACTGCCGAAGGACGAGATCTTGACCATCTCGCCGCGGGCCAAGGCGTCGGAGATCTCCTCAAGGACGCTTTCGACCAGATCGGCGGATTCGTTGCGCGACAGGCCGACCTCTTGGTAGACCGCTTCACTGAGCTGCGCGCGGGTAACAGTGTTCTGTGACATGGTTCGCTTCCCCCCCGAAACCATAGGGGAAAAACCGTAATCCGGGGAAAGAACCCGGTCAATTCAAAAGCTTGGATCGCGTCGTTGTGAGCAGCGCAGCAAGCGCAGCCCTTTGGGGAACCAAAGCGGGTGCGCCGCTTACCAGCGCACCATCGCGGCACCCCAGGTCAAGCCACCGCCGATGGCTTCCATGAGGATCAGGTCGCCGCGCTTCACGCGGCCGTCATGCACCGCCTCGCACAGAGCCAGCGGAATCGACGCGGCGGAGGTGTTGCCGTGACGGTCGACCGTCAGCACGACCTTGTCGGTGGGCAGCTTCAGCTTGCGCGCGATGCCGTCGATGATCCGCTGGTTGGCCTGGTGCGGCACCAGCCAATCCACCTCAGAAGGCTCCAGCCCGTTGGCGGCGAGCGCCTCCTCGACGACCGAGGACAGCTTGCTGACGGCGTGGCGGAACACGTCCTGGCCGTTCATCCGCACATGCCCCGCCGTGCCGGTGGTGGACGGGCCGCCATCGACGTAGAGCAGCCCGTACTGGGCGCCGTCCGAATGCAGGTGCGTGGAGAGCACGCCGCGGTCCGCCGATGTACCGGCGGCGTCGTAGCCGTCCATCACCACGGCCCCGGCGCCGTCGCCGAACAGGACGCAGGTGGTGCGGTCCTTCCAGTCGAGCAGGCGGGAGAAGGTCTCCGCGCCGATGACCAGGGCGCGGTTGGCCTGCCCGATGCGGATGAAGTTGTCGGCGATCGACATGGCGTAGACGAAACCGGCGCACACCGCCTGGATGTCCAGCGCGAAGCCCTTCGTGCCCAGCGCGGCCTGCACCTTCGTCGCGGTGGCCGGGAAGGTGTTGTCGGGAGTCGTCGTCGCCAGCACGATGCAGTCGATGCTGGCGGCGTCCACCCCGGCATGCTCCAGCGCGCGGGCCGCCGCGGCGATGGCGAGGTCGGAGGTCAGTTCCCCGTCGGCGGCGATGTGGCGCGACCTGATGCCCGTGCGCTGGACGATCCACTCGTCCGAGGTGTCCACACGGGCTTCGAGATCGCGATTCGTGACGACGTTGGCCGGGAGGTAGGAACCGCAGCCGAGAATCCGAGAACGCTTGACCATGATGTTAGACCGCCGCCGCCTTCGTGTCGGGAAGAGGCTTGGCGTCGCCGAGACGCTGCATCTCTTCCTTGATTCGGTCGTTGAAACCGTTTGCCGCCAGATTGCAGGCCACACCGATGGCGTTGGCGAACCCGATGGCGTCGGTGCCCCCGTGGCTCTTCACGCAGACGCCGCGCAGGCCCAGGAACATGGCGCCGTTGTAGCGGCGCGGGTCGGTGCGCTGCTTCAACCGCTTGAAGGCCCCGCGGGCCAGCAGATAGCCGAGGCGCGCCGTCCAGGAGGACTGGAACGTCCGGCGCAGGAACTCCGTGAAGAGCTTCGCCGTGCCTTCGGCGGTCTTCAGGGCGACATTGCCGGTGAAGCCGTCGGTGACGATCACGTCCACCGTTCCGGTGGCGATGTCGTTGCCCTCGACGAATCCGTGGAAACGCCCCGGCAGCGGCATCTCGCGCAGACGGGTAGCGGCGGCGCGCACCACCTCGTTCCCCTTCACCTCTTCCGAACCGATGTTCAGCACGCCGATGGTCGGCTCGGACAGGTTCAGCGCGGTGCGCGCGAAGACCGCGCCCATCACGGCGAACTGCACGAGATTCTCGGGCTGGCATTCGGTGTTGGCGCCGAGGTCGAGCATGACGCTCTCCCCCCGCAGGGTCGGGAAGAACGAGGCGATGGCCGGACGGTCGATGCCGGGAATCGTCTTCAACACGAACTTCGCCATGGCCATGAGCGCGCCGGTGTTGCCAGCGGACACCACGCAGGCGGCTTGCCCGCTCGCCACCGAATCGATGGCGAGACGCATGCTCGACTGGCGCCCGGCGCGCAACGCGACCGACGGCTTGGCGTCGCCGGCCACGGCGTCCGGGGTGTGGCGCACCTCGGCCACCGCTCTCAAGGCGGGCCGCTGCGCGAGCAGCGGCTCGATGCGGGCGGTGTCCCCGAACAGCAGGTAATGCACCTGCGGGTGACGCTCGCGGGCGATATCCGCCCCGGCGATCACCATGTCGGGTCCTTTGTCACCGCCCATGGCATCAAGGGCAATGGTCAGGCGCTGGCTCACCGCGGACAGGCTCCCTGGCTAGGACGTAGGGCGGCCAACCAAACCGCCATCAGGCCGCCGGAGCGCTCTGAACCACTTCGCGCTGGTCGTAATGACCGCAGGAGCCGCAGACATGGTGCGGGCGCTTCAGCTCGCCGCAGTTCGAGCACTCGGCGTAGGACGAGGTCGGGAGAGCGTGGTGCGAGCGACGCATGTTGCGGCGCGACTTGGAGGTCTTCTTCTTCGGAACAGCCATGGCCGTAAACTCTCTTCATTGTAAAAGGCGGCCCGAAGAGGGGCCGCCTGACGCGAGCGGCATTCAATACGGCAATTGCCCCCGAAGGGCAAGCCCGTTCCGCCCTCAATTCTGTCGTTTCAGACGTTCCAGAACGGCGAACGGGTTCGGCTTCTCCGGATCGGCTCCGGCATCATCATCGGCGGGGGCCGGGACCTCCTCCTCCTCTTCGCCTTCGCTGTAACCGTCGAACGCCACGCCTTCTGCATGAGGATAGGGGTCGAGCGCCAGGGACAAATGCTGGGCGGTCAACTCGCCGATGTCGATGCGCCCGTTGGTCATCGCCTCCGGAATGTCCTCCTCGGCGATGTTCGGGTCGATCTCGATGTCGTCATCCTCGCTGGGAACCATCGACTCCGGCGCGAACAGCGCGCCGAACCGCTCCGCAACCCGGGCGGGCACCGGTTCCAACGTGATGACGCATGTCTGCACCACGTCGGCCTCCAGTTCCCCCTCCACGCGGACCATCTGGCCGCCACGCACGGAGCGCAGGCGGACCCTGGCGATCAGCCTCCCGATTCCCTCCAGTTCGAACCGTTCGGCCAGCGCCTTGCGCTCGGCCTCCGTCGCCTCGATGGTTTCGACCAGATCGCCCTCGCGATGGACGGCGTCGGCGCGGACGATGCGCGAGAATTCCGGCGCGGGGCCGGCGGAGAGCGGGGGCGTGTTGCGCATGTCAGGCAATTCCTTGTCACAGCGCCCGTTCTGGAGCGGACGCCTTCGTCACAGTGTCAGATGAATTCGGACGCCGGGAAAGGCAAGTCCAATTGGCAAGCCCAGGAGAACATAGAGACTCGATTAACGCGATCAGTCCGCCCTGGCGCCGGGCGGCGGACCGAAGCGGACCTCTCCGGCCATGAGCGACTCCAGCGGCTGCGACTCCAGCCCGGCGGCCTCGCGCCGGACATAGGCCGCCATGACGGCCAGCCGCTGCGGCGACGCATCCGATGCGGTGCCATAGACATTGTTGTCGAGCGCGACCTGCAACGCCGCGTCGCCCTCGTCACCGTCTTTGACGGCGAGCGCGCGGTCGTAGACCTCGATCCGGCCGGCGATGCCGCGCGCCATGGTCTTGATGCGCCGCCCGACTCCGCTGTCGCCCACCCCCTCCTCCATCAGCGACTTCTCGAAATGGTCGATCATCGCTTCGAAGAGCAGACGCGAACGGTCCGCCGCGGCGGCCCCCTGCCCCTTCAGGCGGCGCATGACCAAGAAGACGTGAAGCACCACCATGTCGAAGCGCCCGTCCAGCGTGTCGGGAACGCCAAGGTCACGGTAGAAGGCCGGCAAGCGGGCCTGCGCCACGATCGTGAGATAGAAATCGGCGACGGCGCGGGCTTCACGCCGGCGCCGAAACAGGCGGTCAAGCACGGTTTCTCTCTCGCTCGGAGTTTCGTTGACAGGACAAACCGCGCGATGCGATTGTCCCGGCATTGCGGGCGGAGTCCGGCCTGCCGCAAGGGTCCGGCGGTCCGCCCGCGCCATCATAGCCTGAGCACCATGACGAGATCGATTCCTTCGGCGCTGTGCGCCTTCGCCTTTCTGGGTTTCGCCGTCTCCGCGTGCTCGCCCACCGTGGCGACCCGCGGCAACATGGCGGACCCCGACCGCATCGCCGAGATCAAGGCCGGCCAGTCGCGGCGGGAGGATGTGGCGGACATCCTCGGCACGCCGACCTCCGTGGGAACCTTCGACCAGAATGTCTGGTACTACATCGGTCAGAAGACGGAGAAGGTCGCCTTCTTCCAGCCGAGCGTGATGGAGCGCCGCGTCGTGGTCGTCCATTTCGACGACGCGGGCGTGGTGACGGAGATGAAGCAGCTCGACGCCACCGACGGCCAGCAGATCGACATCGTCGATCGCAGCACCCCCACCGCAGGTCGTGAGCTGAGCTTCCTCGAACAGATGCTCGGCAACGTCGGGCGCTTCTCCGCCAAGGATTCGCGCAACCGCGGCCCCGGCCGCTGACGCCAATCGGTCTGCAGAGACACGAAAAGCCCCGCTTTCGCGGGGCTTTTCTTTTGGGGCCGATCCGGGATCGGCCGATCTTAAGTCAGCCTATCTGGGCAAGAATCGCCAGCAGCAGAATCGCCACGATGTTGGTGATCTTGATCATCGGGTTGACCGCCGGGCCGGCGGTGTCCTTGTACGGGTCGCCGACGGTGTCGCCGGTCACCGCCGCTTTGTGCGCGTCGGAGCCCTTGCCGCCGTGGTGCCCCTCTTCGATGTACTTCTTGGCGTTGTCCCAGGCGCCGCCGCCCGAGGTCATGGAGATGGCGACGAAGATCCCCGTCACGATGGTGCCCAGCAGCATGGCGCCCAGCGCGGCGAAGGCCTGCGCCTGACCGGCGATGGCGGCGATGACAAGGTACAGGACCACCGGCGCCAGCACCGGCAGCAGCGACGGGATGATCATTTCCTTGATCGCGGCGCGGGTCAGCATGTCGACGGCGCGGCCATAGTCGGGCTTCGCGGTGCCTTCCATGATGCCGCTGATCTCGCGGAACTGGCGGCGCACCTCCACCACCACCGAACCGGCGGCGCGCCCGACCGCCGTCATGCCCATCGCTCCGAACAGATAGGGCAGCAAACCGCCGATCAGCAGCCCGACGACCACGTAGGGATCGTCCAGCCTGAACTCGACCGTCACGTTCGGGAAATAGTGTTTCAGATCCTGCACATAGGCGGAAAACAGCACCAGCGCGGCCAGTCCGGCGGAACCGATGGCGTAGCCCTTGGTCACCGCCTTGGTGGTGTTGCCGACCGCATCCAGCGCGTCGGTCGTCACGCGGACGTCCTTCGGCATGTCGGCCATCTCGGCGATGCCTCCCGCGTTGTCGGTTACCGGGCCGTAGGCGTCCAGAGCCACCACCATGCCGGCCAGCGCAAGCATCGTGGTTGCGGCGATGCCGATTCCAAACACGCCGGCCTGCCCGTAGGCGATGATGATGCCGACGCAGATGACCAGGACCGGAAGTGCCGTCGCCTCCATCGAGACGGCCAGACCCTGGATGACGTTGGTGCCATGCCCCGTCTCCGATGCGCGGGCGATGCTGCGCACCGGTCGGAAGGCGGTGGACGTGTAATATTCGGTGATCCATACCAGCAGGCCGGTCACGCCCAGCCCGACCAGGGAAGAGACGAACAGGTTGCCGCCGGTGACGTAGCCGCCGCCGTTCAGCGCGATCGGCCGGGTGAAGCCGAACATGATCGCGGTCACGATCAGGATCAGCACCAGCGAGATGCCCGCGGTCGCCGCCAAGCCCTTGTAGAGGGCGGCCATGATGTTGTTGTTGCTGCCCAGCTTCACGAAGAAGGTGCCGGCGACGGAGGCGGCGATGCAGACGGCGCCGATGACCAGCGGGTAGACGAGCAGCAGGCGGATCACCTCGCCCGAAAAGAAAATCGCCGCCAGCAGCATGGTGGCGACGATGGTGACGGCGTAGGTTTCGAAGAGGTCGGCGGCCATACCGGCGCAGTCACCGACGTTGTCGCCGACATTGTCCGCGATTACCGCGGGGTTGCGGGGATCGTCCTCCGGAATGCCGGCCTCGACCTTGCCCACCAGATCGGCGCCGACGTCGGCCCCCTTGGTGAAGATGCCGCCGCCCAGCCGCGCGAAGATGGAGATCAGCGAGGCGCCGAAGCTGAGGGCGACCAGGGCCTCCAGCACGGCGCGGACCTCGGTCGGGTCGGTCACGCGGTAGATCATCGTCAGGATGCCGTAATAGACACCCACCCCCAGCAGCCCCAGACCGACCACCAGCATGCCGGTGATCGCCCCCGCCTTGAAGGCGATGTCCAGCGCCGGAGCCAAGCCCTGGGTCGCTGCCTGGGCCGTGCGCACGTTGGCCCGCACCGACACGTTCATCCCGATATAGCCGGCGGCCCCCGACAGGACCGAACCGATCAGGAAGCCGATGGCCACATGCAGGCCGAGGAACGCGCCGAGGATGATAAGAAGCACCACGCCGGCGATGGCGATGGTGGTGTACTGGCGATTCAGATAGGCTCGGGCGCCCTCCTGCACGGCCGCAGCGATCTCCTGCATGCGGTCGGAACCGGCGGAGGCCGCCATGACTTGCTTGCCCGCGTAATACCCATACGCCAGGGCCAACAGGCCGCTGGCGATGATGATGACGAACGCTGCTGCCATCGGTTCCCCCAAATTCTTATGGTTTCGGGCCCGATTACCGCCTTGTCGTGAAAACGACCCGTGCAAACGAAGGTGGATGACGGGCGAATTGTTCTGGAAAAGGATGCCGAAGAGATTGGCACAATGCAACAGCCGCCACGCGCGAGTAGGCGCGGCGATTTGGCCGAGGCGCTCCTGACTTTCGGATGGGCTTTTTTCAGAACGGTTACAAATTGCGCTGTGTAACCACCTGAACAAGAACATTTTGCACCACGCCCTCCCCCACGACTTTCGCGGCGGCGGCGGAGAGTTTTTCTTTTACGGCAATGATATTGACCAAGTTTCCCGTCATCACCGACCGGTCGTCCACGGCTGCGTAGAGGGCCGACAGGCAGCGGTCGTAGACGAGTGGCTGGCGGGCTTGGACATAGGGAACCTTGTCGAGAACGACCTCCAGCGTGACGACCACGGTCACGAACTGCTCGACCTTCTGCGTGCCGATGGCCGGAACCACGAAGGGAGCCATGCGAACGAAGCCGGTGGGCGGCTTGGGCGGCGGCTCCTCCTTCTTGGGGGCCGACTCCTCATGCTCGACGAAATACTTGTTGTAGATCATCCAGCCGCCGAAGCCCGCGCCACCCAGCAGCAGCAGGCCCAAAACCAGCAATATGACGGCCTTGATCACGCCCATCCTTTCCCGGAAACGGTACGGATCGAGCCTAGCGCCGCCCTGCTTTCGATTGCGTTAAGCGGAGTCGCGCGACCAGGATGCTCTCAGAAATGGTCCCAGCCGCGAGTCGGCAGGTCGAGAACCCGCCCTTGCGGATCGGTCACCGTGACGTCTCCCGCCGCCCCCTCCACGAGATGCCCGATGGCCGTCACCGGGACGCCGGTCTCCGCCGACAGGGCGGCGAGCGCCGGCGCGGCGTCCTCCGCGGCGGTGAAGAGCAACTCGTAGTCGTCGCCGCCGGTCAGAGCCATGGCGAAGCGTACGGGATCGTCGCCGATCACCGACCTTGCGGCACCCGACAGGGGCACGCGGCCCGACTCCAGAAGCGCGGCGCAGCCCGATTCCTCGCACAGATGGCCCAAATCGGCGACCAGACCGTCGGAGACGTCCAGGCAACCGGTCGCCAGCCCGACCAGACGCGGCCCCAGCGTGGTCCGCGGATCGGGCCGCCGCAGACGCCCCAGCAGCTCGGCGCGCGCCGAGTCGTCGGCCACCTCCAGCGTTCCGTAGGCGATCCGCAGGCCGAGCGCCGCGTCGCCGATGGTGCCGGTGACGTAGACGCGATCGCCGGGCCGCCCGCCCCAGCGCGGCACCGCCCCGCCCTTCGGCACCAGCCCGAAGGCGGTCACCGACAGGGTGATGGGGCCGGCGGTCGAGACCGAGTCGCCACCCGCCAGGGCAATGCCGAAACGGGCCTGGTCCTCGCCCAGACCGGCGGCGAAGCCGGCCAGCCAATCCTCGCCCACCGTCTTCGGCAGGGCGGTGACCAGCGTGTAGGCGTAGGGAGCCGCCCCCATGGCGGCGAGGTCCGACAGATTTGTGCGCAGCAGCTTCGCGGCGATGTCGCCGGGCGCGTCGTCGGGAAAGAAATGGACGCCGGCGACCATGGCGTCCGTGGTGACGACCAGTTCCTGGTCCGGCGGAACGCCGAACACGGCGGCGTCGTCGGCAAGCCCGCGGGCGCCCGGAAAACCGGACGCCAGCGGTCTGAAATAACGGTCGATCCGCCCGAACTCGCCGAGCGGCTTGCCGGATGAACTCCTACCGGTCGCTGGATGAGTCACGGCTGGGGTCCGGCTGGGCCAGTTCGTCCGGCCGCAGCGCACGGGCCACATGGTCGAGCACGCCGTTCACCATGCCCGGCTCGCGCGCCGCGAAGAAGGCGTGCGCCACATCCACATATTCGCTGATGAGGATGCGCGGGTGCGTGTCGTTGTGGACGAACAGCTCATAGGCACCGGCCCGCAGGATGGCGCGCATCAGCAATTCCAGGCGGTCCAGCGCGTAGCGCGGCTCCAGCGCGGAGGTCAGCATGCCGTCAACCTCCGCCCGGCGGTGCGCGGCGCCGCGGACGATGTCGGCGAACAGCTGCGGGTCGGCGGAGACGAACTTCGCCCCATCGATCTCCTCGCCCAGCCGGTGGTTGATGAATTCCCCGATCACGGATTCCACGGCGATGCCGGTCGGTTCGATCTGGTTCAGGTCGATCTGGTACAGGGCCTGAACGGCGGCAAGGCGCGCGGCCTTGCGCCGAGCCTTGGCCGATCCGCCACCCGTCCGGTTCCGGGAGCTGCGCTTCTGTTTCGCGCGGCCAGCCGCGTCGTCGTTGCTCATGATGCTCTTACAGTCAGGAATTGCACCGCGGGGTCACCGCGGATAGAGGCGGAATTGGCGCTTGAGTTCGATCATGTCAAGGCAGGCGCGCGCCGCGAAACCGCCCTTGTTCTTGGCCGTCACGGAGGCCCGCGCCCAGGCCTGCTCGCGGTTCTCCACCGTCAGCACGCCGTTGCCGATGGCCAGCGCGTAGCGCAGCGCGAGGTCCTGAAGACCGCGGGCGCTCTCGTTGCAGACGATGTCGTAATGGGTGGTCTCGCCGCGGATCACGCAGCCCAGCCCGACATAGCCGTCGAAGCGCCGGCGCGCCGTGAAGAAGTCCATGGAACGCAGGGCGTACAGGATCGCCGCCGGAATCTCCAGGCACCCCGGGACCGAGACGCGCTGGTAGGTGGCGCCCTCCTTCTCGATCTCGGCAATGGCGCCTTTCACCAGCTCGTCGGCGATGTCCTCGTAGAAGCGGGCTTCCACGATCATCAGATGGGGCTTTTCGGTCATCTCTGGTCGCTCGGCTGGCGGTTACTGGTCTTGCAGGGGAATCGGACGGTGGCCGAGCACGGTCAGGCCGTACCCCTCCAGCCCGATGATGGACTTCTTGCGGTTCGACAGCAGAACCATGTCGCGCACGCCCAGGTCCAGCAGGATCTGCGCGCCCACGCCATAATCCCGCAGGGCGGGAGTCGGGTTCTCGTGGCCTTCCAGCCGCGCTTTAACCGATTCCGTGAGGCTGTTCGCCATCGGCTCGCGCAGCAGGACGATGACGCCGCGGCCTTCCCGCGCGATCATCTCCATGGAGGCCTGTAGCTCGCCGTCGCGCGAGGCGCTCCTGTCGCCCAGCACGTCGTCCAGCACCGAGAGGGCGTGCATGCGCACCAGCACCGGCTCGTCGCCGGAGATGTCGCCGCGCACCAGCGCGATGTGCTCCGCGTAGGCCACCTTGTTCACGTAGACGTACATCTGGAAACGCCCGCCGAAGCGGCTGTCCAGCGTCGCCGCCAGCTTCTGCTCGACGATCGTCTCGGTGCGGCGGCGGTAGGCGATCAGGTCGGCGATGGTGCCCACCTTCAGCCCGTGGAACTGCGCGAACTTCACCAGATCCGGCAGGCGGGCCATGGTGCCGTCGTCGTTCATGATCTCGCAGATCACGCCCGCCGCGGTCATCCCGGCCATGCGGGCGATGTCCACCGAGGCTTCCGTGTGGCCGGCGCGGACCAGCACGCCGCCATCGCGGGCGAGCAGCGGGAAGACGTGGCCCGGCGTCACGATGGCGTCCGGCCCGGCCGTCGGATCGATGGCGACCTGGATGGTGCGGGCCCGGTCGGCGGCGGAGATGCCGGTGGTCACACCCTCGCGCGCCTCGATGGAGACGGTGAAGGCGGTCTGGTGGCGGGTGCCGTTCTGCTGCGCCATCAGCGGCAGGCGCAGCCGCTCGATGTGGTTCTGGTCCATGGCGAGGCAGATCAGGCCGCGCCCGTACTTGGCCATGAAGTTCACGGCCTCGGGAGTCGCGCACTGGGCCGGGATGACCAGATCGCCCTCGTTCTCGCGGTCCTCGTCATCGACGAGGATGAACATCTTGCCCTGGCGCGCCTCCTCGAGGATCTCCTCGGGGCGCGACAGATACTCGTGAAACTCGGACGTCATTCCTGCCCTGCCAGCCGCGCCACATACCGCGCGAGCATATCGATTTCCAGGTTCACCCGGTCCCCGGCCTTCAGCGCGCCGAAGGTGGTCGCATCCTGGGTGTGCGGGATGATGTTCACACCGAAGCGCGCACCATCGACCTCGTTCACCGTCAGCGACACGCCGTCCAGCGCCACCGACCCCTTCGGGGCGATGTATTTCGCCAGGGCGGCCGGCGCCTCGAAGGTGAAGCGCTTCGACTCGCCGTCGGCGCGGACCTCGACGACGGTGGCGACGCCGTCGACATGGCCGGACACGATGTGCCCGCCCAGCTCATCGCCGACCTTGAGCGCGCGCTCCAGATTGATGCGTGTGCCCTCGCTCCAGCCTCCCAGCGTCGTCTTCGACAGGGTCTCGGCGGACGCCTGGACGGCGAACCAGCCCGGCCCCTTCTCGACCACGGTCAGACAGACGCCGTTGTTGGCGATGGACGCGCCGATGGGAACCGTCTCCATAGCGAAGACGGTCTCGACGGTGAACCGGGTGTCGCCCTGCCGTTCCACGGCCCGAACGCGCCCAACATCGGTGATGATTCCGGTGAACATGGGCCGGCAATTTAGCAGGTTTTCAATCGTGTGAAAGATTCATCCGCACGGCGCGGCACGCAACGGACTGTTGCGCCGGGCACGGTGCCGGACGGCGCGGAATCGCGCACCGCTCAACCGCGGCGGACGTAGCTTTCCACGAGGTCTTCCCCAGCCTGCCGCAGGTCGGTCCGACGGAACAGCGCCATACGCTCCAAACCATCCACCCCGAAGGCGTGGACCGCCGGCAGCCCGTCGCCGCCCATGACGGAGGCGGCGCGGAACCATTCCAGCCGGTCCACCAGATTGGCGCGCAGCAACGAGGCCGCCAGCGTGGCCCCGCCCTCCACCAGCACGCGGGTCAGGCCGCGGTTGGCCAGCGCGGCGCCCGCCTCGACCAGATCCGGCAGGCCTGCGGCGTCGGCGGGCACGCGGATTACCTCGACTCCGCAATCCTGGAAGACGGCCAGACGGGCGGGGTCCGCATCCTCCCGCGTGACGACCCAGGTTGGCACGGCCTTCGCCCCGGCAACCAGCTTCCCGGTCAGCGGCAGGCGCAGCCGGCTGTCCACCACGACGCGCACGGGCGAACGATGGACCAGCCCCGGCAGGCGGCAGGTGAGTTCCGGGTCGTCGGCCAGAGCGGTGCGGATGCCGACCATGATCGCGTCGTGGGTGGCACGCAGCCGATGTCCCCAGGCCCGCGCCGTCGGCCCGGTGATCCATTGCGACTGGCCGGTGTGGGTGGCGATGCGCCCGTCCAGCGTCGTGGCGGCCTTCAGCGTGTAGAGCGGGCGGTTGTCCTGGATGCGCCGGAAGAAGCCCTCGTTGAGCGTCCAGGCCTCGTCCTCGCAGACTCCGGTGTCGACGGCGATCCCCGCGGCGCGCAGGCGCTCCAACCCGCCGCCGGCCACCCGAGGGTCAGGGTCGCCGCAGGCCACCACCACCCGCGCCACCCCGGCTTCGATCAAAGCCAGAGCGCAGGGCGGCGTTTTCCCGTAATGATTGCAGGGCTCCAGCGTCACATAGGCGGTAGCACCGCGCGCATCACCACCGGCGCGGGCCAGGGCCTCCGTCTCGGCGTGGGGCCGACCGCCCGGCTGGGTCCAGCCGCGCCCGACCACCACACCGTCGCGCACGATGACGCAGCCCACCGCCGGGTTCGGCCATGTGTTGCCGAGCCCGCGCGCCGCCAGAGCCAGGGCGGCCCGCATGTGGCGGAGGTCGTCGGGATGGGTGGGCTGGTTCGCCATGGACGCGCCTCCTCCCCATGGTCACATCCCCTCTCCCCTCTGGGGAGAGGTTAGGGTGAGGGGGTCCGGCAATATCGGAACGTCCGGCAAAAGCGCATCCCCCTCACCCCGATCCTCACCCCAGAGGAGAGAGGGAGATGAAGAAGCGCCGGATGCTCACCCGTTCTGGGCTTCGGGAGCGAGTTGCTCGACGAACTCGTTGAAGTCCGACGCCTCGCGGAAGTCCTTGTAGACCGAGGCGTAGCGGATGTAGGCGACCTGATCGAGCGTCTGGAGCGCCACCATGATCATCTCGCCGATCTGCTTCGACGGGATCTCGCTCTCGCCGGAGGATTCGAGCTGGCGCACCAGGCTGTTCACCACCCGGTCGATGCGGTCGGCGTCGATCGGGCGCTTGCGCAGGGCGATGCGCATGGAGCGCAGGAGCTTTTCGCGGTCGAAAGGCTCCCGCTGGCCGGTGCTCTTCACCACGGTCAGCTCACGGAGCTGAACGCGCTCGAAAGTGGTGAAGCGCGCGCTGCAACTGGGGCAGAACCGCCGCCTGCGGATCGCCGAGTTGTCCTCGGTCGGTCGCGAGTCCTTGACCTGGGTGTCCTCGTGTCCGCAGAACGGGCAGCGCATGTCCGGCCTTTCCCCTTAGTCGGTCTTGATGATTACAGGGTCGGGTAGATGGGGAAGCGGCGGCACAGCTCGCGCACCTCCTCCCGCACTTTCGCCTCGACCGCCGCGTTGTCGCCGGAGTTGCTGGCGGCCAGACCGTCCAGCGTCTCGACGATCAGGCGGCCGACCTGCTCGAACTCGGCCACGCCGAAGCCGCGGGTGGTGGCCGCCGGGCTGCCCAGACGGACGCCGGAGGTGATCATCGGCTTCTGCGGGTCGAACGGCACGCCGTTCTTGTTGCAGGTCATGCCGGCGTGCTCCAGGCTCGCCTCGGCGGCCTTGCCGGTCAGGTTCTTCGGGCGCAGGTCCACCAGCACGATGTGGCTGTCGGTGCCGCCGGACACGATGTCCAAGCCGCCCTCGATCAGCACCTTCGACAGGGCGCGGGCGTTGTCCAGGACGCTCTTGGCGTAGGCCTTGAACTCCGGACGCAGCGCCTCGGCGAAGGACACCGCCTTGGCGGCGATGACGTGCATCAGCGGGCCGCCCTGCAGGCCGGGGAAGACCGCCGAGTTGATCTTCTTGGCGATCTCCTCGTTGTTGGTCAGCACCATGCCGCCGCGCGGGCCGCGCAGCGTCTTGTGGGTGGTGGTGGTGACCACGTCGGCGTAGGGGAACGGGTTCGGGTAGACGCCGCCGGCGATCAGGCCGGCATAGTGGGCGATGTCCACCATGAAGTAGGCGCCGACCTCGTCCGCGATGGCGCGGAAGCGCTGATAGTCGAGGACGCGCGGGTAGGCCGAACCGCCGGCGATGATCAGCTTCGGCTTGTGCTCGCGGGCCAGACGCTCGACCTCGTCGAAGTCGATCAGGTGGTCGTCGCGGCGCACGCCGTACTGCACGGCCTTGAACCACTTGCCCGACAGGTTCGGGGCGGCGCCGTGGGTCAGGTGGCCGCCGGCCGCCAGTGACATGCCGAGGATGGTGTCGCCCGGCTGGAGCAGGGCGAGATTGACCGCCTGGTTGGCCTGCGACCCGGAGTTCGGCTGGACGTTGGCGAAACCGCAGCCGAACAGCTTGCAGGCGCGCTCGATCGCCAGCGTCTCGGCGACATCCACATACTCGCAACCGCCATAGTAGCGCCGGCCCGGATAGCCTTCGGCGTACTTGTTGGTCATGACCGAGCCCTGGGCCTCCAGCACCGCCTGGGAGACGATGTTTTCGGACGCGATCAGCTCGATCTGCTCCTGCTGGCGGACCAGCTCGTCGCGCACCGCGCGGGCCAGTTCGGGATCGGTCTCGGCGAGCGAGGCGGCGAAGAAGCGGCCGATCTCGGCGCGGGGGTCGGCGTTGGTCACGGTCATGGCAGGGCAGGTCCTTGGTTCAGAAAGCAGTCACGGGCCGGATGAAGGGCCGTCTCATCCCATCTTGGCGATTCGCCGGCTGTGCCGCTCACCGCCTTCGAAATCGGTCGTCAGGAAGGCGTCCACGCAGTCCTTCGCGATCTCCGCGCCGATGATGCGCGCGCCGAGCGCCACCACGTTCGCGTCGTTGTGCTGGCGCGCGAGGCGGGCGGTCGTCACGTCATGCACCAGGGCCGCACGGACGCCCGGATGGCGGTTCGCCGCGATGCTGATACCGATGCCGCTGCCGCAGATCAAGACGCCGCGCGCCGCGCGCTTGTCGTTGATGGCACCGGCCAGCGCCGTGGCGAAATCCGGATAGTCCACCGATTCCGGACCGTTGCAGCCGAGATCCAGCACCTCGTAGCCGTTGCCGGCCAGCCAGGAGGCGATCTGGGCCTTCATCTCGTAGCCCGCGTGATCGGACGCGATCGCGATGGTGGTCATGAAAGAAAAACTCCATGCACGAATACAAATGGCGCCGCCCCGGGGGAAACACCCGGCGAGGACGGCGGCACGGCGCGCAAGCTACCAGATATCGCTCCCAACTGCCAGAAGGACACAACGCACAGGGGCTTTGCGTTGGGCACAGAACCGCAAAAGAGCGGATGGCGGGTGTGGGCGCGGCGAAGGGGAGCCGATCCGCGATGCATGCCGAGAACAAATGTTTCTCTATTTCCCGCCCCCGTTGACGTTAACGGCCAGTAAGCAGATCGACCGATTCGGTCTCGCACCACGAATCGGTCAGTTGCGGTGCCCGATTCCCATGGTCTTGCCTAGCTTCCCCGCACTAGACGATGCCTAAACGTGGGGCAGTGCAGCCGCAGCCCGGCCATTTCCTGCGACATCTGATTTGCCGCGCCTTGTAACTTCATGCAGTTTTCAAATAACTTAATTCGCTCCTCTCGAAATTATATTGACACCCAAATCACGCTGTGCAACTTGGTTGCTAGGGACAAAATGAAAAATCAGGACTAATGGCAATGAGTGACCAGCTTCGCGCCGATGTGCCCGATAACGAGCTTCTGCGGATGACCGCGGACATCGTCTCCGCATATGTCAGCAAGAACGTTTTGCCGGCGCAGCAGATTCCCGAGGTGATCAACACGGTCTACTCGTCGCTGACCGGGCTGAACACGCAGCCCCGAGAAATTCCGTCGGAGCCTTTGAAGCCCGCCGTGCCGATCCGCAAGTCGGTGACGCCCGAATACATCGTGTGCCTGGAGGATGGCAAAAAGCTGAAGATGCTGAAGCGCCATCTGCGCTCCACCTACAATATGTCGCCGGACGAGTACCGGGCGCGCTGGAGCCTGCCGCCCGATTACCCGATGGTCGCGCCGAACTACGCTGCGCAGCGTTCCGAGTTCGCGAAGCGGATCGGCCTCGGCCGCAGCTCCGGCCGCCAGACCCGCCGCAAGGCCGGCTGAGAGCCAGCACCGTCCTGAATGAACAGGGCCGGCCTCCCGCGAGGGAAGCCGGCCCTGTGTCGTTTCGCCCTCATGCCTTATATCGGCCCTGAATCAGTCGGACCGTGACGCGGACGGGATTTGCCGAACCCGCCCCCGCCGCCCATCACCCACAGTTGCGGCCAGACAGTCGGCAGTTGAATCGTTCCACATTGCGGGTCAGTTCCTGCCCTGTGCTGGTGTTCTCCTCGTTCAGGCAGCGCAGGTAATCCATGGTCTTGTCCACATACTCCTTCACCTCGAACTGACAGGCGGCCATCTTGTCCGCGCTGACAAAGGTGGTGGTGTCGCCCATGCAGAGCGGAACGCCGGGCTTCGTGCAGATGATGGTGGTTTCCGACCGCGCCGCCGGGCTTTGCAGCGCCACGGCCAGCACCAGCAGCGTGGCCGCCGGTTTCAGGGTCTCTCTCAACAGCACGGGCATTCTCCGCAAGACCGTCACGCAACGCATGCGCTCGTCTCCCTCCGCATTCGGTCAGGACCGCCGCACTTGGAAAACAATGTCCGGAAAGCACGGCGGTCCGTTCGTTCGTGGAACGGTTTCTACAGGCGTTACATCCGATGCACCAGTGCCCACGGCGCGGCATAGGTCTAGAGTCGGAATTGAGCAGTTCACCCCCGGACCGGTTCCGCAGGTCCGGCACCGGGATGTCAGTGCTCACCATCAGCAGAAGCCAAGACTAGCCGCGCCCCCCGCCCCGCCGGGAGGGCGCGCTTCTTGGCGTCTGTGTTCGCAGAATCCGATCAGCGTTTGGCCGCGTCGCGCTTCATGACGAACTGGAGCTTGCTGATCGCGGTCCGTTTCAGCAGTTCCAGGCTGCCGGTGGCCGGTCCGACGACCGACACCTCCGTCGCGGTGACGGGATCGATGGCCATCACCTTCAGATAGCTGCCGACCCGCTGGAACTCGAACAGCACCTCGCCGAAACCGCTTCCCGTGCCGTTTCCAGCGGCCTGGCCTTTTCCAGGCGCCCGATTGCCCACCATCGCATTTTCTCCATCGCCGGCCTTCACCGGTCCCGTTACCACCTTAGCACAGCGCAACCGTCCCGGAACCCCGTCTGCCACGTCCTGTTGTTGGCGGACGACGCACACAGCAAGGGAGTACCGGCACCATGGCTGCCAAGACCATGCAGGATCTGCTGATCGAAGAACTCCGCGACATCTACCACGCCGAGAAGCAGCTCACCAAGGCGTTGCCGAAGCTGGCCAAGGCGGCGCATTCCGAGAAGCTCCGCGCGGCCTTCGAGTCCCACCTGGAGGAAACCCGCGGCCAGATCGAACGGCTTGAGCAAGTCTTCGAGGAGTTGGACACCCGCACCCGCGGCAAGCATTGCGACGCGATGGAGGGGCTGATCAGCGAGGCCCGCGAGATCATGGAAATGGGCCTCGCCCCGGAAGTGCAGGACGCCGCCCTGATCGCCGCCGCCCAGAAGGTGGAGCATTACGAAATCGCCAGCTACGGCACCGTCCACGCCTACGCCACCGCCTGCGGCCTCACCAAGGTGGCGGAACTGTTGGAGCAGACTCTGAACGAAGAGAAGGAAACCGACAAGAAGCTGAACATCCTGGCAATCAACGACGTGAACAAAAAAGCGATCCAGGCCAGCGGGCAGAAGGCGGCCTGACGACGGCACGCCATGTCATAAGCCGAATCTCTTGTTACAGAGGGCGCCATTGAAGATCGAAGGGTGACCCCCTACTATCGGGGCCATCCAATCGATTTTTCCGGTGCCCGTCCATGCGCAGGGTCGCATTCGTCCTCGGTACCCTTCTGATCGCCGCCACCCTTGCCGGTTCGGGCACGGTGGCCCAAGCGGCGGAAGGGCCAGCGGCCCTGCCGCCCTCCGTCCGCATCAAGCCGGTGATGGTCCCCATCGTCACCCGCGGGCAGGTGGAGCGCTACACCCAGATCGAGGTGATGCTGGAGGTGGCCAACGCCACCCGGCTCGGTGAAGTCCAGGTCGCCATCCCGCGTCTGCACGACGCCACGCTGCGCGCGGTCTATCTGGGAATCGAAGAGGGATGGATCGTGCGCGGCAACATCGCCAACATGCCCGCCCTGCGGCGCAAGATCGACGAGGAGAGCGTCAAGCTGTTCGGCAAGGACGTCGTCAGCCGCATCCTCATCACCCCGCTGTCCCGGCAATCCTCCTTCCCCTGACACGCCCCCCTCTTCCGGCGGTTGCCTCATCGGCCACTTCGCGGCAGCATGGCCGCCTGACCGGTAAGGAAACGCGAGAATGGCCGTGGTTTATGTGGCGCGCAGCGCCGCGCTGACGAAATGGGCGTCCGACGTCGGACAGGGGAAGCACATCTTCAAACTGGGTGTGGCCGCCGACATGGACGAGACCAAGGCCGTCATCGATGCCGGCTGGGCGGGCGAGCGCGACTGGCGCCTGATCCACAGCCAGGAGGTGCCGGACCTTGAGGAAGCGGCGGTGGTCGAGCGCCTGTTGCGCAAGGAAAAGGTCATCGATCCGACTTATTACCCGAAGCTCAAGGGTGCCTCGGGCGTCTTTCGCATCACCTTGACCAACGTGCAGAACAGCCTTCTGGTCGCCAAGGCCATGTCCGCTGACGAGCCGCTCACCGACGTCAAGGTGAAGCCGAAGGACATCGGGGAGTACATGATCCGCAACGCCCTGCCCTCCCCGTCATGAGCGCGCCCCCGCCGCTCTACACCATTGGTTACGAAGGCGCCTCTTTCGACTCCGTTCTGCGCGCGCTGAAGGCGCGGGGCGTCGGAGTGCTGCTGGACGTGCGCGAGTTGCCCTTGTCCCGCCGCGCCGGATTCTCCAAGAGGCCGCTGTCCGCGGGGTTGGAGGAGGCCGGGATCGGCTACGTCCATCTGAAGGGGCTGGGCACGCCGAAGGAGGGCCGCGTCGCCGCCCACCAGGGCGACATGGACCGGTTCTGGTCGATCGTTGAAGCGAAGATGCAGACTCCGGAAGCCGAGCACGACCTGAGTCGCGCCGCCGCCCTGGCGCGGGAACGCCCGGCCTGCCTGCTCTGCTTCGAGGCGTCGCCGCATCTCTGCCACCGGCTTCGCGTCGGCGAGCGTCTTCACAGCCGTTTCGGCTTCACGGTGGAGCATCTGGCTCCGGCCGAACCTTCCTTTTAAGGGCTGACATGCACTCCCGTTGGTACCGCTTCGCCGATCTGTCCGCCGGCACCTTTCATGACATGCTCCACCTCCGCCAGAGCGTTCTGGTGGTGGAGCAGGCATCGCCTTTTCCCGATTTGGACGGGCGCGACCCGGCCGCGCAGCATCTGGCTCTTTACGACGACGGCGCGCCGACACCGGTCGGCTATGCCCGCGTCTTCGGCCCCGATCCGGAAACCGGCGCCACCTCCTTCGGGCGGTTGGCGGTCGCTCCGGCATGGCGCGGCAAGGCGCTGGGACGTCGGCTGGTCGCCGAATGCCTGGAACGGCTGGCCAAGGACTGGCCGGAGTCCGACGTGCAGATCAGCGCGCAGCTTTACTTGGAGAGCTTCTACGGCGGCTTCGGCTTCCGGCGCGTCAGCGACATTTACGACGATGTCGGCATCGACCACATCGACATGCGGCTGAGCCGATAGATTGGAAAACGGTCACCACAGAGTCTCAGAGACACAGAGAGATGTTGACTCTGTGCCTCCGTGTCTCTGTGATTAAAATCATCACTTCTTGGCGTCGGCCAGGATGTCGCCGGCTTCCTTGCGGATGACGTTCAGGTTCTTGAGCAGGATCGCCAGCGCCTGATCGTAGTTGAAGGCCTCCGCCGACTCGTCCGGGATGTCGGTGTCGTCGGCGGCGACAGAGACTTTGGCCTTCTTCTTCACGGTCGAGAAATACTCGCCGCCGGTCTTCTCGAACCCCTTGATCGCCTTTTGCAGAGCGTCCACGTCGTTGGCCCGCGTGGCGGCGTCCAGCGCCTTCGTCGCCTTTTCCAGCCCGCTCGACGCCCGGAAGGCGAGCAGGAAGCCTTCGGCGGGCTTCTTCTTGCCGGTCAGCGCCTCGAACATCTTCTTGGCGGCGGTCCAGTCGGCGAAGAAGGTGGTGGCGGGCATCTCCTTGGCGCTGCCCGCCTTCTCCAGCTTCTTCAGGGCGGACAGGCTTTCCAGCTGGGCCATCTGCTCGACGTTCATGGTGCCGCCCAGCATGTCGGCCGCCACTTCGACGGCGCCCTCGTTCTTCGCCTTCTGCGCCTTCACGATGACCGCGCTGAGCTTCGCCCGGAAGATCTTGGTCGCCTGGAGCAGGTCGGCCAGCGCCTCGCGCAGCGCCTTGGCGTCCACGGCCTTGTAGGCCTTGTCCCAGGCCGCAGCGGCCTTCTCCACGTCGCCGGACTTCTTCACCACGGCCAAGGCATCGCCCGAATTGGGGATCTTCTTCGCCTCGGCCTCGCACTTCGCCTTGTGTTTCTTGAACTCGGGAGCGGCGGCGAACGGCATGGTCGGGTCTCCGGCTTGAT
Organism: Azospirillum aestuarii; assembly: GCF_016632405.1. NCBI lineage: Bacteria > Pseudomonadati > Pseudomonadota > Alphaproteobacteria > Rhodospirillales > Azospirillaceae > Azospirillum > Azospirillum aestuarii. The sequence goes on from NZ_JAEPIV010000005.1 coordinate 34,439, forward strand.
ATCTTCCACCCCGCTCGACCGCAGCGAACGGTTGCAGAAGACTAAGCACCATCCCGCCGGCGTCAACGCCGACCCGGTTCAAAATGGAAGAAGCGCTCCGTCGGAGCGGGTCACCCCACGACCATCGCCTGAAGCGTCTCCAGCCGGTCGGCCTCCGCCGCCGGCTTGTCCCAGCGGATGCGGTGGACGCGCGGGAAGCGCATCGCCAGCCCGCTCTTGTGCCGGTTCGACGGGTGCACGCTGTCGAAGGCGACCTCCAGCACCAACCCCGGCTCGACCTCCCGCACCGGGCCGTAGCGGCGGGTGGTGCGGTTGCGCACCCAACGATCGAGTTCCACCAGTTCCGCGTCGGTGAAGCCGAAATAGGCCTTGCCGACCGGCACCAGCTCCTCGCCGCGCCAGATGCCGAAGGTGAAATCCGAGTAATAGCTGGACCGCTTGCCGTGTCCGCGCTGGGCGTACATCAGCACGGTGTCGAGCGTCAGCGCCCCGCGTTTCCACTTGAACCAGGGACCCTTGGGACGCCCGGCGACGTAGACGCTGTCCTTGCGCTTCAGCATCAGCCCTTCGATGCTGTTCTCCCGGCTGCCCTCCCGCAGCCCTTTCAGCGCCTCCCAGCCCTCGAACGGCACCAGGGGCGACAGGTCCATCCGCCGGGGCCGCACCGCGTCGTGCCATCGCTCCAGCCGGGCGCGGCGCTCGGTGAGGGGCAGGCCGCGCAGATCTTCCTCGCCGTCGAACAGGATGTCGTAGAGCCGCACCCAGGCGGGAAACTCCTTGAGCATCGCCGCGGTGACCGTCTTGCGGTTCAGCCGCTGCTGGAGGTCGTTGAAGGGCGCGATCTGCCCCTCGTCGCGGGCGACCAGCAACTCGCCGTCGAGAACGGCGTCGAAGGTCATGTGGTCCGCGATGTCCGGAAAGGCGCCGGACACATCGTCGCCGGTGCGGCTGTAGATGCGCCGCTCGCCGCCACGCGCCGCCAACTGCACGCGGATGCCGTCCCATTTCCATTCCACGCTGTAGGCGGCCGGATCGAGGGCTGCCATGTCCTCCTCTTCCAAGGGATGGGAAAGCATCAGTGGGCGGAAGCCGGCACCCTTCCCCGCCGCCGGACGGTCGGACTTCCCTTCCAGCCAGGCAAAGAGGTCCGCATAGGGCGGGGACAGTCCGTGCCAGCATTCCTCAAGGTCACCGAGATCGACCTTTCCCCACTCCGCCAGCGCCGTCTTGGCCAGCCGCGCCGACACGCCCACCCGCAGGCTGCCGGTGATGAGCTTCAGCAGCGCGAAGCGGCCCGAGGAGTCCAGCGTGTCGAGCCAGCCCTCCACCAGCCCCATCACCTGCCCACGCTTGGCCGCGCGCAGCGTCTCCACCACCTCGGTCATGGAAGGCGGCAGGCTGTTTGCCCGCTCGGGGCGCTCCGGCCAGATCAGGGCAACCGTCTCGGCGAGATCGCCCACATAGTCGTAGGACAGGGCGAACAGGTCCGGGTCGACGCGGGTGGCGACCAGTTGCCGGATGGCCGCCGGCTTGGCCTCGTGGAAGACCAGCGATTCCGTCAGGGCCGCCAGCGCCCAGCCGCGGTCGGGGTCGGGCGTGGTGGCGAAGAAGTCGGCCAGCAGGCGGATCTTGCCATTGCGCGCCGGCATGAAGACCAGCCCGTCGATCAGCGAGGAGAAGTTCCTCACGCCCCTTCCTCCTCCTCGAAGCCGACCATGGCCAGGGCGCGGGCGCGGATGCCGCGCTGGGTCGCGTGGTGGACCAGCGCCTCCTCCCGGCCATGGGTCACCCAGACCTCGGGTGCCGCGACCTCGTCGAGCGTCTGGGTCAACTCGTCCCAATCGGCGTGGTCGGAGATGACCAGCGGCAGTTCGACGCCGCGCTGGCGCGCCCGCTGCCGCACCCGCATCCAGCCGGAGGCCATCGCCACCACCGGATCGGTCAGCCGCCGCGCCCAGCGGTCGGCCACCGCGCCGGGCGGGGCCAGCACCAGGGCGCCCTTCAACTCCTCCTTGGCCGCGACGGTGGCCGGGCGAAGCTCGCCCAGAGGCACGCCGAAGCCCTCGTAGAGTTTGCAGATCGGCTCCAGCGCGCCGTGCAGATAAATCGGCCGATCATAACCGGCGGCGCGCAGCAGGGAGATCACCCGCTGGCATTTGCCCAGTGCATAGGCCCCGACGACATGGCTGCGCTCCGGAAAGATCGACAACGAGTGCAGCAGCTTGTCGATCTCCCCCAGGTCGGGCGGGTGGCGGAAGACCGGCAGGCCGAAGGTCGCCTCGGTGATGAAGACGTCGCAGGGCACCGGCTCGAACGGGGCGCAGGTGCGGTCGAAGCGCCGCTTGTAGTCGCCGGACACCACCACCCGCGTTCCCGCGTGCTCCAGCACCACCTGCGCGCTGCCCAGCACATGGCCGGCGGGGACCAGACGCACCGTCACGTCGCCGATGCGGATCGCCTCGCCGTAGTCGAGCGTCTGCGTCGCCGCCCCCGCCCCCTCGCCCAGCCGTTGCCGCATGATGGCGAGCGTTCCGGCGGTGGCGAGCACATGGGCGTGACCGGGCCGGGCGTGGTCGGAATGGCCGTGGGTGACGACCGCGCGCTCCACCGGGCGCAACGGGTCCACGTAGAAGCCGCCGGGCTCGACATAGAGTCCCTCGGGGCAGACCTTCATCCAGCGTTCGGCGGGGGGACGGGAGGGGCTTTGTGCAGGCATGCCCTGCAATATAGGCCGTCCTCGCGAAAGGACAAAATTCCGATTCCCCCGGTTGCGCCGGCGCGAACCACAGCGCAGGATGCGGAAGAACGAGGGAGCCTCCGACCATGCACGACCGCCTGTCCCCGACGCCCGAGGTCGCCGCCGCCCTGGCCGAGGGCCGCCCCGTGGTGGCGCTGGAGTCCACCGTCATCTCCCACGGCATGCCCTTCCCGAAGAATCTGGAAACAGCGACGGCGCTGGAGGACGCGGTGCGGGCCGAAGGGGCGGTTCCCGCGACCATCGCCGTCCTGGACGGGCGAATCCGCGTCGGGTTGGACGGCGACGCGCTCGAACGGCTCGCCAGGGGCGGCACCAGCGTCATGAAGCTGAGCCGCCGCGACCTGCCCGTCGCTCTGGCGACCGGAGCGCTGGGTGCCACCACCGTGGCCGCCACGATGATCGCAGCAAGGCTGGCCGGGATCGCCGTCTTCGCCACCGGCGGCTTGGGCGGGGTGCACCGCGGCGCCGAAACCAGTTTCGACGTGTCGGCGGATCTCGACGAGCTGGCCCGCACCAGCGTCTGCGTCGTGTGCGCGGGTGCAAAATCGATTCTCGACCTGCCGAAGACGCTGGAGGTGCTGGAAACCCGCGGCGTTCCCGTCCTGGGGCTGGGCACCGATGCGTTTCCGGCCTTCTACAGCCGCAACTCTGGTCTGCCCGTATCTCATCGCTGTGACAACGTGCACGAGGTCGCGGCCATCCTGCGGACCAAATGGGAGCTTGGGCTGGAGGGTGGCGTGGTCCTTGCCAACCCCATTCCGGAGGCCGACGCGCTCGACGGTGCCGCCATGGAACAGGCCATCGCGCGGGCGCTAAGGGATGCCGAACATCATGGAATCACGGGAAAATCCGTCACGCCTTTTCTGCTGTCGGCGCTGGAGCGGATCACCGGCGGGCGCAGCCTGACCGCGAACATGGCGCTGATCCGCCACAACGCCGTCACCGCGGCGCGGCTGGCGGCGGCTTACGCGGCGCTGGCGGCATGATTGGTCATACGCCATTACGCATAAGAGGTAAGCCATCCGTGTCGTCGGGATTTAAGTCCCCGTTAACCGAAGCCGGGTGAATCTGCGCTCGTTCTTCAGCGGAGGTCTCTATGCGTGCGCCCAGCCCGTCGAACCTGGTTTCCCGGATGATCGCCATGGCCGCCCAGCCCGACGAGGGCATCGGCGAGCCCGACAACCGTCCGGCTGCGCGGGTCAAGAAGATCGTCTGGGCCTCCCAGGCGGCGAAACTGCGAAGCTCCCTCTCCTCCCGCCTCGTCCACGAGATCGAATGCGCGGTGTCCGCCGACCTCGACAGCATGGAACTGCCGGAGGTGTTCTTCACCTCCGTCGAGTTCGCGGGCCGCGTCATCACCTGCGACCTGGACGCCTCGGGCACCGCCTCGATCTTCGGCCTGATCGACATCAGCGACTATGACGAGCTGGTGGAAGAGGCCGGCGACGACGCGCTGTTCGGCGTCGATTGGGACGGCGTCTACGTCACCCCGGCGCGCACCCGCCACTGAGGCTTTCCGCCCGATCCAAAGAAAAAGCCGCGGGACCCGGACGCACGCCGGGACCCGCGGCTTTTTGCATTGGCGCCCTCAGCCCAGCGCGCGGGCGAGGATGATGTCGAGATTCTTCAGCATCTCCGGGTCGCGCTTGTCCGGCGCGGTCATGATCGCGTGGTCGAGCGCGGTGTGGCAACCCTGGGTGCACAGCCCGTCGCGCACCTGGAGCTTCGGCGCGAGCGTCTTGACGAGCGACCGGGCCTTGTCGGCGTTGGCGACGACCACCCGGATGACGGCGTCCACGGTGACGTGGTCATGCTCCGGATGCCAGCAGTCGAAGTCGGTGACCATGGCGACGGTCGCGTAGCACATCTCCGCCTCGCGGGCGAGCTTGGCCTCCGGCATGTTGGTCATGCCGATAACGTCGCAGCCCCAGCTCCGGTACAGCTCGGATTCGGCCTTGGTCGAGAATTGCGGGCCTTCCATGACCATGTAAGTGCCGCGGCGCTGGTGCGGGACCTTCAATTCCACCAGCGCCTCCTCGATCAGGTCGCCCAGCCGCCCGCAGACCGGATGACCCAGCGCCACATGCGCCACCAGACCGGTGCCGAAGAAGCTCTTGTTGCGGGCGAAGGTGCGGTCGATGAACTGGTCGATCACCACGAAGGTGCCCGGCGGCAAGTGTTCCTTCAGCGAGCCGACGGCGGAAACCGACAGGATCTCGGTCACGCCCAGCGCCTTCAGCGCGTGGATGTTGGCGCGGAAGTTCAGCTCGGACGGCGGGATGCGGTGGCCGCGGCCATGGCGCGGCAGGAAGACCAGCTTCTGGCCGTTCAGCTCGCCCGTCAGCAGCTCGTCCGACGGGTCGCCGAAGGGCGTTTCCACCTTCACCCAACGCTGGTTCTCCAGCCCGTCGATGTCGTAGACGCCGCTGCCGCCGATGACGCCGAGCACCGGCGCGGACCCGGTTTCCGCCATAGTCACATGCCTCCGTCAATGGGAGGGCGCAGTATTCCGCCCCGGCCTCGCAAAGGCAACGGTCACGGCGGCAAGGGTCACAAGGTGCGCAGCAGAACCACGACCAGGGTCAGATAAACGGCGGCCTTCGCCGCGGTGCCGAGGCGTGCGACGCTCCACAGCGCCACGCCGGGACGGCGGAACAGGGCGACCAGCGCCATCCCCGCGCCGAACCCGCCGAGATGGGCCGCCCAGGCCACGTCGCCCATAGCGGAGTCCGGAGCCGGCGGCATCAGCGTCATCGCCACATTGATCGCCAGGAAACTGCCCACCACGAAGGAGGCGGGAACGCGCGGCCCCGGCGTCACGCCGAGCGTCGCCTGCGGGTGCAGCAGCAGAAAGGCCCCCATCACCCCGCAGATCGCCCCGCTCGCCCCGACCAGGGGCGCCATGAGATCGACGGCCAAGGCCCCCTCCACCACGGCCCCAGCCACGGCGCACAGCAGGAAGAACAGCAGGTAGCGCAGGCTGCCCATCGCCAGCTCGACAGCACCACCGAAGGCCCAGAGCGCCAGCATGTTGCTGACCAGATGCACGATGTCGCTGTGGATCAGGACATGGCCGAACAGCCCGCGCCACACCGCCCAGGTCGGCAGCGGCCCGGCCGTCTCCACCGTTCCGAAGAAGTAGGCGGGGACGAAGGCGAGGGTTTCCGGCGGCACGCCCAGCACGAAGGCCAGCGTGCAGGCCATGACGATGCCCTGATTGACGTAGGGAATCCTTCTGGCAGCGCGCACCGCTCCCCCTTCGCCGATGACCGGAGCCTTGGCGACCCGGCCTTCATCCTTGCTCGATATGGGGGCTCTTGTGCCGATGACCAGCGTCAAACCGGCACCAGGAGAGCTGCGGTTGCATCACTGAAAGGACAATCAACTTTCCCGTTGACGCAAGGCGTGCATTCCTATGGATGTAACGCGTCGGCGGCATGCCTGCCGTCCGGCAATCCGAAAGGAGGTGACGCGCTTGAGACGTTTCCTGAAGTGTTTCAGACGCTTCTGGTTCCGGTTGAAGATCGAGTTGGAATGCGGCTTCAACAAAAAACCCGGAAAGCTGATGACCCGAAAGGCGGGGCTGGGAAACCAGCCTCGCCACTCAGGCAAACGAAGGCGCGTCACCTCCTGACGGCAAACATAGCATGCCACCGCCGACCGTCAAAGCGGGGCCGTGTGGGCGCGGTCAGTAATTCCACTCCCACTTGACGCCGACGCGGGTGTCGGAATCGGCGCCGACGTCCGCCTGGGCCTTGATGTTCTTGGTGATGTCGACCTCGACCGTGGCACGGCTCTGGTTCGCGCCGATGCCCTGCTCCACCCCGACATAGACGCGGTCGCTGACGTAGCGCCCGGCCTCCACCGCGCCCCCCTTGCCGTCGGCGCCGCCGGTGAATTCCAGCCGGTCGATGCCGAGGCCGCGGCGCAGGTTGCCGATCAGGCCGGGGCCGCCACCGCCGAATCCGGCCAGCGTCGCCGCCGACTGGGCAAGCTGGACCGCCTCCACGGCGCTCAGGCTGCCGACCGATTTCCCAAACAGCACGGCGGACAGCACCTCGTCCTGCGGCAACCCCTGTGGGGAGGTCAGCTCCAGCTTCGGCTGTCCGGCGGTGCCGGTGACCAGGATCTGCGCGGTCACGTCGTTGGCGGTGGCCTCCGCCAGGAAATCCAGACGTGGATCGATGGTTGGGCCGCCGTCGAACTCGATGATGCCACGTTTGAAGACGAAGGTCTTGGCGAGGATGTCCAATTCGCCCTTCAGCATGTTCAGCCGCCCGCTGACCAGCGGCTGGCTGGAGGTGCCGGTGACGGCGAGTTGCCCGGCGAACTCGGCCTCCAACCCGCGTCCCCGGACGAAGATCTGGTTCTGCGCGCTGACCGTCAGGTCGAGGATCATCGCGAAGGCCGGCTCCGGAGCCGCCGCCTGCCCGTTGCCCGCTTGGCCGTTCTTCAGGCTGACCGGCTGCGCCTTGCGGCCCCTGCCGACCTCGACGACCTTCAGGTCGACCACGTTGGGCGGGGTCTGGTTGGGGATCTGGATCTCCGCCCGCTCGATCCGCACGGGACCGGCCAGCCGCGGATTCAAAAAGCTGCCGGTCAGGGTCAGGTTGGTGCCGATGGTGACCGCCGCCAGATCGTTCTGCACCAGCCGCGCCCGGTCGGCCTGGATGGCGAGGTCGAGCTGCTGCTGCGGGTCCGCGGCGGCGGGACGGATCACGCCGCGGGCGCTGATCGAGCCACCGTTGGTGGTCCGCCCGCGGAAGGTCTGGATGGTGAAGACGTCGCCGTCGCCGACGATGCGGGCGTCGATGTCGCTGATGATGGCGCCGCTCGCCCGGTTCTCGTAGCGTCCGTTGGCCAGCGTCACCGTGCCGCCCAGCCGGGGGGCCGCCACGGTGCCGTCGACGCTGACGTCCAGCCGCAGCGTGCCGCGCGCCCGGTCGCCGGTCGCCGCCAGCAGGTCGTTGGCGAGCGAGGCGTCGATGGCGCCGCGCAGCGCCGCCTCCAGCCGCCCGCGCTCGGGCACCGAGAAGGCCAGCGTGTCCGGGTCCATGACCAGCGGTGCGGCGGCGGTCAGGGTCACCCTTCCCGCGTTGTTGCCGGTGGCGACATCGCCGTCCACCGACAGGCGGGCGTCCCGCCAGCGGGCGTTGACGGTGGCGTTCAAGCCGGGCACGCCGGCCTGGGTGGTCTGCTGCGCCTTCAGGTTGGCGACACGCAGCGTGGCGTCGGCCTGCGGGCGGCGGACGGTGCCGCCGAGCGTCGCCTGCGCGTTCAACATGCCGTCCAGCCGGAGGGTCGGGTTCGCCAGCCGGGCCAGCGCCATCGGCACGCGGTCCAGCCGCAGCTCGCCCGACAGCCGCTCCCCGTTCAGGCCGAGGTCGGCGGCGAGCTGGGCGTTACCGCTGACCAGCCGCAGGCCGGACACCTCGTAGCGCCGCTCGCCCAAGGCGATGGCGGCGGGCTGGGTCAGCCGGAAGGATTCGCCGCTGTAGCGGCCCTGGAGCCGGTCCAGCCGGATGCGGTTCAGCGCACCGTTCTGGGTGAATTCCCCGGCCAGTTCGAGCCCCAGCGGGTCGCGCCCGGCCCCTGCGGCCTCCGCCCGGAAGGCCGCCTTGGCGAGCGAGCCGTCCACGCTGGCCGTCACGCGCGACAGGTCGTTGCCGGCGGCGGCCCCGTCCTGAAGCTCCAGCCGCGCCTTGCCGCTGGCGTTGCCCAGCGCGTCGGCGACGTCCGCGTTGGCGGTCAGGCGGCGCGCGGCGAACAACGGCCCGCCCTCGCCCTCCACACGGAGGTTGGTGGCGTTCGCGGTCAGGTTGGCTGCCTGCTTGCCGTTCGGCGCGTCGAGCGCGACGGTGAAGCCTGCCGCCCCGGTCAGCGGCACGCCGGCCAGCTCCGACAGGGCCTGAAGCTGCGGCAGGGTGCCGTCGAGCTTGCCGGTCGCGGTCATGGCGTCGAGCGCCACGCGCACCGCCCCGGTGATCCGGTTCGGCCCGTTCGCCAGCGCGAGGTCGCTGATCCGCAGCGCCTGCCCTTCCAGCGCGTAGGCGGCATCCGCCGTCAGCCCGGCGCCGGCCAGCTCCGTTTGGGCCGACACACGCCCCTGCGGGGCGCCCGGCAGATTCTGTGCGGTGGCGTTCAGCCGCGTGTCGCCGAAGCGGCGCCCCTGCACGACGAGGTTCCGGGCGTGCAGCGCCGCCTCGGCCACCAGCTTGTCCAGCGGGCCTTTCGCCGTCGCGTCGAGCGTCAGGCCGCCGGCCATCTCCGTTCCGGCGGCGGTGCCCACCGGGCTGAGGTCGGCAATCTCCAGCCGGGTCCTGGCGTCCACCGCCCCGTCCACCAGGGCCGCCGCACCGGTCAGCCGCCCATTGCGGCCATCCACCGTCAGGTCGGTGAGGCGCATGGCGCCGCCCGGCTCCATCACCGCCTGTGCGCCCAGGCTGACGTCACGGCCGAGCACGCCGTCGGCGGGCGTCCCGGTTTCCAGACCGCGCAGCGCGCCGCTGAGGTCCGCCGTCAGCGTGCCGTCCTCCTGCCGCCGCACCGGCCCGGCCAGAGCCAGCGAACCGGCCAGCGGCTGCCCGGCGAGGGTGGAAAGGCGCGACAGGTCGTCGGCATCCAGAGACACCGTCACGTCGGCGGTCTGGCCCCAGCCGGTCACGCTGCCCTGCGCCCCGGCGCTGGCTGCCGCGGTGGTCAGGGTCACCCCCTCGATCCCCACCGCTCCGGTGTCGGCGTTGATCTGCGCCCGCCCGTCCAGCCGCACCTCCGGCCCGGCGACCGAGGCCAGGGCGGGATCGTCGGCGGCGAGGTCGCGGATCAGCCCTTCCACCGCTACGGTCAGCGCGTCCAGCGTGCCCTGTGCGGTGCCCGACACGGTGCCCTCCCGCCAGGCGATGCCGGGGGCGAAGCCGTGCAGGGTGGAATCCGGCCCGGCCTGGACCTCGTAACGCAGATCGAGGCTGCGGCGGTCGGCGCCGACGCGTCCGGACAGGCTGGCCGTTGCGGCGGCGGTCTCGACCGCCACCGGCTGCAGGGTCAGGGCGCCGTCCGGAGCGACCACCACGGTGCCCTTCAGCGCCGGCTGCGGCCCGGCCAGCGGCGCGATGTCGGGGCCGAGCAGGGACGCCACGTCGCCGGTCGCCGCGATGGTGACGGCGTGCCCTTCCGGCACCGCCTTGATCGTGGCGTCGGCGGCCAGCCGGGCGGCGTTCTCCGCCGCCGCGGTGAAGGTGCCCTTCCAGTCGTCCAGCGAGCCCTGCCCGTCCAGCGACGCGCTGACCGGCGGCGCGCCGGGGATGTTCAGCGCGGTGGCGATCAGCCCGCCCGCCGGCTCCGACGCCTTCAGATTCAGGTCGAGCCGCTTGTCGTCGGGGTTGAAGACGACGTCGAGCGCCACCGTTCCCGGCTGTTCACCCAGACGGTCCACGTTCAGATGCGCTTCCAGCGACGACCCGCCCGACGCGAGGTCGAGCGATCCGTCGATCTTCAGCCGCGCCTCCTGCCCGAGCAGCGGCTCCGCCAAGCGCAGCTCGGCGATGGCCAGCTTGTCCACGGCGACGCCCACCGGCAGGCTGGGCAGCAGCGAGGTCGGCCCCTGGTCGGGCGGCGGCTCCGGCCCCTCGGCGGGCAGCGGCGCGCGCTCCACGATGACTCGCTGCGCCTCGATCGCGTCGGCCTTGGCCCGCCCGGTCAGCAGCGCGGTCGGGGCGAGGTTGACGCGCAGCTCTTCCAGCCGCAGCCACACGCCCTCGCGGTCGGCGACGGTGACATCGGAGATCGTGAAGTTGACGGGGACCGCGCCGCCGATGGTGCCGATCCTCACCTGGAGGTCGGGTCCGTTCACCGCCTTCTCGATGGTTTGGGCGATCCAGCGACGGACGGCGTTGGCCGGACCCCAGCCGCTCCCTTCGGTGTCGGCCGCGCGGGCGGCCTCCGTCAGGACCGCCCCGGTCAGGACGGCGATGGCCAGAAGAAGGACGATCAGACGACGCAGACCCGACACCACGCACCCCGTTGCGGCATTCCCCGAATGGTATAACGGGAAAGAGCATGGGCGATCCCGATCCAAGTGGCAAAAATGCGACCCGGTCCGGCATCACCGGTTGAAAGAACGAATCAGAAGGCCTGACCCAGACTGAGATAGAGCTGCCACTTCGCATCGCCGGAGTCGGCGTTCAGCGGGAAGGCGACGTCGGCCCGCAGCGGCCCGAAATCGGTGTAGTAGCGGGCGCCGATGCCCGCGCCGACCTTCAACGGCTCCTTGAAGTCCGGGAAGGCGCTGTCGAAGACGGTGCCGGCGTCGACGAAGGGCACAATGCCGACGGTCTCCGTCACCTTGACGCGCAGTTCCAGCCCAGCCTCGAACAGCGAGCGCCCGCCGGTCGGGTCACCGTAGATGTCGCGCGGCCCGGCCTTTTGGAAGCCGTAGCCGCGCACCGACCCGCCGCCGCCCGCATAGAATCGGTGGTCCGGCGGAACCTCGTCCAGAGAGGCTCCCACCGTGCTGCCGACACCGATGCGCGCCGCCGCGACGTAGCGCCCGTCGTCGGACAGATCACGGTAGGCCGAGGCGTTGATCTGGAAGCTGGTGAAGATCGAATCGGTGTCCCCGGCGTAGGGGAACCAGGGGGTGGCGAGCAGCGAGGCGCGGTAGCCCCTGGACGGATTCAGCAGATTGTCCGAGCCGTCCCAGGCGACGCCCAGCGGCACACCGATGAAGCCGGTCTGGTACTCCCGCAGGTTGGATCGCACCCGCCCGCGCTCCCCCGACACGCCGTAGGAGACCTTGAGCTGGTCGGTCACCTGCCGCTCCAGCGAGGCCGAGCCGATGGTGGCGACGCGGTCGTAGGCCGGCGGCTGCTCCGACGCGACCTGGAAATCCAGGATCAGCGACTGGCGCGGCGCCAGGAAATCGGGCTTGCGGAAGTTGGCGGACAGCCGGATGTCCGGCAGGTCCAGACTGCCGCGCGGTCCCTGCGCGGCGCCGTTGTCGCCGCCGATCCGTCCGACCTCCACGCCGAGCCGCAGCCGCTCCGCTCCGCCGAACAGGTTGCGGTGGCCCCAATAGGCCGAGCCGCCCACCCCGTCCTCCGAAGAGTAGAAGGCGCTGGCCCCGATGAAGCGGTGCAGCTTCTCGGACAGGGTCACGTCCACCGGCGTGACGCCGCCCGGCCCCGGCTCCTCGGCCAATCGCACCCGCACCGTGTCGAACACGTCGAGCTGGGCGATCTGCTGGCGCGCCCGGTCGACCTTGGCCGGGCTGTAGATGTCGCCCTGCTTCCAGGGCAGACGCCCGCGGATCAGCCCCTCGTCCACGCTGGCCAGCCCGTCGATCTTGGTGTCGCCGAACATCACCAGCGGGCCGGGATCGACCGTGTAGGTGACGTCCATGCTGTGGTCGTCGTGGTCCACCACCACCCGCCGCTCGGCGACGGTGGCGAAGGGATGCCCGCGCTCGATCATCCGGCGCAGCAGCGCGGCCTGGGCGTCCACCACCTGCGGCGCGCGCGCCCGCTCCCCCACCGGCAGGCCGATGTCGCCGGGGGTCACGTCCCCGCCCGGCAGCGGCGCGCCGTCGGTGGAAGCGATGGTGACGGTCTTGAATCGGTAGGGTGCACCGGGCGTCACCGCGACAGTCACCTTGGCCGGCGTCTGGTTCGCGTCCACCCGGATGTCCAGCACGGCATCGTAGAAGCCGGCGGAGCGCAGCGCCGTCTGCAGGCGTCCCCGGTCGCTGTCGGCCCGCCGTTCCAGCCCCAGCACCGACGGCGGCGGGTCGTCCTTCAGGCTGACCAGCGAGGAGCTGTCGCGCAGCAGGTCGCGCAGATCGTCGTCCTCCAGCCCGGTGAACTCCACCTCGTAGGGGATCTGCGGGCCGGGTGCGTCGGGGGTGGGGTCATCCTGCCCGGAATCCTCCTGCGCCGCGGGCGGCGGAGCGGCGTCCCTTGCGGTGTCGGGCGCAGGGTCCTGCGCGCGCAGCGGGTCGCCCGGCGCGGCAACGAGCGCGCTGGACAGGAGAATGATGGCGAGGCGGGAAGCGGAAACGCGGCGGGTCATCACCGGACCATGTGGGAATCCGCGACGCAGACGCCAATGATTCGGTCGCCGCGGCGCAAGGAAATTCCGCATAGGCACATTGGGCGAGTTTCCACCACCACGCCGCTTGCGTTATGAAGCCGGATCATTATATTGCGTCGCAACAGTTTCCCCGGCAGAGCCCCCCGATCGATCTCGGAGGGTTTTTTTGTTGTGCGCGGCCAACGTGCCGCGGTGTCGGGGCGGCATTGCGCAACGGAAGCCCCAGAGCGGATTTAAGAGTCCCCGACACATGAATCTTCGTAACGTCGCCATCATCGCGCACGTCGACCACGGCAAGACGACCCTGGTCGATCAGCTCCTCAAGCAGGCCGGTTCGTTCCGCGAGAACCAGCAGGTCGCCGAACGCGCCATGGACTCCAACGACCTGGAGCGCGAGCGCGGCATCACCATCCTGGCCAAGTGCACGTCGGTCCTGTGGAACGACCTGCGCATCAACATCGTGGACACCCCCGGCCACGCCGACTTCGGCGGCGAGGTCGAGCGCATCCTCTCCATGGTGGACGGCGTGGTCCTGCTCTGCGACGCCGCCGAAGGCCCGCTGCCGCAGACCAAGTTCGTGCTGGGCAAGGCGCTGAAGCTCGGCCTGCGCCCGATCGTCGTCATCAACAAGGTGGACCGTCCCGACGGCCGTCCGCACGAGGTGCATGACGAGGTGTTCGACCTCTTCGCCTCGCTCGACGCCTCGAACGAGCAGCTCGACTTCCCGACCCTGTTCGCCTCGGGCCGCAACGGCTGGGCGACCACGGACCTGGAGAACGGCGCCCGCGAGACGCTGACCCCGCTGTTCGAGCTGATCCGCGACCACGTCCCGGCGCCGAAGGTGGAGGAGGATCTGCCCTTCGCCATGCTGGCGACCACGCTGGAGGCGAACCCCTATCTGGGCCGCATCCTGACCGGCCGCATCCAGACCGGCAGCGTCAAGGTCAACATGGCCATCAAGTCGCTGAGCCGCGACGGCAAGCTGATCGAGAACGCCCGCATCAGCAAGGTGCTGGCCTTCCGCGGCCTTGAGCGCGTTCCGGTGGACGAGGCGCACGCCGGCGACATCGTCGCCCTGGCCGGCCTGACCACCACCACCGTGGCCGACACCATCTGCGCGCCGGAAGTGGCCGAGCCGCTGGCCGCTCAGCCGATCGACCCGCCCACCCTGGCGATGACCTTCTCGGTCAACGACAGCCCGCTGGCCGGCCGCGAGGGCGACAAGGTCACCAGCCGCATGATCCGCGACCGCCTGATGCGCGAGGCCGAAGGCAACGTCGCCCTGCGAGTCAGCGACACCGAGGGCGGCGACGCCTTCGAGGTGGCGGGCCGCGGCGAACTGCAGCTCGGCATCCTGATCGAGACGATGCGCCGCGAGGGCTACGAGCTGGCCATCAGCCGTCCGCGCGTGCTGTTCAAGACCGACCCGCTGAACGGCCAGCGCCTGGAGCCGATCGAGGAAGTCGTCGTCGACGTGGACGAGGAGTTCTCCGGCACCGTCGTGCAGAAGATGGCGGAGCGCAAGGCGGACCTCATCGAGATGCGTCCGTCGGGCGGCAACAAGACCCGCATCGTCTTCCACGCCCCGTCGCGCGGCCTGATCGGCTACCAGGGCGAGTTCCTGACCGACACCCGCGGCACCGGCATCATGAACCGGCTGTTCCACGGCTACGCCCCCTACAAGGGCACGATCGCCGGCCGGCGCACCGGCGTGCTGATCTCCAACGCCGACGGCACCGCGGTGGCCTACGCGCTGTGGAACCTGGAGGATCGCGGCCCGATGCTGATCGATCCGGGCGTTCCGGTCTATCAGGGCATGATCATCGGCGAGCACACCCGCGGCAACGACCTCGAGGTCAACGTCATCAAGGGCAAGCAGCTCACCAACATCCGCACCACCAGCAAGGACGAGGCGGTTCGCCTGACCCCGCCGATCCAGATGACGCTGGAGCGCGCCCTGTCGTACATCGGTGACGACGAACTGGTGGAGGTGACGCCGAAGTCCATCCGCCTGCGCAAGCGCTACCTCGACCCGAACGAGCGCAAGCGCCACGCCCGCGCGGCGGAAGCCAGCTGAGGCTTCGGAACACAGCGATTTCGGGAATGCGGGAGGGCTTCGGCTCTCCCGTTTTCTTTTCGGTCCTGTTCTTTCCAGGTTCGACGTTCGCGGTTACCCTCCCGGAACAGCATGCGGAGGGACCATGTCAGGGCGCGAACACCATTACGGCACGACGGTCAGCTGGACGGGCAACCAGGGCAGCGGCACCGCGGGCTACAAGACCTACAGCCGCGACCACGACATCGCGGCTCCCGGCAAGCCGCCGATCCCCGGCTCGTCCGACCCGGCCTTCCGCGGCGATCCCGCCCGCTACAACCCCGAAGACATGCTCGTGGCGTCGCTCTCGGCCTGCCACATGCTGTGGTATCTGCATCTGTGCGCCGTGAACGGCGTCACCGTGACCGCCTACGCGGACGAGGCCGCCGGCACCATGGCCGAGGACTCCAGCGGCGGGGGCCGCTTCACCGACGTCGTCCTGCGCCCCCGGGTCACCGTCGCCCCCGGCAGCGATTCTGCAAAGGCCGTGGCCCTGCACCACGAAGCTCACGAGAAATGCTTTATCGCCAATTCGGTGAATTTCCCGGTGCGGGTCGAGGCGAAAATCACGGTCGGGCCATAAGGAAAGCCCCCTTCCAAACGGAAGGGGGCGATTCCTAGTCCCTCAGGCTCTTCTTCTTGATGTCGGGCTTCTCGCCCAGCTCATCGAATTTTTCCTGAACGGGCTTGTCGGGGTCGCCGGAGGCTTTCCCGGTTTCCTCGATGAGCTTGTCCTCGATCCGCTGGGCGGCGTCGGACGGGGCATCGTCCTTGCGATGCCCACGCTCATCCGCGCCCATCACTTGTCGCCTTTGAGAATGTCCTTCACCTTGCCGACGACCTTGTCCAGCTTGCCCTCGGCCTTGTCGGCGCGGCCCTCGTCCTTCAGGTCCCGATTGCCGGTCAGGTCGCCCGCCTGCTTCTTGACTTCGCCCTTCAGTTCCTTGCCGGCACCGGTGATGCGATCGGTGTTCATGGTGCCTTCTCCTTTGATCGGTGAATGTTTCAGCGACCCTAAACAAGGCCGCACGGGAAACGTCACGCCTTCGCTTGGCCGCAAAGGGAGAGAGGTTCGTCGCGTTCGGGGTCGGCGGACCTCACTTTTGGTCCAACTCCTCCCCGATCTTTCGGATCAGACGCCCCCGCTCGTCCGGGCTGTAGCGCTCCGCGAAGCCTGATCCCCACACCGGCCCCGGCCACGCCGGGTCCGTCCTGGAGCGGGCGATGACGTGGATGTGAAGCTGAGGAACCAGGTTGCCCAAGGCCCCGACATTGATCTTGTCAGGGCCGAACAGTGTTTCCAGCGTGCGCGAGGCCAGGGCGATCTCATCCACCAGACGGTGCTGGTCCTCACGGGACAGCTGATGGATCTCGGTCAGGCCATGCCGGGCCGGAACCAGGATCAGCCACGGCCACACCCGGTTGTCCATCAGCAGGACGCGGCACAGCGGCAACTCGGCGACTGGGGCGGTATCGGCCTGCAAACGGTCGTGCAGATGGAACATCGTCATGGGGTCCCGTGTCTTCCCTTCGTCTGGCAAGGATTTTCTTGCGGCGCTCAGGGGATGAAAACGCGCATCCGCTGCGTTCGTCCAGTGAGGATTGCCGCCGGTGCAGGGCTGAGCCTCTGCGCGCGGGAGCGGGACTGGTTGCGGGACACTGGTTGCGGGACTAGGAAAAATGTATAAACTGCCGCACGATCTTTATTCGGTCCGATGATGTTCCGGTCGGTGGTGTTCGGTCCTCCGGCTTATGCGGATCGCGCGGCGGAATTTAGACGTTCCTACAACCAGGGTGTGGGTACGGGTGTTCGGTCCGAAGGCGGTGTCGGGGCGGCGGGTCCCCCTGCGTGCCGATCCGGTTGAACCCCTTCGCTGAATTGAAAGATGCCCGGCCGGGGCGGACAAAGCCAGGACGGTCGGCAGACGTTTGGGATAAAGAAAGACGGTCATGCGCAAGTCGGCGATCGCGGCTCTCCTTCTCGTGATCCTGGGCAACATCGGAGTCTGGGCGCTGTGGAACCGCCCGGTCGCCGAACGCTCCTGGGGCGGCGCCATCAGCGGCGTCGGCTACACGCCCTTCCACCCGGACAAGAGCCCATCCAAGGGCGACAAGGCCTCGGCGGAGGACATCGAGAAGGACATGAAGGCCCTGGAGGGGTCGGTCAAGGGCGTGCGCATCTACTCCACCACCGACGGGTCGGAGCAGACGGCGCCCATCGCCCGGAAGTACGGGATTCCGATCACCGCGGGCGCCTGGATCGCCGGCAAGCCGGAGATCGACGAGCCGGAGATCAACGGCCTGATCAAGCTGGCGCGCGACAACAACAACGTCCGCCGCGTCCTGGTCGGCAACGAGGCGATTCTGCGCGCCGACGTCACCGTCCCGCAGGCCATCGAGTACATCAAGCGCGTGAAGAAGAAGGTCAACGTCCCGGTCTCCACCGCGGAGCCGTGGCACGTCTGGCTGGAGCATCCGGAACTGGCCGACGCGGTGGACTTCCTGGCCGTCCACCTGCTGCCCTACTGGGAAGGCGTGCCCGCCGACCAGTCGGTCGATTACGCCATGTTCCGCTACAACGAGCTGAAGACCAAGTTCCCGAACAAGCACATCCTGATCTCGGAAATCGGCTGGCCGGCGGACGGCCCGTGGCGCCGCGGCGCCGAGGCGAGCCAGGTCAACCAGGCCAAGTTCATCCGCACCTTCCTGAACGTCGCGGCGCAGAACAAGCTCGACTACTTCATCATGGAAGCTTTCGACCAGCCCTGGAAGCGGGAGATCGAAGGCACCGCCGGCACCAGCTGGGGCCTGTGGGACGCCTGGCGCAAGCCGAAGTTTCCGATGATCGGCGAGGTGACGGAGCTGCGGAACTGGCCGCTGCTCTGCGGCATCTCCATCGCCGTCGGCTTCCTGCCGCTCGTCTTCTTCCTGTGGCGCCGCGGCGGCGACCTGAAGTTCGGCGGGCAGATCTTCTACGGCGCGATGATTCAGGGCGTGTCGTCGGTGCTGGTCTTCACCTTCACCGCGGCCAGCGTCGCCGGCCTCGCCACCACCACGGAAATCGCCTGGGGCATCCTGGTCTTCTGCCAGCTCGTCCTGCTCGCCGTCATGCTGATCGACGGGCTTGAGCTGACGGAGGTGGTCTGGCAGGACCGCTTCAGGCGCAAGTTCCAGCCATGCTCGGCGACACCCCTGCCCGATGCGCCGAAGGTGTCCATCCATGTGCCCTGCTACAACGAGCCGCCGCACATGGTCATGGAGACTCTGGACGCGCTGGCCCGGCTCGACTACCCGAACTACGAGGTCCTGCTGCTCGACAACAACACCAAGGACCCGGCGGTGTGGCGTCCGGTCGAGGAGTATTGCCGCAAGCTGGGGCCGAAATTCCGCTTCTTCCACCTGGACAACTGGCCCGGCTTCAAGGCCGGCGCGCTGAATTTCGGCCTCGCCCAGACGGCGCCGGACGCCCAGCACATCGCGGTCATCGACAGCGACTATCAGGTCCACCCCGACTGGCTGAAGGCGACCATTCCCCATTTCAGCCGGCCGGAAGTCGGCTTCGTGCAGTCCCCACAGGATTACCGGGACTGGAGCCACGACCTGTTCCAGCGGATGATCAACTGGGAATACGCCGGCTTCTTCCACATCGGCATGATCCAGCGCAACGAGCGCAACGCGATCATCCAGCATGGCACCATGACCATCATCCGCAAGTCCGCGCTGGAGGAGGTCGGCCGCTGGGGCGAGTGGTGCATCACCGAGGACGCCGACCTCGGCCTGCGCCTGTTCGAGCACAAGTACGAGGCCGTCTACATGCCGGAGAGCTACGGCAAGGGCCTCGTCCCCGACAGCTTCTCCGCCTACAAGACGCAGCGCTTCCGCTGGGCCTACGGCGCGGTGCAGATCCTCAAGCACCACTGGCGCGACCTTCTGCCGGGCGGCCCGCGCCTGACCGCCGGGCAGAAGTATCACTTCATCACCGGCTGGCTGCCCTGGTTCGCCGACGCGGCGCACATGATCTTCGGCATCGCCGGCATCATCTGGTCGATCGGCCTGCTGGCCTTCCCGAAATATTTCGAGTTTCCGCCCAGCGTCTTCATGATCCCCACGCTCAGCGTCTTCGCGTTCAAGGTCGGCGCCTCGCTCTGGCTGTATGAGGCGCGTGTGAAGTGCGGCTTCTGGGACAAGGTTGGGGCGGCCATCGCCGGCATGGCGCTGACCCACACGGTGGGCCGTGCCATGTGGCTGGGCATGTTCACCTCCGGGCGCCCCTTCGTCCGCACGCCGAAGTGCGAGAACCAGCCGGCGCTGATGCAGGCCTTCCTGATGGCGCGGGAGGAGATAGCGCTGCTGCTGGGCCTGTGGGGCGCCGCTCTGGCCATCGTGCTGGTGTTCGGCCACGAGAACCGCGACGCCTTCATGTGGTCGGGCCTGCTGGTCGTGCAGTCGCTGCCCTACCTGTCGGCCTTCATCACCGCCCTGATCAACGCCTTCCCCAACATCGGGCTGGGCAAGCGGCGCCCGGAACCCACGGAAGCCGCCGGAGCCGGGGCGGACTGACCGCTCCCGCTCACCGGAACGCGACATGAAGAAAGCCCCGCCATCCTCCGGCGGGGCTTTTGCCTTGTGCCCGGTCGGCGTCCCGCAAACCTATTCAGTCCTGTGAACCGCCATCCGCCATCTCCCCGACTCCGACATGCACCGACGCGGGATGGGTGGCGTTGACCTGGATCATCAGCCGTTCGACGATCTGCAGCGCCAAGCCATGCAGATTCGGGTCCTCGCCCTTTGGATCGCGATTCTGGTGGGCGGCGGCGGCGTCTTCGAGCGCGGCATGCGCTTCCTCGAGCCGTAAGACGCCGCGTTCCACCAATGCGAGCATAAGAGATTCACAAATCGAGAGGGCAGCCAGTCCCGCCGCATCCCGCTCCGCCGCCATGCCGCCCCCCGCACTGATCTGTTACCACCGCAGGCCGTTCAAAACCCCATCCGGCCAATGCCACCAACAGTTCTGTATATGATCCCTCACCTGTCCGGTCGAGAAAATCTAAGCCCCATTAACCTATGTTATAGATGGTTTTATCGTTTGGCTTAATCGTTCGAGGCCGCCCGGAATTGGGCTGGCAGTGGCACTCGCTTCGGGGCCATAACAATTGGACGATCAAAGGCTGGAACAGAAATGACCCGCGCCCAGGCCAACATACCGTCATCTCCACTGGGGCGCAAGATAACGAGTTACATGAGACTGACAGACGAGGAAAAGAACTTCCTCGTCGATTTGGAGCGCAATGTTACCCGGCACGGTTCGCGATCCGATCTTCTCCAACAGGGCGAACGCTACGGTTGCGTGCGCGTGATGCGCAAAGGCTGGGCGATCCGTCACAAAGCGCTTCCCGACGGGCGCCGGCAGGTCGTCAATTTTGTCCTGCCTGGGGACATCATCGGCTTTTACTGCAATCTATTCGAGACGGCGGACCATGGCGTCACCACCCTGACCCCGGCGGAGGTCGCCAACTTCCAGCCGGAACGCATCATCGAGCTTTTCACGCTCTTCCCCCGCTTGGCTGCCGCCCTCGCCTGGTCGGGTGCCAAGGAGGAGGCGATCATCGCTGAACGCCTGCTCAGTGTCGGGCGCCGCACCGCGCTGGAACGCACCGCCCATCTGATCGTGGAACTGCTGCGGCGGTTGAGCATCGTCGGGCTGGTCGATGAGGGGCGTTTCACCCTGCCGGTCACCCAGGAAATCCTGGCTGACGCTCTGGGCCTCAGCATCGTTCACATCAACCGGACGCTCCGCCGTTTGCGCGACATCGGGCTGATCGATCTGGCGGGCCAGCAGATCACCGTCCACGACGTGAAGCAACTCGCCTCCGTCGGCCAGTTCGACGAGTTGTACCTGCACCTGATCCAGGCGCCCAAGCAACTGGAGCATGCGCTGGACACCAAGTCCGACCGCAAGCGCGCGGGCGACTGATCATATTTTCAGTCCCCTTCGATATCCCTCCTCCGATTAACCTATGACAGAGCGATGGCGAGGGGATCGATATAGAATCTAAATTGCCTGCTTGGATAACCGAGTGGGCAGACCACGGAGCGGACAGCGGCCATCCCGGAACGGCTTCTTCAAACAGGCCGGACGGAGGGCAGCCGGCATCGCCGACTGCTGTTCGTTGGACCACTGCTGCTCATTGGAAAATGCATGACCGACGCTCCCATCGCCGGCCGATTCGCAAGCTCCGGCACACTGACCGTCGCCCTACTCGAGGACGATATGGTGCTGTGCCTGTGCATGGAGACCCTGTTCGAGGATTGGGGAATGCTGCTGGTCAGCGCCCCGACCCCCGGCGCGCTTCTCGACGCGCTGAACGGCGGGGCGCTCCCCGACATCCTGGTGGCCGACTATCATCTGGGGCGGCACGGCAAGGCGCCGGAATCGGTAAGGGCGGTGCTGGCGGAAATCGGCTCCGCCCTCCCCGTCATCATCACCACCGGCGATGAGTCCGCGGGCACCAAGGCGGATATCCGCGCCGCGGGCTGGCATTTCCTTCCCAAGCCTTACGACCCCGAATCGCTTCGCGCCCTGATCCTGACCCTCCTGGGGAACAGGGACTGACACGCGGTTTCCGGGTTCACGCCGTCAGACGCCGGCCCGGACATCCTCCACCAAGGCCTCCAACCGGCGCAGGTCGCGGACGACCAACGCGTCGGCCCGCCGCTCCACCAGCCCATCGCGGGCGAGGTCGCTCAGCACGCGGGCGACCGTCTCGCGGGCGGTGCTGACCCGGCTGGCGATGTCGGCATGAACGGGAATCGGCGCGATCACCGCCGTTCGCCCCTCCAACCGCCCACGCTTGGCGAGCCGCAGCAGTTCGGCATGGACCCGGTTGTTGGCGCCCAGCGTGGACAGTTCCATCACCCGGTCGGTGGCGATGCGCACGACCCGGCACAACCGCGTCATCACCGCCATGGCCAGATCCGGGTGGCCGGACACCAGATCCTGAAAGGGCCGGGGCGCCAGGAGGGCGATCAGCGTCCCCTCCTCCAGCGCCACCGCGGAGGCCGAACGGGGAAGCCCGTCGATGGCGGCCATCTCGCCCAGGAAGCCGCCGGCCTCGATGTCGTCGAAGCTGATCTCGCGGCCGCTCGGGGAATGGCTCAGCACCCGCACGCGCCCCTCGACCACCAGAACGACGTCCCGCGAGTCCCCCTGATGGTCGATGATCTGCTCGCCCGCGTGAAAACGGCGCCAACGGCACTGGCGCGCCACTGCGGCCCGCTCCTCCGCGGACAGCGGGCTCAGCAACGTGATTCCATCAAGCCGGGACGGTCCAGCGTCGGCAGGCACGGGGTCGCATCCTTTTCTGACAACCGCCCTCAAGCGCAACGCTGAGCATAGCCGGGCCTGCGCAAAGGTGGAACCGCCTCCCTCCAACGGGTGTCGCTAACGTCCCGTTAACCCTGAAAGCGGCAGAACGGACGGGACGCGCCCACCGGAATTGAGAGAGCCATGTCGTTCCAACTGCCCTCCGGCCCCGTTCCCCACAGCCTGATCCCCTACGCCGGCCGCGTGGATTCGCAGCGCCTGCTGTCGGTCGTCGCCATCCCCTTCGCCGCGGCCATCGCCATGGCGGCTGCCGTGGCGGCGATGGGCGGCGTGACCGACCCCATCGCCGAGGCCGGCGGGCCGATGTACTTCGTCCTGAACTTCGTGAAGTTCTGCTATCTGGCGGTGTCGATGGCGCATCTGTCCGGCGCCCTGGCGGAGCGCGCCAACGGCGGCCTGCCCGCCGGGCTGTGGCTCGACGAGATGGACCGCTCGGAGCCGGAGTCCCGCGAGTCCTTCTGGCACGCCTTCCCGAACCACCTCGACGGGGCGGCCATCGCCGGCTGCGTCACGATGTTGTGCTTCCTGCTGACCTGAGCGCGCGCCGTCCGGACAGCGCGCCATCCTCGACCCGGATGCGGTGCAAGGTCAGCGGCACGTTCAGAAGCGTCGCCAGCACCGCGATCCACCACGCCCCGAAGACCAGGGGCAGCACGGCCAGTTCCCCCGCCACGACCAGATAGTTGGGATGGCGGACCCAGCGGAACGGCCCCCGCCGCACCAGCGGGGCGTCGGGCAACGTAATGATGCGGGTGGTCCAGAACCGCCCCAGCGTGGCGATCACCCAGACCCGCCCGGCCTGCAGCAGCACGAACATAGCCAGCAACCAACCGTTGATCGGCGCGTCCGCCGGCACGACGGCGAACAGCAGGGCCAGCCAGCCGGCGTGCAGCCCGACGAACAGCGGGTAATGGGCGGCCCCGACCTCCTGCGCGCCCTCGGCCAGCAGACGGCGCGTGTTGCGCCGGGCGACGGCAAGTTCACCCAGGCGCTGGGCCGCAACCAGCAGTAGGATGACGTGGGGCCAGCCCAGCGGCAGCGTCTCCATTCCAAGCGCTCCTAGAGGTCGATCTGGGCCATCGCGGCGGTGAAGCCGGGGCCGAGCGCGGTCATCAGATGGGGGCCGCGGGCACCGGACGCGATGCGCCGCTCCAGCACGAACATCACGCTGGCCGCCGACATGTTGCCGCAGCGGCGCAGCACCGCCCAGGCGTCGTCCAGCCCGGCGGAGACCGGGGCGCAGACCTCCTCCAGCGCGTGCAGCACCTTGGCGCCGCCGGGGTGGCAGATCAACCCGGCAAGCTCGCCACGGGGCAGCCGCCGCCGCTCCAGGAAGCCGTCGAGCACCGGTTCCAGCCGATCGCGGATCAGAGCCGGGATGCTCTGGCTGAAGATCACGCCAAGCCCGTCATCCTCGACCCGCCAGCCCATCACGCCCTGTGTTCCCGGCCAAGTGTGCTCCGCCCCATCCACAAGGCGCGGCCCCTCTCCCTCTGGATCGGCACGCAGCACCGCGGCGGCGGCGCCGTCCGCGAACAGGGCGCTGGCGACGACGTTGGTCGGAGTCGCCTCGGCCGAGCGGAAGGCCAGCGTGCACAGTTCGACCACCAGGAACAGCACCGTGCGCCCCGCCATCGCCTGGGCGATCTGCCCGGCGCGGGTCAGCCCCAGCACGCCGCCGGCGCAGCCCAGCCCGAACAGCGGCAGACGCACCGTGTCCGGCCGGAAGCCCATGCGCTCCAGCAGCAGCGCCTCCAGGCTGGGCGTGGCGATGCCGGTCGTCGAGGCGCAGACGATGGCGTCCACGTCCTGCGGCCTCAGGCCGGCGCGGGCCAGCGCCTGCCCTGCCGCCTCTTCCAGCAAGGCGAGGGCGCCGTCGCGGAAGGCGGCGGTGCGCTCCGGCCAGCCGCGCGGCTCCATGTACCAGTCAATGGGCATGACGGCGTGGCGCGTCTCGATGCCGGTGTTGGCGAAGACCGGCACCAGCCGGTCGAAATCGCGCATCCGCGGCCCGAAGACCGCCCGCGCGACGCCGAGCGCCTCGTCCTGGCTGAGGCGATGGGGCGGCAGGGCGGTGGCGAGCGAGAGGATGCGGGGGGTATGGGTCATCCTCAGCGAAGTGATGCGCGCGGGGGTGGCGGACCAGCCCCCCGGAGGGAGTTCCTTCGCTTGCTCCCCCGCGACTCTTTCCCGCCGTCCGATGCATCGTTGTGGATTGAGCGAAAGTCATGTCCTGTATCACTATATCGGGCGTCGGATTTTCGGGGGTGGGGCGGTGGAACGGAACGAGCAGAGCAGCCAGAGCGCGGCGGACGAGAGCGCGTCCCACCGGCCCGCCGGCATCGGCCTGATGGGGCGGCTGCGGGCCTATTTCCTGGCGGGCGTTCTGGTGACGGCGCCCATCGCGGTCACGGTCTATCTCGGCTGGTGGCTGCTGGCCTTCATCGACGGGCATGTGCGCCCGCTGATCCCCTTGGCCTACAACCCGGAGAACTACCTGCCCTTCTCCATCCCTGGCATCGGGGTGCTGACGCTGATCATCGTGCTGACCCTGATCGGGGCCTTCGCCGCCGGCTATGTCGGGCGGCTGGTGGTGCGCATCGGCGAGGGCGTGGTGGAGCGCATGCCGGTCGTCCGCTCCGTCTATGGGGCGGTGAAGCAGATCGTGGAAACGGTGCTCGCCAAGAAGTCCAAGGCCTTCCGCGAGGTGGTGCTGGTCGAGTTCCCGCGCAACGGCATATGGTCGCTGGGCTTCATCACCGGCGGCGCCCATCCGGAGATCCAAAAGATCTCCGAAGAGGAGATGGTCCACGTCTTCATCCCCTGCGCCCCGCCGACCGCCGGCTATCTGGCGATCCTGCCGCGGCGCGAGGTCACCGTTCTGGACATGACGGTGGAGGATGGGCTGAAGTTGGTGATGTCCGGCGGCATCGTCACTCCGCCCGACCGCAAGCCCCCTCCGCAGCTTCACAAGCTGGATCGGGAGCGCAAAAGCGCTTGACCAGCACCAGCCCCCTCAACCCGCTCAGTAGCTCACACGGATGCCTTCGCGGTATTGCTGGGCGGATTTCGCGTCCTCGAAAGTACCAACTCCGCTCTTCTGCATCGCTTCCCACGCCGCCATGACCTCTTCGCGCAATTGAACCCGCTGGCCCATCACCGGAGCGTCCGTCCTGGCTTGCGTTGCAGGAAGGGAGATCGAGGGAAACAACGAATCGTCCGACGTGAATTCACGGTCCTGCGCAACCGTATGGGTGGATGGCTGCCCCGTCCGCTCGGCAATCAGAGAAGCCGCATCACGCTCTCCGAGGGAGCGAAGGGCCTTGTCGATGGAGGACAGGTCAACCCCAGCGTCCTTCAACTTATAAGCCGCATCGGCTTCCTTGCGGGTGTACGCCATCCGCGAGTCGGCGGGCTGCGTGATGCTGAAGCCCTGGAAGGGATCCAGGTTCATACGCTGGTTACCGGATTGAGCAAGCAACAGCGCCGGGTTGGTGCCCTGCGCTATCAGTGAGGTCGATATCTCCCCATACTGCTCCGACGCTCCCTGACCACGCTGATCCAGCAGGGACAGCTTTCCCATAAGCTCCTCTCGCTTCGCACTGGTCGCGCTGAGAGCTTTTCTGAAATCATCCGACGTGGTGTCGTCGCTGGAGAAAAGCCCCGCATTATCATTGTGAGCCATGCGAAACGTCGCCGAGTACGCCGTGAGACGGGACTCTTTGAGCCGCTGTTTGAGCGCATTATGGACGTCTTCGCCGGTCAGCTTGCCGCTGTCGACCAACGACGACAACTGCGTCCGTGTTTCAGCAGACAGCGCATTGAACGCGGTCAAAGACTCATCGCGCAGAGAAGAGGCCAGAGGGCTCAACGACACACTGTCCGCGATCCCTCCGGTGGTCCCACCGATCGCCCGCCCTGTTCCGCCTCCTGACGCCGACGAAGCGGACGGAGACGGAACGGAAGACGATGTGCGTTGGATTGATCCGCCCAGTTGTGAGGAGACATCGGAAATGCTCATCGCCGGATTCCTCGCCAGTTAGGAAAAGAGGAATTGTGCTAATCATAAACAAAAATGATCATGAAGACACAAATCACACGCAAAACCACATACATATGCGTTAATAAATTCAGGACACATTTCGCCAAACTCAAACATTGATCAACGCCCAGCCGACAGGGCGCTTTGAATTTCTCACGCGACCTGCGTATGAGCAGTGATCAATATTATTAATATTCAATTACTCTCTTCCAAGAATCACTCAGGAGAACAGGCTGTTCCATGACGAGTGCGCGAGAGTGCCCCAGCCGCTGACGAGCGATCCGTTGACTGCGGCTCCCTCAATGGTACCAACACCATCGTTTCCGAGATTCGTCAGCATTCCGCGAATCATGATGCCATTGTCGAAGCTGCCATCGTTAAGCTCGCCGCTCTGGTAAATGTAAAATGTGGATCGATCATCGCCCCAAGTCACCGTGAGCGATGTGGCATTCACCATGTAAAGAAAGTCATAATTATTGAACTCATTCCCTGAGAGATCATCAACGACGGTAATTCCGCCAAGAGAAAAGTCGTGATAGTATAAATCATTACCAGAGCCGCCGTATAGCGTATCGGCATTGCTCAATCCGGACGCTGTTCCTCCGCCGAAGAGCGTATCGTTGCCGTTGTTCCCGTAAACACGATCCCGTCCCCAGCCACCATCAGCGTAATCGTTTCCATCATCGGCGTAGATCCAGTCATCTCCGCCGCCGCCGTAAATTTCGTCGTTTCCTTGAAGGCCAACAATACTATCATCCCCGGCGGTTCCAGGCAGATAATCCGCGCCCGCCGTTCCAATAATCACAGCCATAACGAACTCTTTGTTCAATTTATACTTCCATTGATGAGAAGTCATAATTAGTCGAAAGAAAGGCAAACCTCAATAGAAAAATACAAAAATTCACCAACCATTAGTTATCTAATCATTAGACACCGACACAAATTACTTGAATATTTGCGTATGCATTGCATTTCGTTGAAGGAGTGTAGGCGAGCATTTTTCCTGCCGACTTGGCAGCGGTGATGCACTGAAAAAGAGGCACTCTTTGGGGACCCGGCGACGGGCAGGCTCGCGCGAAAAAGCGCGCGCACTTCAGGCTTGAGAAGCTTGCCGGAGAACAGACTTGAGGCGCCGATCAAGATTTTGATCGGATCGAGCAAAATCAATGGTTTGCGCCCATGAAAACGGGGTCTTGTTCTGCGCTCCTACCCTGACCGCAACGTCTTTGCGGCGGCATCCCGCTCGAACAGGTACAGCAGGGTGCGCAGCGCCTGACCGCGCTCGCCGGCCAAGTCCGGATCGCGGTCCACGATCAGCTTCGCGTCGTCGCGGGCGGCGGCGAGAAGGTCGCCGTGCACCGCCAGATCGGCCATGCGGAATCCCGGCAGGCCCGACTGGCGGGTGCCCAACACCTCCCCCGCGCCGCGCAGCCGCAGATCCTCCTCCGCGATGACGAAGCCGTCCTCGGTGTCGCGCATCGTCTTCAGGCGGGCGCGCGCCGTCTCCGTCAGTTGCGGGTCGAACATCAGCAGGCAGGAGGACGGCTTCTCGCCGCGCCCCACCCGGCCGCGGAGCTGGTGAAGCTGGGCGAGGCCGAAGCGCTCGGCGTGCTCGATCACCATGACGGTGGCCTCGGGCACGTTCACGCCGACCTCGATCACCGTGGTGGCGACCAGCACGTCCAGGTTTCCGGCCTGGAAGGCGGCCATCACCGCGTCCTTGTCCGGCCCGCGCATCTTGCCGTGCACCAGCCCGACCCGGTCGCCGAAGGTGGCGCGCAGGAACGCATGACGCTCCGTCGCGGCGGCGAGGTCGGTTTGTTCCGATTCGTCGACCAGCGGGCAGACCCAGTAGACCCGCGCGCCCTCCTGCACCTTGCGGTGGATGCCGTGCACCACCTCCTCCAGCCGGTCGAGCGCGACGGTCACGGTCTGGATCGGCTTGCGCCCCGCCGGCTTCTCGGTCAGGCGCGACACGTCCATGTCGCCGTAGGCGGTCAGGGTCAGCGTGCGCGGGATCGGCGTCGCCGTCATCACCAGCACGTCCACCGCCCGCCCCTTGGCGGAGAGCTGGAGCCGCTGATGGACGCCGAAGCGGTGCTGCTCGTCGATCACCGCCAGGGCGAGGTCCTTGAAGGCGACATCCTCCTGGAACAGCGCGTGGGTGCCGACCAGCAGCGGCAGCTCGCCCGAGGCCAGACGGTCCAGCACCGCCTGCCGCGCCTTGCCCTTGTCGCGCCCGGTCAGCAAAGCGAGGTCCACGCCAGCCGCCTTGCACAGCGGGGCAAGGCTTTCGGCGTGCTGGCGGGCCAGGATCTCGGTGGGCGCCATCAGGGCGGCCTGATGACCGGCCTCCACCGCGTTCAGCATCGCCATCAACGCGACCACCGTCTTGCCGCTGCCGACGTCGCCCTGGAGCAGGCGCAGCATCCGCCGCTCCGCCGCCATGTCCTCGTAGATTTCCTCCAGCGAGCCGGCCTGGGAGCTGGTCAGCGAGAAGGGCAGCGCCGCGGCCACCTTGGCGCGCAACCGCCCGTCGCCCTGGATGACGCGGCCCGACAGGCGGCGCTGCTGCATACGGACCAGCGTCAGGGCGAGTTGGTTCGACAGCAGCTCGTCATAGGCCAGCCTGCGGCGGATCGGGTTGGTCGGGGCGAGGTCGGCCTCGTCCTCCGGCGTGTGGGCGCGGCGGATCGACTCGTGCCAGGTCGGCCAGCCGTTGCGGGAACGCCACGCGGCGTCCTGCCACTCCGGCAGCTCCGGCACGTCGTTCAGCATGGCGCGCACCGCCTTGCGCAGCGTCTTGGCCGGCAGGCCGGCGGTCATCGGATAGACGGGCTCCACCGCCTCGATCTCGTCCTTCGACTCCACCGGGACCACGGCGTCGGGGTGGGTGATCTGCGGCGTGTCGTGGAACCACTCGACCTTGCCGGACACGACGACCGTCGCGCCGACCGGCATCTGCCGTTCCAGCCAATCGCCCTTCACATGGAAGTAGATCAGCTCCAGCACGCCCGTCTCGTCGGTGCAGCGCACCTTGTAGGGATGGCGGGAATTGTGTGGGGCCGCGTGCGAATCGATGCGCACCGTCAAGGTGGCAATCCGCCCGTTCGGCGCCTCGGCGATCTTCGGGGCATAGCGGCGGTCGATGACGCCGGACGGCAGGTGCCACAGCAGGTCCACGACCTGCGGACCGGCCAGCTTTTCGACGAGCTTGCCCAGCCGGGGACCGAGGCCGGGGAGCGCCGTCACCGGGCGGAACAGAGGGAAGAGAACGACGGGACGCACAGGGATGGGGTCTCGGCAAGGGAAACGGGGACCTATGGCACCCATTCAAGCCCGCCGAGGGGGCTCCGCGTCAAGCGCGGCGGTTTGCCGAGGAGGGCCGGGAGGGGAAAAGAAGACGGCGGTGTGCAAGGGTTTGGGGGGAAGCCTGGGCGGGGGACGCCGATCCAAGGCAAAAACCCGATGCACACCGCCGCAAGAAACGATCCGAGGGTATGCGGGAACATTCCGGATCGTGTGTGGCCGGCGGCGGGAACCGCCGGTGGATGACTCGCCAGTAATCAACGTCGTCAATGACTGCAGTTCTAGCGCGTCCCGCCTGACCCCAGCGTTGCGGGATCATGAAATCGGTTTCATGAAGCGCCTGCTCACCGGGCCGCGGCCAGCAGGGCGTCGATGTCCATATGCTCCTCCAGCCGCGCGGCAATGCGGTCGAGCGCCTGTTCGACCGTCGCGGCGTAGGATTGGCCGGACGCCTCGCCCCCCAGCCCCGTCAGGAAGGCGGCGCGGAAGCCGTCCGCCCCGAACAGGCCATGCAGGTAGCAGCCCATCACCCGCCCGTCGGCGGACACCGCGCCGTCTGTCCGCCCGTTCGCCAGGGTCAGCATCGGGCGGGCGCGGTCCGGCCCCTCCGTGCGGCCCATGTGCATCTCATAGCCGGCGACCACGGCCCCCGTGGTGAAGTCCGTACCGGTTGCCTCCTCCAGCACCTTCGGCCC
The DNA here is from genome assembly GCF_016632405.1 of Azospirillum aestuarii. Lineage (NCBI taxonomy): Bacteria > Pseudomonadati > Pseudomonadota > Alphaproteobacteria > Rhodospirillales > Azospirillaceae > Azospirillum > Azospirillum aestuarii. Next base: position 64,805 of record NZ_JAEPIV010000005.1, read on the forward strand.
CTTCAGCACGGTGTCCACGTCCAGCAGGCCCAGCCCCTCGGCCTCGCCCGGCGGTCCCTCGATGCCGTCCGGGTCGGCGATGCGGCGGCCGAGCATCTGGTAGCCGCCGCAGATTCCCAGCACCCGCCCGCCGCGACGGCGATGGGCGGCCAGATCGACGTCCCAGCCCTGGGCGCGCAGCACCGCCAGATCGGCGATGGTCGCCTTGCTGCCCGGCAGGATGACCAGATCGGCGTCGCCCGGCAGGGGCTGGCCGCGCGGCACCATGGACAGGGCCACGTCCGGCTCCTGGGCCAGCGGGTCGAAATCGTCGAAGTTGGCGATGCGCGACAGCATCGGCACGGCGACGCGCAGCCGCCCCCCGGAACGGGTCTTCCAGCTGTCCAGCGCCACCGCGTCCTCCGCCGGCAGCAGGGCGGCGTCGGCCAGCCAGGGCACGACGCCGAAGCTCGGCCAGCCTGTACGCTCCGCGATGACCGACAGGCCGCCGTCGAACAGCCGCACGTCGCCGCGGAACTTGTTGATGAGGAAGCCGGCGACCAGCGCCCGCTCCTCCGGCGGAATCAGGGCGTGGGTGCCGACGAGGCTGGCGATCACCCCGCCGCGATCGATGTCGCCGACCAGCACCACCGGCACGCCCGCCGCGGTGGCGAAGCCCATGTTGGCGATGTCGCCGGCCCTGAGATTGACCTCGGCCGGGCTGCCCGCCCCCTCGACCACCACCACGTCGGCCTCGGCCTTCAGCCGCTCGAAGCTGTCGAGCACGGTGGGGAGAAGCTGCCCCTTGCGCGACTGGTAATCGCCGGCCCGCGCCGTGCCCGCCACCACGCCGCGCACCACCACCTGGGACCCGACGTCCGACTGCGGCTTCAGCAGCACCGGATTCATGTGGACGGACGGCGCCACCCCGCAGGCCCGCGCCTGGAGCGCCTGGGCGCGCCCGATCTCGCCGCCGTCGGCGGTGACCGCGGCGTTGTTGGACATGTTCTGCGGCTTGAAGGGCCGCACGGTCAGGCCGCGGCGGACCAGCGCCCGGCACAGCCCGGCCACCAGCAGCGACTTGCCGACGTCGGACCCGGTGCCCTGGAACATGATCGCGCGCGGCATGATCGCGCGAGTGGGGGCCTTCGCTGCGGCCATGGCTCAGAACTCGATTCCCGGCTGGGCCTTGATGCCCGCCTGGAAGGGGTGCTTGACCAAGGTCATCTCGGTCACGAGGTCGGCGGCCTCGATCAGCTCCGGCTTGGCGGTGCGGCCGGTGACCAGCACATGCAGCCCCTCGCGCCGCCCGGTCAGAACGGGAAGCACCTCCTCCACCGGCAGATAGCCCATGCGCAGCACGATGTTCAGCTCGTCGAGCACGATCAGGCTGTACCGGGGATCGGCCATCAGCTCCTGCGCCTTGGCCCAGGCGGCCTTGGCGGCTGCGATGTCGCGCTCGCGGTCCTGGGTTTCCCAGGTGAAGCCCTCGCCCATCGTGTAAAAATCCACGAGGTCGTCGAAGCGCTCCAGTGCCACCGTCTCGCCGGTGGACCAGGCGCCCTTGACGAACTGCACCACGCCCACGCGCATGCCGTGCCCGGCGGCGCGCAGGATCAGGCCGAAGGCGGCGGTGGACTTGCCCTTGCCGTTTCCGGTGTTGACCATCAGCAGGCCCTTCTCCTGCGTCTTGCTGGCCATCACCCGGTCGTGCAGCGCCTTGCGCCGCTTCATCTTCTCGGCGTGGCGTTCGTTCTGGTCGGCGTCCTCGGTCATGGTGTCTCTCCCTTCAGCAGCAGCGGCAACCCGGCGGCGACGAAGGCCACCCGCTGGGCCACGGCGGCGATGTCCTGGTGCAGCCGCCCCGCATGGTCGCGGAAGCGGCGGGCCAGCGCGTTGTCCGGCACGATGCCCAGCCCCACCTCGTTGGAAACCAGCACCACCCGCCCTTCCACCCCGGCCAAAGCGTCCAGCAGCTCGGCGGCGCGGGCGGGCACGTCGGCATCCGCCATCATCAGGTTGGACAGCCACAGCGTCAGGCAGTCGACCAGCACGTTCGTCCCCGTTCCGGCATGGCGGCGCAGCGCGCCGGGCAGGTCGAGCGGCTCCTCCACCGTCGTCCAGCCGGGGCCGCGGTCCTCCTTGTGGCGGGCGACGCGGTCGGCCATCTCGGCGTCCCAGATCTGGGCGGTGGCGATGTAGACCCACGGGCCGGGCGATGCGGTCACCAGCCCCTCGGCGTAGCGGCTCTTGCCGGAGCGGGCGCCGCCCAGGACCAGGGTGATGTCGGTGCTCATGACGGTCGGGCCACCTAGACGGTTGCGGGATAGGCGACGCTTGGCGGACGGGCGCTTGCGGAACCGGATGGTTAGCGCAGTTGGCGCCCCGGCGCAAACCGCCATGGCGGTTGTCCTCCGCCACCTCCGTCCCGTACCATCCGCCGCCGCCTTCCTTCCCGAACCATCCCGGAGCCGCCGACCGTGACCGACACCAACCGGCCCCGCCCGGCCCTGGCCCGCGCCGCAGCCTTCCTCCGCCGCCTGACCGGAAAACTGTTCCGCCGCGGCGCGCCCATCCCTCCGCCCCCGCCGAAGCCGGTGCCGGTGCCGGTGACGGAGCCGATGGAATCCGGGATCTTCACCGGCGACTCCGGCTCGCTCGCCTACCGCCTGTTCGTGCCCGAGGGCGCCCCGGCGGAACCGCGCCCGCTGCTGGTCATGCTGCACGGCTGCACCCAGTCGCCGGAGGACTTCGCCGTCGGAACCCGCATGAACCGGCTGGCCGGGGAGGCCGGCTGCCTCGTCCTCTATCCGGAGCAGACTCCCGCGGCGAACGACAAGAAGTGCTGGAACTGGTTCAACCCCGACCACCAGCGCCGCGAGCGCGGCGAACCGGCGCTGATCGCCGGAGCCGCCCGGCAGGTCCTGGCGGAGCAAGGGGCCGACCCGCAGCGCGTCTACGTCGCCGGGATTTCGGCGGGCGGGTCCGCCGCAATGGTCCTGGCGACCACCCACCCCGACCTGTTCGCCGCCGTGGGCGTCCATTCCGGCCTGCCCTACGGCTCGGCCAGCGGCGTGCCGTCCGCCCTGCTGGCGATGAAGGCCGGCTCCTCGCCCGGCCAGCGTCCGGCGGCGGGGGCTCCGGTGGTTCCCGCCATCGTCTTCCACGGCGACGCGGACAAGGTCGTGCACCCGCGCAACGGCGACCATGTGATGGCCCAAGCCACCGCCAACGCCGATGGCCTGACCGCAACGACCGAAGACGGCAAAGCCCCCGGCGGACGCGGCTACAGCCGCACCGTCCATCAGGGCCGTGACGGCACAACGTTGTTCGAGCAATGGACCGTCCTCGGCAGCGGCCACGCCTGGTCAGGCGGCAGCCCGGACGGCACCTACACCGACCCCCAGGGGCCGGACGCCGCGCGGGAGATGCTGCGCTTTTTCCTGTCCCACCGGCATCCCGCCCCGGCGGAAAGCGCGTGAGTTTGCGGTTACCACATTTGCACAGCCGAATCCGCGCCGCCCGTGCCATAAACTCCGTCAGCACCCACCAGCCCACCGATCCGGCCATGCGCGTCACCGCACTCCGCCTCGCTGCCTTCGGCGCCCTCGCGCTGTGCCTGTCGGCGTCGCCGACGGTCCAGGCCGCCAACGTCTCCGCCGGGCAGGCGGAGGCGAAGGAGGCCGCCAAGTCGCTGGGCAACTGCACGCCCGGCAAGGTGGAGGTGATGAGCTATGTCACCGGCCGCTCTGGCCAGACGGTGTTCAAGGTGGGCTGCACGGAGGACAAGGACACCTTCGTGCTGGTGCAGTGCCGGTCGCGAATCTGCACGCTGTTGCGCTGATTCACGGCTTGTTAACAGGGTTTGCCTGGAATCCGATTCACACACGGGACGGGGTGCAAGGGGTGATGAGGCTCGCTCAGTCAATCGCGGTTCTGGCGTTGGCGGCCGTTCCGCTGGGCGCCTGCAGCGGGCCGATGATGGTCGCCAGCGTCGGCGCCGATCTCGCCTCCGTCACCAGCACCAAGAAGACGCTCGGCGATCATCTGGTGTCGGCGGCAACCGGGCGCGATTGTTCGTCCGTGTCCTTTTCGGAATCCGGGCACTATTGCCCGGAGAAGGTCTATGTCGACCGCTCCCGCCTCTATTGCTACAAAACTCTGGCCGATGTGGACTGTCACCACATTCCCGACCCGCACCGGAACGGCCACACCGCTTTGGCGAGCCCGCCGCCGGACATCCGCCCGGAACCGCGGCAGCCCGGCTGGATCGAGCGGATGACGGCGACGGAGTAAACCCGGCGCCGTTGCTCAGCGCATCTTCTTCGCCACGAAGGCCTTGGCGAGGGTCATCATCGCTTTTTCATGGGTGACGCCACCCTGCCCGCCCTTGCCGGCGGGAACCACCATGGTGGCGGACTTGACCGGAGCGGGTGAGCCGGCGCGGCCGCGCGTCGGCGCGGCGTCCTCTCCGGGATCGCGGCCGAGGCGGCTCAGCACGTCGGCCAGCGCCTCCTTGCTCAGTGCCGAATCCACGGAACCACGGGACCGGCCCGGCTGCGCGGGCGCCGAACGGCTGGGCGCCGACGGACGGACGCCCCGCTCGATTGCCGCAGCGGCGATCGCCTTCAGGAAGGGCTGCGAGATGCCCAGCAAAAGCTGAGGGTCCTCGGCCGCCCAGGCCATCAGCAGCTTCTGCGCGGTCGCCCGGCTCCCCTTGGCCGCCACCAGCGCGTCGCGCACCTTGCCGTCCACATAGGAATTCGCCATCGCCACACGTCTCCGACCGCCGCAGACCCTCATCCGCGAAACTCTGGGACTCTCCGGCGGCAAGGGTTAACAAAGGGTTGCAGAAGCGGTTGCCCGAACGCGGCGGGGTGCCCCACGGGCTGGGCGGTTGCGCGGCGGGGCGGGAATGGGGGATAGTGGGCCTATGCTGATCGAAACCTACGCTGACCTGATCTGCCCCTGGTGCTACATCGGAAAGCGGCGGCTTGCCCGTGCGCTGGCCGACCGGCCTCGTGTGCAGGTGGAACTGCGCTGGCAGCCCTTCCAGCTCAACCCGGACATGGCGCCGGGCGGGATGGAGCGCAGCGCCTATATGGCGGCCAAGTTCGGCGGCACGGAGCGGGCGCGGCAGATCCATCTGGTGGTCGAGGAAACGGCGGAGCGCGACGGCCTGCCGCTGCGGCTGGACCGCGTCCGGCGCACGCCCAACAGCTTCGACGGACACCGGCTGATCCGCATCGCCGCCCGCCACGGGCTGGGCGACCGGATGGCCGACGCGCTGTTCCATGCCTATTTCGTGGACGGGCTGGACATCGGGGACCGCGACACGCTGGCCGCGACCGCCGCCGGCCTGGGCTTCGATTTCGCGGACATCAAGACCCTGCTGAACGGCGATGCGGAGACGTCGGCGGTCTTCAACGCCGACGCCACGGCGCGCCAACTCGGCCTTCAGGCGGTGCCCTGCTACATCTTCAACCGGCGTTACGCGCTGTCCGGCGCACAGGAGCCCGCCAGCTTCCTCCCGCTTCTCGACCTCGGGGTGGAGGAGCAGGAAGGTGTGACGGCGGCGGCCGATTGATGATCCGCGTGACGCCCCGCATCAGCTTGGACGAGAGCGAGCTTCAGGAGAGCTTCATCCGCGCCTCCGGCCCTGGCGGCCAGCACGTCAACAAGACGGACAGCGCGGTTCAATTGCGCTTCGACGTGGCGGCCTCGCCGAACATCCCCGACGATGTGAAGGCCCGGCTGGTCCGGCTGGCCGGGTCGCGCATGACGGCGGCAGGCGTGCTGATCATCGTCGGCGACACCTACCGCAGTCAACTGCGCAACCGCGAGGATGTGCGGGAGCGGTTGATCGACCTGATCCGCGACGCGACGGTGGTGCCCAAGAGCCGCCGTCCGACCAAGCCGACCCTTGGCTCCAAGAAACGCCGCCTGGAGGCCAAGGGTCAGAGGTCCGACATCAAGCGTTTGCGCTCCGGCAAGCCGGAGGACTGACGCCGCTTACTGCGTCGTCTTCTGCCGATTCAGGGAGATCATGTTCCCGCCATACTGGAACTCCGGCAGGTTGGCGAACTGATCCTTGGTCAGCTGGGTCGCCACGATGGCGTCCTGCTGCTGGTTGTAGCGGACGTTGTCGATGTCCAGCGCCACGTTGCGGCCGCCGATGCCCATGATGCCGCCGGTGGAGACCACCAGCTGGCTCGGACGGTTGCTGCTGTTGAACAGTACGTCCTCGACCTGCCCCACCTTTTGTCCGTCATAGGCGACGACGGACTTGCCCAGCATGGCCTGCGGCTCGATCCGCGAGGCGGTCTGGAGCGACTGCTCGGACATCGGACGGGACGCCTGCTCGCTTCCCCCACCGAACCAGCTCGACGTCTCGGCGCAGCCCGCCAGGGCCAGAAGCGCGAACGCCGACAGGACCGGAACAGCAACCTTACGCATAGCCCCCTCCTTCAGACGAGATAACCACGCGGGTTTAAACAGGCCGTGGACCGCAATCGTCACGGTGCCTTGCGGAGATTGCGCCCGATGGCGCCGGAACGCGCCGCGTCCGGCAGCGTTCTGCACTCTCTCAACTCTCCCCCGAGGCTCCGCCGATCATGGCCGAAGACACCGCCCGCCGGTTGCAGGCCCGTCCCATCCCGGTGCCGAAGGCCGCCCCGCCCGCCTCCACCCAGACGACGCTGCTGGTCATCGCGCTGGTGGTGGCCACCCTCTATCTGGGAAGCGGCATCCTGGTCCCCATCGCGCTGGCGGTGCTGCTGACCTTCGTCCTGGCGCCCATCGTCAGCCGGCTGGAGCGGCTGCGGCTGGGCCGGGTGCCGTCGGTTCTGGCTGTTGTGGTGCTGGTCTTCGCGGGCATCGCCGCCTTCGGCACGGTGGTCGGCGGGCAGATCGCCGATCTGGCCGACAACCTGCCCAGCTATCAGCGAAATCTGCACGCCAAGATGGATTCGCTGCGCTCCAGCGCCGCGTCGGCGGGCAGTGGCGGGGTGGTCCAGCAGGCGACCGAAGCATTCCGCGATCTGAAGCAGGGATTGGAGCAGGTGACCGGGGAGACCCCGCCCGCCGCCACGTCTCCGGCCAACGCCCTGCCCGCCCCCGGCGCCGCGCGGGAACCGGTGCCCGTGCGGATCGAGCAGAACGGGGCCGACGCACTGACCATCATCAGCGATGTGCTGGGGCCGGCCATGGCGCCGGTCGCCACGGCGGGCATGGTGCTGGTCTTCACCATCTTCATGCTGCTGCAACGCGAGGATCTGCGGGACCGGTTGATCCGGCTGGCCGGGTCCGGCGACCTCAGCCGCACGACGGAGGCGATGAACGACGCCGGCGAGCGGGTCAGCCGCTATCTGCTGATGCAGTGCGTGGTCAACGTCACCTACGGCCTGCCCATCGGGATCGGTCTGTGGCTGCTCGGCGTGCCCAACCCGCTGCTGTGGGGCCTGCTGGCGACGGTCCTGCGCTTCATCCCCTTCCTGGGACCGGCGATCGCCGCCACCTTCCCGATCCTGCTGTCCTTCGCGGTCGATGCGGGGTGGACCTTGCCGCTGCTCTGCATCGCTTTGTTCGTGGCGGTGGAGCTGTTCTCGAACAACGTGGTGGAGCCCTGGCTCTACGGCTCCGCCACCGGGCTGTCGTCGCTGGCGATCATCGTCGCGGCGGTGTTCTGGACCACCCTGTGGGGGCCGGTCGGCCTGCTGCTGGCGACTCCGCTGACCGTCTGCCTGGTGGTGCTGGGGCGGCACGTGCCGCAATTGCATTTCCTGGAGGTGATGCTGGGCGACCGCCCGGTGCTGCCCGACGAGGCCAAGCTGTACCAGCGCCTGCTCGCCCGCGATCCCATCGAGGCCATGGAGATCGCCGAGGAGCGGATGAACAAGGGCGGCCTGACGGAGACCGGGCACGGCCTGCTGCTGCCCACCCTGTCGCTGGCCGAGCAGGACCGGCAGCGCAACCGCCTGACCCCGGAGGGGCGGCAGGCCGTGGCCGAGGGCATGACGGCCCTGGTCGACGAGTTGGCCGAAACCATGCCGCCCGCCGCGGCGGAAGCGCCGCTGATCCTGTGCATCGGCGCCCGCAACGACCTGGACGAGGCCGCGGCGGGGCTGCTCGCCCACACGCTGCGCCCGCGGGGTCTGCGCGCGGACGTGATCGCCTGCGAAACGGTGTCGGTCCGCGCCATCGGCGCCCTCGCCCCGACCGGCGTGTCGGCGGTGGCCTTGTCCTACTTGGACCCGTCCGCCCTGTCCCACGCCCGGCGGCTGGTGCGCCGCATGCGCCTGCATTTCGGCCCGAACGTGCCGATCCTTCTGTGCCTGTGGAGCGCACACCCGGAAGCCGAAGCGCCCGAGCACGCCACCTCCCAGACAGCCGCCGACCGGGTCGCGACCAGCCTGACCAGCGCCCTTATGCACCTGGAGGAGTTGGGCGTGGTTGCCGCCGCCCCGGAAAACAGCAAGCCGGAGGACAGCAAGCCGGAGGCCACCGAAGCGGAGAAAGCCCGGCCGGAATAAGGTCAGGAGGGCGCGACGACGGTGCAGACCCGCTTCAGCGCGTCGGCGGCGCGCTCCACGTCCTCGTCCCGCACCAGAATGTAATCGGTGTCGTAGGTGGACATGGCGAAGATCGGCACCCGCGCCTGGGCCAGCGGCACCGCGATGCGCGCCAGCACCCCGAACAGCGAGAAATCCAGCGGCCCCGCCACCTTGAAGGCGCGCCAGCCGCGCTCCGCCGTCACGCCGTCCGGCACGCGGGACTCGCGGCAGAGGATGGACAGTTCTTCGCCCGTGCGGGTGGCGCTGACCAGCGGGTCGGTCCAGTCGAGCCAGCCGGGCATCCCGTCCCCCGGCGCCAGCCGCGCCACCGCCAGCCGGTCGGGCAGGACCGACAGGGTCAGCGGCTTGGTCTCCGGCAGCAGGGCGGCGTCCAGCGTGGCGCGGTCCACCTCGAACGGTTTCAGGATACGCTTGGCCCGCGCGGCCAGCGACGGGATGCGCGAGCGCATGGCCCGGCCCAGCATGTCCGCCGCGACCGGGCGAAGCTCCAGATCGTCCGCCGCCAGATCGACCATGGCCTGAAGCGCGGCGCTCTGCACAATCCGGCTGGCCCGGTTCTCGAACCAGCCCTCCAGAAGCGCCACGGCGCGCCCGCGCTGCTCCTCCGTCAGGGTCAGGCGTGGCAGAACGGCCGCCAGATGCCAGCGCACCTCCGCCTGTTCGATGGCCGCGGCTTCGGTCAGCAGCCGTTCCGCGAAGGCGTCCAGCGGACGCGCGTCGCCGCGCGATACCCGCTCCAGGGCATCGGCGGCGCGCATCCGCACCCCGGCGTCGCCGTCGAACAGGCAGGCAACCAGCTCCGGCAGGCGGGCGGGATCGGCGGCCACCGCCTCCGCCACCGTCGGAATGTCGCCGAATGCGCGACGGTCGCCGCCGAGCGCCAGGGCCTTCGCCAGCCCCCCATCCTTTTTCATCGCCTCAGCGCCGCCCGAAGGGACGCGAGGGGATGTTCCGCCCGAACTTCGACCCGGCCTTCAGCGCGCTGGGACGCGGCGGCGGAGGGGGTGGCGGGGGCGGCGGCGCCTCGCCCTTCGGCACGGCGCCGCCGCCAGCCATTTGAGCCAAATCGCTCATCAGCCGGTTGACGCCGCGCACCCGCTGAGGCTCGTCGGTCCATTCGCGGGTGTAGACCAGCTTGTGGTCGGGCCGCAGCTTCATCAGGCTGATCTGCTGGCTGATGTAGGTCAGCAGCTTGGCCGGCTCGGCGTAGCTGTTGTTGCGGAAGGTCAGAACCGCGCCCTTCGGCCCGGCGTCCACCCGCTCCACCCCCGCCTGGCGGCAGAGCTGCTTGATGGTCACCACGTCGAGCAGGTTCTCCACCTCCGCCGGCAGCTTGCCGAAGCGGTCGATCAGTTCCGCCGCGAAGCCGTCGATCTCCGCCCGGTCGACCAACTCCGCGATGCGGCGGTAGAGCGACAGGCGCACCGTCAGGTCGGGGACATACTCCTCCGGGATCAGCACCGGGGTGCCCAGGTTGATCTGCGGGGTCCAGGGCTGGTCCTCAGCACCACTCGGCACCTGCCCGTCCATGCCGGCGCGGGCGTTGGCGACGGCCTCCTCCAGCATGTGCTGGTACAGCTCGACGCCGACCTCCTTGACGTGGCCCGACTGCTCCTCGCCCAGCAGGTTGCCGGCGCCGCGGATGTCCATGTCGTGGCTGGCGAGCTGGAAGCCGGCGCCCAAGGAATCCAGCGTCTCGATGACGTGCAGCCGCTGCTGCGCCGTGCCGGTCAGCGGCTTGTTCGGCGCGTAGGTGAGGTAGGCGTAGCCGCGCACCTTCGACCGCCCGACGCGCCCGCGGATCTGATAGAGCTGCGCCAGACCGAACATGTCCGCCCGGTGCACGATCAGCGTGTTGGCGTTGGGGATGTCGATGCCGCTCTCGATGATGTTGGTGGCGAGAAGCACCTCGAACTTGCCTTCGTCGAAGGCGGTCATCACCTCCTCCAGCTCGCTGGCGGGCATCTGGCCGTGGGCGGTGACGATCTTGACCTCGGGCACCAGCTCGCGCACCCGTTCGGCGACCTTGGGCAGGTCCTCCACGCGGGGGCAGACGTAGAAGGTCTGGCCGCCCCGGTAATGCTCGCGCAGGATGGCCTCGCGCACCACCACGGGGTCGTAAGGCAGCACGAAGGTGCGCACCGCCAGACGGTCCACCGGCGGGGTGGCGATCAGCGACAGCTCGCGCACGCCGGACAGCGCCATCTGGAGCGTGCGCGGGATCGGCGTGGCGGTCAGCGTCAGGACGTGCACGTCGGCGCGCAGCTCCTTCAGCCGCTCCTTCTGCTTCACGCCGAAATGCTGCTCCTCGTCGACGATGACCATGCCGAGCTGCTTGAACTGCACGCCCTTGCCGAGCAGCGCGTGGGTGCCGATCACGATGTCGGCAGTGCCCTCCGTCAGCTCCTGCTTGACCTTGGCCTGCTCCTTGGGCGTCACCATGCGCGACAGCTGGACGACGCGCAGCGGCAGCCCCGCGAAGCGCGTCGTGAAGGTCTTGAAGTGCTGGCGCGCCAGAAGCGTGGTCGGCACCACCACGGCGACCTGCTGACCGCTCATGGCGACGAGGAAGGCGGCGCGCAGAGCCACCTCCGTCTTGCCGAAGCCGACGTCGCCACAGACAAGACGGTCCATCGGACGGCCCGAGCCGAGGTCGGTGAAGACCTCCTCGATGACCTTCAGCTGGTCGTCGGTCTCCGGGTAGGGGAAGCGGGCGGCGAATTCCTGATAGACGCCCTCCGGCGTGTAGACCGGATCGGCCTTCTTCAGCATCCGCTCGGCGGCGATCTTCAGCAGCGCCTCGGCCATGTCCTTCAGGCGCTTCTTGACGCGGGCCTTGCGGCCCTGCCAGCCGGCCCCGCCCAGCTTGTCGAGCTGCGCGTGCGCGTCCTCCGACCCGTAGCGGGTCAGCACCTCGATGTTCTCGACGGGGACGTAGAGCTTGTCGCCGCCCTCGTAGATCAGCCGCAGGCAGTCGTGCGGCGCCCCGGACACCTCCAGCGTCTCCAGCCCGTCGTAGCGCCCGATGCCGTGGTCCATGTGCACCACGAGGTCGCCCGACGCCAGCGCCGTGTATTCCGCGATGAAGTTGGCGGCCTTGCGCTTCTTCTTCGCCGCCGGGCGGACGAGGCGGTCGCCGAGGATGTCCTGCTCGGTGATGACGGCCATGTCGGCGGAGGTGAAGCCGTGCTCCATCCCCAGCACGATCATGCCGATGACGTGACGGTCGAAGCGGCGGACGTCCTCGATGCTCTCCGCCGGCTCCAGCCCCGGAATGCCGTGGTCGCCCAGCACCGTCATCAGACGGTCGCGGGAGCCCGCGGAATAGCCGGCCACCAGCACGCGCCGCCCGTCGGCCCGCAGGGCGCGGATGTGGTCCTTCACCGCCTCGAAGACGTTGACGTCGGGGCGCGCCCGCTCCTCGGCGAAGTCATGGCCCCGCCGCCCGCCGGCATCCAGCGTGCCCTTGATGCCCGGCGGCGTGCCGAAGGGCTGGAGCTGCGCCACGGCGTGGGCGGCAAACAGGTCGTCCCAGGCCTGGGCGTCGAGGAACATCATGCCGACCGGCACCGGCTTGTAGACCGGCGAGCCCGTCCGCTTCTCGATGACGATCATGCTCTCGCGGGAGGCGTGGAAGTCCACCACCTGCGCGATTCGCGAATCGCGCGCCTCCGTCGCCTGATGGTCCAGCGACAGGATGGCCTTGGGCATGTAGGCCAGCAGCGATTCCATGGTCTCGTGGAACAGCGGCAGCCAATGCTCCATGCCGCCGTACTTGCGCCCGGCGCTGATCGCCTCGTAGAGCGGGTCGTCGTCGGTGACGGCACCGAACAGCTCGCGGTAGCCGGAGCGGAAGCGGGCGATCCCCGCCTCGTCCAGGAACACCTCGGACATCGGCTTGAGGTCGATGCCGTCGCGCTTGTCGGTGGTGCGCTGCGACATGGGGTCGAAGCTGCGAACCGCCTCCAGTTCGTCGCCGAACAGGTCGAGGCGCAACGGCTCGTCGGTGCCCGGCGGGAACAGGTCGACGATGCCGCCGCGCACGGCGAACTCGCCCGGCTCGCGCACCGTCTGGGCGCGGGTGTAGCCGTTGCCGGCCAGATAGCGCTGCAGCTTCTCCAGGTCGATCCGGTCGCGCAGCTTCGCCGAGAACACCGCGTCGCGGAAGGCGGCGCGGGGCGGCACCTTCTGCGCCATGGCGTTGACGGTGGTCAGCACGACCAGCGGCGCCGCGTCCGCCTTGCGCGCCAGCAGGCGGGTCAGCGTGTCGATGCGCTTCGCCACGATGCCGCCGTTGGGCGACACCCGGTCGTAAGGCAGGCAGTCCCAGGCCGGGAAAACCTGCACCTCCAGCGACGGCGCGAAGAAGGCCAGCGCCTCCGCCAGCTGGGCGGCGCGGGTGTCGTCGAGCGCGACGTGGAGAAGTCCGGCGCTCCCCGCCCGCTTGGCGAGGTCGGCGAGGACGCGGGCGTCATGGCCGGCGGGGGCGCCGCCGACCAGAAGGCGGCCGGAGCGTCCCGGCTGCAACTGTTCGAAGCTGGGCAAGGATCGGGCCTCAGGACCCCTGACGGGGCGTGTAGCGGAATTTGGTCAACAGCTGCATGACGTCGGTGTCATGCTCGGCGGGCAGCGGCTCGCGCCCGGCGTACCAGTTGTAGAGGTCGGGGTCGCTGAGTTCGAGCAGCGCCTCGTAGCGGTCGAGCTGCGCGTGGTCGAAGGCCGGGACATGGGCGTCGGCGAAGCTGCCGATCAGCAGGTCCATCTCGCGCATGCCGCGGTGCCACGACCGGAAGCGCAGCCGCTTGCGCCGGTTTTCCAGGGATTCGCCGCTCTCGGACAGGGTGTTCTCGTCGCTCATGCCATCCACGCCAAAAAGCCCCGGCCCCGGAAGATAGGGGGCGGAGCGGTCCACATCCACCCCCGCATCCTGCACACCGGCACGCCCCCGCGCAAACCGAAATGCCGGACGATCCCCCGGAAGGAGCTTGATTCAGCGCGCCAGCCACGCCTCCAGCCCGTCGCGCAGGTCGGGGCCGGGGGCCAGCCGGGCGAAGCGCTCGGTCTCCACCACCAGCCCTTCGCCGATGGTCATGTTCAGCCCGCGGGTCACGGCCCCCAGGATGCCGGACACCGCCGCCGGGGAATGCCGGACGATCCGCCCGGCCAGTTCGAAGGCCGCGGGCAGCAGGGCGTCGTGGGCCACCACCTGATTGACCAGTCCCACCGCCAGCGCCGTCGCGGGCGGGAAAGCGTCGCCGGTCAGCAGCCATTCCAACGCCCGCTTGCGCCCGGCGTTGCGGGGAAGCCGCTGCGTCCCGCCGAAGGTCGGCATCATGCCGAGCTTGATCTCCGCCTTGGAGAAACTCGCCCGCTCGCTGGCGACGGCGAGGTGCGCCGCCTCCAGAATCTCGCAACCGCCGCCGTAGCAGATACCGTTGACCGCGGCGATGATGGGCTTGGGGAAGGACTCGATCCGGGCGCACAGCGTCTGTCCGGGCCGGAAGGCGCGCACCGCCGCCTCCGGTCCCCGCCGGACGGCCGGGGTGAACTCCGCGATGTCCGCCCCGGCGGAGAAGGCCCGCTCCCCGGCGCCGGTGACGATGATCGCCCGCACCGCCGCGTCGGCCTCCAGCGCGTCCAACGTGTCGAGCATGGCGGCGGCCAGGGCCGTGCTGATGGCGTTCAGCTTGGCGGGGCGGTTCAGGGTGAGGGTGGCGATTCCTCCGGCGGTGACGCACAGGATGGGGTTGGCGGAATCGGTGTGGGGCATGGCGTATTCCTCTTTCCTGCGTTTGGAATGCCCCACTGTCGAGCCCGAGCCACATCCCTGACAAACGAGTACGCCACGTTTTCGAATGAGCAACGCTCACCTGAAAATGGGGTCTTCGCCTCACGCCAAAGCGTCACCTTGACAGAATCGCGACAGTTGGTACACTGAACAGTCCCAGCCATTAGCCGTGGAGGTCGCCATGACCGACGGTTCGATCGGACGCTCGGAACCTCTGGTCCGCTCGGCCGGTGTGGTGGAGCGCACCGGCAGCGCGACCGACCGCAAGCAGCGGCGACAGAATCGGCAGGACCTGCAACAGCAGGAGCGGGAGCAGCAGGAACGCCGCGACCAGGACGAGGCCAACCACAAGCGGCGACGCCTCTACGACCTGCTGTTCGACGAGATCGATGAGCTGGACACGCTGAACGCCGGGCAGCGGGCGCGGATCAAGCAAAATCTGCGCGCGCAGCTCGCCAACCGCCGTCCGCCGCCCCATCTCGCCCCCAACCTCGCCCAGCCGCCGCCGGCGGATCAGGACATCGAACGCATCGCGGCGGCGCTTCTTGAGAAAGCCGTCGCCGCCCGCTCCGTCGACCATGACCACATCGTCGACATCGCGGCGCCGACGAACCCGACGCTTCCACCCGGGCAAACGGCGGAAAACGTGGCGCTCGCCAACCAGCTCCGCGAATGTTTGGAGCAGCGGACGACGACATCGCGGCGCGTTGCCGTGTATCTGCGCCTTCTTCTGACGCTTGAAGGCGCCTTCCGTCCGCATCTGGTGGTGGACGCATAACCACAGCCCCACCGCGGGTATGATGCGCGAATTCGGAGAAAGCCCTCCTCCGATGCGCCACCCAGGATGGTCGGGCCATGCGGCACAATGGCCCTGTTGTTTCTCCGGCGGAGTCCGGGCGCGTCCCCGCGCCGTTCCCGCCGCGGAAAACCCGCTCCCGCAGGGAGGTTCCCCCGTGCCCGACACCCATCTCGCCACGCATGCCCAGCCGTCCGGCGACGCCCTTCGCCAAGCACTTTCCACCCGTTTTCAAAAGATCCGCGCCCGCACCGCCGAACTCGCGGCGCCCTTGTCGCCCGAAGACCTGATGGTCCAGTCGGTGGCCGATGGCGCTCCGGCCAAATGGCACCTCGCCCACACGACGTGGCTGTTCGAAACCACCGTCCTGGTGCCCTGCAACCCCGGATACCGTCCCTTCGACCCGGCCTTCCTGACGCTGTTCGCCGCCCGCGACGACCGGTTCGGCAGCCACCAGCTTCCCTCCCCCACCCTGCGCCTGCTGTCCCGGCCCAACGCGGCGGAGGTGATGCGCTACCGCGACCATGTGAACGCCGCGGTGCTGCACCTGCTGAACCAGACCGACGAGGCGGACCTGCCGGAGATCGCCGATCGCGTGATCGTCGGCATCACGCACGAGCGGCGCCACCAGGAACGGCTGCTGACCCACATCAAGCACGCCTTCTGGAGCAACCCGCTGCGCCCCGCCTACGACCAGCCGCCACAGGCGGTTCCGGCTCCGCCGCAGCTGGAACGCTGGGTCGAGCATGAGGGTGGCCTCGTTGAGATCGGGTTGACCGATGCCGGAGCCGGATTCGACCATGAGGGGCCGCGCCACCGGATTCATCTGGAGCCCTTCCGCCTCGCCGCCCTGCCGGTGTCCTGCGGCGCCTTTCGGGACTTCGTCGAAGACGGTGGCTACGCGAAGCGCTCGCTCTGGCTCGCCGACGGCTGGGAAGCGGTGCAGACCGAGGGGTGGCAGGCCCCGCTCTATTGGGAATGGCGCGACGGCGCGTGGCAGATCTTCACGCTCTACGGCATGCGCCCGCTCGATCCCGCCGAGCCGGTCTGCCATGTGAGCTGGTTCGAGGCCGACGCCTTCGCCCGCTGGGCCGGCAAGCGCCTGCCCGAGGAAGCCGAGTGGGAGGCCCTGGCGTCCCGCTGCGACAGCATGGGAAACCTGCTGGGCACCGGCAACCGACACCCGCGCCCCAGCACCTGCCACGGCGACGGCCCCTGGCAACTGTTCGGCGACGTGTGGGAATGGACCCGCAGCCCCTTCGTCCCCTACCCCGGCTACCGCCTGCCCGATGGGGTGGACGAGGCCGTCCATGGCCGATTCATGATCAACCGCATGGTGTTGCGGGGCGGCAGCTGCGTCACCCCCTTCGACCACGCCAACCCCACGACGAGGCATTACCTGCGGCCGGAATCCCGCCTGTCCTTCACCGGCCTGCGGCTGGCCGAGGATGCCTGAGATATTGGAATCGTTTTAAACGGTGGCGCTGCACTGCAGCAGGCCTTATAACCATAAGAAAATTATGGAATTTGGAGCCTGCGATGTCTCTCGATCTTCCTCCGGTGTTCCGCCACCACGTTTTCTGTTGCTCCCAGCAGCGCCCGCCCGGCCATCCGCGCGGCAGCTGCGCCGCGAAGAACGCCCACCCGATGTGGGAACAGCTCGGCCAACGCATCCAGGCCAAGGGATTGCTGGACGTCGGCATTGCCTGGACCGGCTGCCTCGGCTTCTGCTCCGCCGGCCCGCTGATGGTGGTCTATCCGGAGGGCTTGTGGTACCGCCCGGAAACGGCCGCCGACATCGACGAGATCGTCGACTCGCACCTCGTCAACGACTCGCCGGTCGAACGGCTGGTGATGGTGCTGACCCGCTGAACGCAAAAGCCCCTCCGCGGCGCGGCCGGCGGAGGGGCTTTCTTCTTGCGAAACGACGATGCTACTTGCGGAACAGGAACTCGCGGCCGACCTTCACACGCTTCTCGCCGTCATATTCGATGATGTCGGCGGTGGCGTAGGTTTCGGTCCAGCGCTCGGGCAGGTAGCTGCCGGTGCCGATGATGTCGACGGGGGCGTTGGCCTCCGCCATCAGGCGGCACTTCGCCGGGCCGAAGCCGGAACTGGCGACGATCTTCACCGCCGGGAAACCGGCCTCGTCCAGCTTCTCGCGCATGAAATGGATCGCCGCCGCCGACACGCCGGTGCCGATCAGGTAACGGAGCTGCGTCTCGTCGCGATAGCCGCGGATGGAATGGGGCGCGTGCCGCTCCAGCACCGCGTAGGAGCCCGGCGGGTCCAGCCCCTCCAGGAAGCGCCCGCCCGGCGTGTCGAGCCGCACCGCCAGCTTGCCCTGCGCGGCGAGGCCGGGGAAGCGGCGGCAGACCTCCATCGCGTCGGTCACCTCGCGCCCGAAATAATCGACCAGGACGGTCAGCGGCAATTCGGGGAAGGTTTCGTGGAACATCTCCGCCGCCCGCACGGTCGAACCGGCATAGCCGATCAGGGCGTGCGGCATCGTCCCCATGCCCTTCTTCTGGCCGAAGAAATGGGCGGTGGCGTCGGTGGCGTTGCCGATGAAGCCCTTGGCGCCGACCTTGCGCTTCGCCCGGTCCGACCCGACCGAGGCCGCGTAGGCCATCATCTCCTCCATCTCCGTGCCGGCGCAGTGGCGCGCCTCCATGGCGAGGAAGGCGGTCTTCGGCAGGTCGGCGCACATGGTGAAGGCGTTGTAGGCGCCGACGCAGGCGGGGCCGAGCTTCTGCAGGATGATCGTCTCGGTGTCGACCAGATGGTAGAAGGAGCCGGTGATGTACAGGATCGGCTCGCCCGCACCGACCCACTTCCCTTCCGGATAGTTCAGGACGATGTCGAGGTCGAACCCGCGTTCCCGCGCCACCGCCTCCAGCCATTCGATGGCGAGTCGCGGCGCGCAGACCACCGGGCGGCGCATGAAGATGGCGTAGGTGACCTTCTTGTCACCGAATTTCCCGACCGCCTCCTTGGTCCGCTTGAAATAGGTGTCGGTCCATTCGGTGATGGCCGACGCGGGCGGATGGCTGGCGGGCGCGTGACTGGCCGGCGGTTGGTTCCTGGTCTCGTCCATGGCGATGTCCTTGTCTTCCCGCTCTTGCCCTTCGCGACGATCACGTCCGGAGGCCGCCCCCACGGCGGAAACGGCAATCCGATTGAGAAACCAGCATTATACGCCCCGGCCCTCCGGTGGAAGAGGCTTCATCCGCTACGGCCAACCGCCGCAAGCAATGGTGATTTACCGAAAATACGTTACGAAATCCGACTCATTTCAAACACAAAGAAGCTGAGAAGAAATGCGCAGTTCCTGGCTGTAATGCGCTGTCACCAAAAAGTATAAAATACCTGTATTTGACGCCTTCATTTTACCCATCCACCATACACCCAAGAACAGGCGCCACCCCCTTGCGGTGCCGGGAAAAGCGACGAGGTCGGCATGAGCCGGACAATCCGCCAGAACGCGCCGAACATTGCGGCAGGCCCTTCGACGGCAGCCCCCTCGACGCTCGACCGCCTGAGCCGCCGGGTGGTGGTCGGGCTTCTCTGCACCATGGCCGGCCTGGCCGCGGCGGGCACCGGCGGGGCCTTCCTGCTGAAGCCCGGCACGGCGCAGGCCGGGCGTGTGGTGGGGGACACGCTGCGGACCGCCGCCAATTACGCGCGCCTGCCGGCGATGATCTTCACGCTGAGCGACGGCGACCGGCTGCGCGAGCTGCGGGTCCGTGTGGTGCTCGACATGGAGCCGACGGCCCCCGCCAAGACGGTTGAAAGCTACGGGCCGCGCATCGCCAGCGCGATGACCAACGTGATGCTGGAAACCGACCCCGGCGAACTGCGCGGGCGCAACGGCGCCTTCTACATCAAGGACGCGGTGATGCGCACCGCCGCGAAGGAACTCGGCGCGATGAAGATCCGTCAGGTGCTGGTCCAGGAACTCGTCATGCGCTGAGCGAAGGCCAGCCAGCCGCCTCGATCCGCCATCTCGGCCAACGCTCGACAGGCGTTCCGGAATGGGGAACACTCCTGTCCCGTTCGGATCTTGGGATTGCAAGGAGACGGCCGTGGCCGAGTTCGATTTCGACCTTTTCACCATCGGTGCCGGCTCCGGCGGCGTCGCGGCCAGCCGGCGGGCCGCGGCCATGGGGGCCAAGGTCGCCATCTGCGAAGGCAGCCGGGTCGGCGGCACCTGCGTCATCCGCGGCTGCGTGCCGAAAAAGCTGCTGGTCTACGCCGCCCAGTTCCGCGACGCCTTCGAGGACTCCAGCGCCTATGGCTGGTCCACCACCACGCCGGCCTTCGACTGGGCCACGCTGATCGGGCGCAAGGATGCCGAGATCGACCGGCTGAACGGCATCTACATCAAGATGCTGGAGAACTCCGGCGTCACCCTGCACACCGGCTTTGGGCGGCTGATCGACCGCCACACGGTGGAGGTCGCCAACCAGCGCTACACCGCGAAGAACATCCTGGTCGCCACCGGCGGCTGGCCGTCGCTGCCCAGGATTCCAGGGATCGAGCACGCCGTCACCTCCAACGAGGCGTTGCAGCTCGGCACCCTGCCCCACTCCGTCATCATCCTGGGCGGCGGCTACATCGCCGTGGAGTTCGCCGGGATCTTCCGGGGCTTGGGCGCCGAGGTCACGATCATGATCCGCGGCGAGGAGCTTCTGAACGGCTTCGACGACGACATCCGCGTCGCCCTGGCCCAGGAGATGCGCAAACGCGGCATCACCATCCTCACCCGCACCCAGCCGGTGAAGGTCGAGGAAGGCCCCGGCGGCTTCACCGTCACCGACCAGCTGGGGCGGGAGCATTCCGCCGGCCTCGTCATGGCGGCGACCGGGCGCCGTCCGAACACGCGCGACCTCGGGCTGGAAGCCGCCGGCGTCGCGCTGGACGAGAGCGGGGCGATCCGGGTGGACGAGTATTCGCGCACCAGCGTGGACAACATCTTCGCCGTCGGCGACGTCACCGACCGCATGGCCCTGACGCCCGTCGCCATCGCCGAGGGGCGCGCCTTCGTCGAGACGCTGTTCAACGACAACCCGACCAGCATCAGCTACGCCAACATCCCGACCGCCGTCTTCTCCATCCCGCCGCTCGGCACCGTCGGCCTGACCGAGGCGGAGGCGCGGGCGAAGCATGCGGCGGTGGACATATACAAGGCCGGCTTCCGCCCGATGAAGCACACCATGTCGGGCCGCGACGAGCGGGTCCTGATGAAGCTGATCGTGGACGGCGAGAGCCAGCGCGTGCTCGGATGCCACATGATGGGCATGGACGCGCCGGAGATCGTCCAGGGTCTGGGCATCGCCCTGAACTGCGGCGCCACGAAGAGGGATTTCGACCGCACCATCGCCCTCCACCCCTCTACCGCCGAAGAGTTCGTCCTGATGCGCGAGAAGGTGTCCTGACGATCGGACCTAAAACCAAAGGTCAGGAGCCTGATTTCCTGGAACGCTTCTAAGAAGCCTGTGTTGAGGGCACACGACGATGGCGGCGGCGATCACGGCGGCGGTCCAGCACCACCGCGGAAGTCGCCGCCTCCCATCCTTCATCCAGGCTCCGGGAGGGCTCCTACGCATGTTCATGCACAACAAGAACCTGATGTACACGGTCCGCGTCGCTGAACCGGACCCGAAGCTGGCCAGCCTGATGCTGGAACAGTTCGGCGGTCCCCAGGGCGAACTGGCGGCGGCCTTGCGCTACTTCACGCAGGGCCTTTCCGACGAGGACCCGGGCCGCAAGGACATGCTGATCGACATCGCGACCGAGGAACTGAGCCATCTGGAGATCATCGGCAGCATCGTCGCCATGCTGACCAAGGGCGTGAAGGGCAAGCTGGCCGAGGGCGCGGAGGAGGTCACCGACCTCTACGCCGACATCGCCAAGGGCAACGGCAGCCACACGCTGGCCCTGCTCTACGGCGGCGGCCCGGCGCTGACCAACTCCGCGGGGCAGCTCTGGACCGGCGGCTACATCGACAGCATCGGCGAGCCGACCGCCGACCTGCGCTCCAACATCGCCGCGGAATCGCGGGCCAAGATCATCTATGAGCGCCTCATCAACATCACCCCCGATCCGGGCGTGAAGGACGCGCTGACCTTCCTGATGACGCGCGAGATCGCCCACCAGAAGATGTTCGAGAAGGCGCTCTATTCGATCGACAACAACTTCCCGCCGGGCAAGCTGCCGGGCAACCCCGAATACACCGACAAGTACTACAACATGAGCCAGGGCGACGGCGACATGCGCGGCCCGTGGAACCAGGGCGAGCAGTGGGAGTTCGTCAACGTCACCCCCGACCAGGCCCCGGTCAGCGGCGGCGACGGCAACCCTTCGGTCCGGCTGGCGGCGGAAGAGATGAAGGCCGTCAACGAGGCCGCCAAGCGCACCATGTCGCGCACCGACGTGAACCCGGTGACGGGCGCCGACCTCGGCGCCGGCCCCGGTTCCGGTAAGATGACCCCGGTCAAGTAAGGCTCATATTTCCCTCCCCCGCCCAGCTCTCGCGCAAACCTCTGGTTTGCGCTGGCGCGGCAGGCGGACCTTTGGTCCGCCGAGAGCGGGGGAGGGTCAGGGTGGGGGCAAGTGTTGGATTGCCGACTCCCCCGCCTAAACCTTCACCACCGCCTCGTCCCGCCTCGGCCGCGTCATCAGCCACAGCAGCACCAGCAGCCCAGGCACCGCCCCGCCGGTGGACAGCAGGAAAAAGCTGCTCCAGTCCATCCGCTCGGCCAGCCAGCCCGACGAGGCGCCGAACAGGTCACCGCCGAGCTTGTAGAAACTGCTGAGCAGCGCGTATTGGGTGGCCGTGTAGGCCATGTTGCACAGGCTCGACAGATAGGCGACGAAGGCCGCCGTCGCGATGCCGCCGCAGACATTCTCCAGCGCCACCGTCACCGCCAGCGCCGACACGTCGTGCCCGACCTGCGCCAGCATGACGTAGCCCAGGTTGGACAGCATCTGCATCAGCCCGCCGACCAGCAGCCCGCGCAGCACGCCGATGCGCCCGACCAGCACGCCGCCGATCAACCCGCCGACGATGGTCGCCCACAGGCCGAACAGCTTGGTGACGTTGGCGATCTCCGTCTTCTCGAAGCCGAGATCGACGTAGAAGGGCGCCGACATCACCCCCGCCAGCACGTCCCCCAGCTTGTAGCAGGCGATGAACAGCAGGACCGCCGCCCAGGCCGGACGGGTCATGAACTCCACGAAGGGCGCCACGACCGCCCCGTAGACCCAGGCCAGCAGATCCGCCTTCCAGCCGCTCAGGTGCGGGCGCGCGGCCAGCCAATCCGCCACATGCCGCTCCCGCGCCTTGGACTCCGCCGAATCCGCGACCTTCGGCTCGCGGTTCAGCAGAATCGTCACCATGCCGACCGCGACCAGCCCGGCCATGACATAGTAGGCAATGTGCCAGCCGAAGAACTCCGCGAGGTACAAGGTCCCCGCCCCCGCCGCCAGCATCCCGAAGCGGTAGCCCAGCACAAGGATGGCCGCACCGGCGGCCTGCTGGTGCTCCTCCAGCACCTCCACGCGGTAGGCGTCAACCACGATGTCCTGGCTGGCCGAGAAGAAGGCGACGACCATGGCCAGCATGGCGGTCCACCACAGGTCGGTGACCGGGTTGGTGCTGCCCAGCCCGATCAGCGCCGCCATCAGCCCGGCCTGCGCCACCAGCGCCCAGCCGCGCCGCCGCCCGAACAGGCGGGTCATCACCGGCAGGCGCAGCCGGTCGATCAGCGGCGCCCAGACGAACTTCAGCGCGTAGGGCATGGTGACCAGCGCGAACAGGCCGATGGCCGTCTTGCTGACGCCGCCCTCGCGCAGCCAGATCGACAGGGTGGAGCCGGTCAGCGCCAGCGGCAGCCCTTCGGAAAAGCCGAGGAACAGAATGGCCAGAACGCGCCGGTCAAGATAGACGGAGGCCGCCTGCCCCCAGGAGGATGGTTTCACCCGCTCAACCCTTCCGCACACCTGCGTATCCGTCTGTATAGGCCGCGGCCGGATGCTCCGGCCAGCGCGCTTTTTCGGGCGACGCGCCGCATCATCCATTGCGGAAGTTGCGGTCGAAACTATGGAAAAATTTCCCGGAGACCGCTATACAGAGGTCCCCTCTGGCCGTTATCCGGCCCCGGGAGGAACCCTTAGCACAAGGAAAGAGCGGGCGTCATGGTTGAGCGTTGGTCCCCCGACAGCTGGAGGTCGAAGCCGGCGAAGCAGCTTCCGACCTATCCGGACCCGTCCAAGGTCGAAGCGGTGGAGCAGCGCCTGTCCTCCTATCCCCCACTCGTCTTCGCGGGCGAGGCGCGCCGGCTGAAGGACAGCCTTGCCGCCGCCGCCGCCGGCAACGCCTTCCTGCTGCAGGGCGGCGATTGCGCGGAGAGCTTCGCGGAGTTCCACCCGAACAACATCCGCGACACCTTCCGCGTCCTGCTGCAGATGGCCGTCGTGCTGACCTTCGGCGCCGCCATCCCGGTGGTCAAGGTGGGCCGCATGGCCGGCCAGTTCGCCAAGCCGCGCTCCGCCGACACCGAGGTGCTGGAGGGGATCGAGCTTCCCTCCTACCGCGGCGACATCATCAACGGCTTCGACTTCACGCCGGACGCCCGCGTTCCCGACCCGGAGCGCATGATGCAGGCCTACACCCAGGCCGCCGCCACGCTGAACCTGCTGCGCGCCTTCTCCCAGGGCGGCTACGCCGATCTGCACAAGGTCCATCAGTGGACGCTGGGCTTCGTCGAGCGCTCCCCCGCCGGTGAGCAGTTCCGCGAGATCGCCAACCGGCTGGACGAGACGCTGGGCTTCATGGCGGCCTGCGGCATCACTGCCCAGACCACCCCGCAGATCCGCGAGACCGAGTTCTTCACCAGCCACGAGGCGCTCCTGCTGCCGTTCGAGCAGGCGATGACCCGCGTCGACAGCACCACCGGCGACTGGTACGACGTGTCGGCCCACATGCTGTGGATCGGCGACCGCACCCGCCAGCTGGACGGCGCGCATGTCGAGTTCCTGCGCGGCGTGAAGAACCCGATCGGCCTGAAATGCGGCCCGACGACCGATCCGGACGAGCTGATCCGCCTGATCGACCTGCTGAACCCGACCAACGAGCCGGGCCGCCTGACTTTGATCGTCCGCATGGGCGCCGACAAGGTGGCGGAGAAGTTCCCGCCCCTGCTGCGCAAGGTGCAGCGCGAGGGCCGCGTCGTCGTCTGGTCCAGCGACCCGATGCACGGCAACACCGTCAAGTCCTCCAGCGGCTACAAGACCCGGCCGGTGGAGAAGGTGCTGTCGGAAGCGCGCGACTTCTTCGCGGTTCACGAGGCCGAGGGCACCCACGCCGGCGGCGTCCATTTCGAGCTGACCGGCCAGGATGTGACGGAGTGCACGGGTGGCGCCCAGGCGATCACCGACCACAAGCTGGCGCTGCGCTACCACACCGCCTGCGACCCGCGGCTGAACGCCAGCCAGGCGCTGGAGTTGGCCTTCCTGCTGGCCGAAGAGCTGAAGCGTGCCCGTCTGAAGCGCGACGCCGACCGCCGCGCGGCGGCGGAGTAAGGCGTTTTCCTAGGGGTACGACTGCCCCACCCCGGCCCTCCCCCGCTTTCGCAGGGGAGGGCCGGGGTGGGGGCAAGCGGTGCGAGCGCTTATCGCACCACCATCCGCTCCAGCAGCACCTCGCGCACGCGGATGGCCTGGGCCTCGCGCTTCATCACGCTCGCCACGGTGCTCTTGATCAGGTTGGCGCCTTCGGCCCCGCTCAACTGGCCCGGCTCGATCTGGCGCAGGCGGTCGGCCATCTGGTCGGCGATGCGGGGGACGAAGGGCGTGGCCGGGTTCGGGTCCCCGGTGGGCTCGATCTCCAGCAGCACACGGATGTCCACCAGACGTGCGTCGCTGCCGCCCAGCGTGAAGGTCATCGTCGGCAAGGATGCGTAGGTCTTCTGCGGCTTGCGGTCGCCACCGGCACTGCGGGCGCCGGATTTGGCGGACACCACGGTCCAGGTTCCCAGCGCGGCAAGCAGCACCAGTGCCACCGCGACGAGGACGGGCATCAGGGACACCGATTCCCCATCGGAGCGCCGCAGCAAAAACCGCACCGGGCCGCCTTTCCCCCATTATTCCCCTGTTGGGGGCATGGGCAAATTTAACGATGATTTATCCTAGTTAAAAAAACGGGGCCGGTCAAAGCGCGTCGCACGACCAGCCCCGCTTTTTTACTTGAAATCAGCGTCCGGCATTCAGCCGCCGATGCCACCCATGCACAAATACTTGATTTCCAAGTAATCCTCGATGCCGTACTTGGACCCCTCGCGGCCGATGCCGCTTTCCTTCATGCCGCCGAAGGGGGCGACCTCGGTGGAGATGATGCCCTCGTTGATGCCGACGATGCCGTATTCCAGCGCCTCCGCCACCCGCCAGACGCGCCCGATGTCGCGGCTGTAGAAATAGGCGGCCAGACCGAACTCGGTGGCGTTGGCCATCCGCACCGCCTCCTCCTCCGTCTCGAAACGGAACAGCGGGGCGACCGGGCCGAAGGTCTCCTCGCGGGCCACCTTCATCGCCGGGGTCACGTCGGCGAGGATGGTCGGCTCGAAGAAGCTGCCGCCCAGCTCATGCCGCTTGCCGCCCAGCACCACGCGGGCGCCCTTCTCCGTGGCGTCGCGGATGTGGTCCTCGACCTTCTCCACCGCGGCCATGTCGATCAGCGGCCCCTGCTGCGCCCCTTCCGTGGTCAGGCCGGGGCCGACCTTCAGCGCCTTCACCGCCTCGGCCAGCTTGGCCGCGAAGGCGTCGTAGACTCCGGACTGGACCAGCAGCCGGTTCGCGCAGACGCAGGTCTGGCCGGTGTTGCGGTACTTGGACGCGATGGCGCCCTTCACCGCCTCGTCGAGGTCGGCATCGTTGAAGACCAGGAAGGGCGCGTTGCCGCCCAGCTCCAGCGACACCTTCTTCACCGTGCCGGCGCACTGGGCCATCAGTTCCTTGCCGATCTCGGTGGAGCCGGTGAAGGTGAGCTTGCGCACCGCCGGGTTGCCGGTCATCTCGCCGCCGATGGCGCGGGCGGAGCCGGTGACGACGCTGAGGATGCCCGCCGGAATGCCCGCCCGCTCCGCCAGCACCGCCATGGCGAGCGCAGTCAGCGGGGTGGCGGTCGCCGGTTTGATGACCATCGGGCAGCCGGCGGCCAGCGCCGGACCGGCCTTGCGGGTGATCATCGCCGCCGGGAAGTTCCACGGCGTGATGGCCGCGGTGACGCCGATCGGCTCCTTGGTCACGACGATGCGGCGGCCCGGCAGATGCTGCGGGATGGTGTCGCCGTAGACGCGCTTGCCCTCCTCGGCGAACCATTCGATGAAGGACGCGGCGTAGGCCACCTCGCCCCGCGCCTCGGCCAGCGGCTTGCCCTGCTCCGCCGTCATGATGCGGGCGATATCCTCCTGGTTCGCCATCATCAGGTCGAACCACGTCCGCAGGGTCTTCGCGCGCTCCTTCGCGGTCAGGGCACGCCAGGCCGGCCAAGCGTGCTCGGCGGCGTCGATGGCCTGGCGCGTCTCGTCCGCGCCCATCATCGGCACGCTGCCCAGGACGCTGCCGTCGGCGGGGTTGGTCACCTCCACGGTCTTGCCGCTGTCGGCGTCTACCCACCGGCCATCGACGAAACACTGGAAGCGCAGCAGCTCGGCGTCCTTCAACCCAAGACGGCGGGCGGTGTCCACGGAATCATACGGCATGGTGCCTTCCTTCCCTCGTTTCTTGCACGCGGCCTCGCGGTCGGCCGCGCGTTCGGCAGAGAGTATAGGGCACCTCGCCCGCTCTGCGATCCTTCGCGTGGCGTGGGCAGGCGTGCGAGCCGGGGATGGAACGCCGGCGGTTACGCCGGAAGGACCGGCACGTTGTCGATGAGGCGGGCCTTGCCCATCCAAGCGGCGGCCAGCAGGCGCGCCCGACGTTCCACGCGGCTCACCGGCTCCAATGTGTCGGCGTCGCGCAGCTCGACATAGTCGATGGAGCCGAAACCGGCGGCGGTGATGCGAGCCCGCACCGCCTCCAGCACCGTCGCAGCCTCGGCACCGCCGGCCAGCGCCGAGGCGGCGTCGAGGAGCGCGCGGTTCAGCTCCGGCGCGCGGGCGCGCTCGTCAGCGGACAGATAGGCGTTGCGCGACGACATGGCGAGCCCGTCGGCCTCCCGCACCGTCGGCAGCCCCTCCACCCGCACCGGGATGTCGAGGTCGCGGGCGAAGCGGCGGATGACCATGAGCTGCTGGTAATCCTTCTCCCCGAACACCGCCACGTCGGGCTGGGCCTGGAGGAACAGCTTCGTCACGACCAGGGCGACGCCACCGAACATCTGGGGCCGGAAGGTGCCGCACAGCCCCTCCGCCGGGCCGCCGACCGAGATGGCCGTGGCGAATCCCTCCGGATACATCGCGCGCACGGTGGGGGCGTAGAGCAGATGGCAGCCCGCCGAGGCGAGCTTGCGCGAATCCCCGGCCTCGTCACGCGGGTAGCGGTCGAAGTCCTCGTGCGGGGCGAACTGGGTGGGGTTGACGAAGACGCTGGCGACCACTTGGTCGGCCAGTTCACACGCGCGGCGCACCAAAGCGAGATGGCCGTCGTGCAGCGCGCCCATGGTCGGCACCAGGGCCACCGTCTTGCCGTCGCGGTGCCAAGCGGTAACCTGGGCGCGGAGATCGTCCACGCTGCGGACGACCGGCAAGGGCAGATCCGACTCCGGCGGGCGGGCGGCGGCGAGGGAGGTCATGGCGGGTGCTCCACAGGCGTCATAAACGGCGCTGGGATAAACCGCCGGCCCGGCGCTGTCCAGTCATGGAATTAACCGGCAGCGCCCGAATTTGAAATTTATCCATCCGGCGGGCGGGCCGGCGGGCGGGAGGGGCCGCGGAGCCCGCCCCGCCCGTGGAAGGGTCAACGCATCAGCGTGACGACGACCAGATAGGTCAGGTTCACCCAGGCGCCGAGCGTGGCCAGGAGGACCAGGGTGGCCGGAGACAGGACCACCGAACCGAGGATCACGACGAGCGCCACGACCAGCAGGCCGAGGGCGAGAAGGGTCACGCGCGTATCTTCCATGTCACTGCTTCCAGATGATTGAGCAAATCGGATGTTGGAAGCGATAGACGAAAACCCCACGCGCTGTAGCTGATCTGAATCAACTGCGGCGGCGTTCGTCTCAAAAAGGCACGCGCAAATGGGCAGGAGTTCCGGACGGCATCATGCCTCCAGCACATGCCGGCGCAACCTGCGCGACGGCTCATTACTGGCGAATTCCAACGATGTACCGGAGAAAGGGCGGTGTTTGGGATGGTGGGCGCAGTAGGGATTGAACCTACGACCCCACCCGTGTGAAGGGTGTGCTCTCCCGCTGAGCTATGCGCCCATCCCAAAGAAACAACCGCTGACGCACCGCGGAGACGGAAACACGAGGCCCGACGGACCCCGATCCTGACCGGCCCTTAAGGTGGAGGGGATGGTACCATCCGCAAAGCCCATGAACCACCGGACTTTGGGATGGTGGGCGCAGTAGGGATTGAACCTACGACCCCACCCGTGTGAAGGGTGTGCTCTCCCGCTGAGCTATGCGCCCATCCCAGTAAAACCGCGTCGGCATCAGGCTCGTTTCGCTGTCGCGTCGTTGCCACCGCTGCGGTGAGGCGGGTTTCTAAAGGCCCCGCCCCCTCCTGTCAAGCACCTGTTTCACACCAATATCAAAGAAGCCCTTCCGCTCGGAGCCCCCGATGAGCCAATGGACATGACGCACCGGACCGCGCTTCCCACCCAGCCTCCTATTAAGCGTCCCTCGGCCGCCCTCGTCGCCGGCCTCATCGCAGGAATGTGCGCGGCGTTCGCCGGACTGTTCCCCCTGCCCGCCCTGGCGCAGCGCTGGCAGTTGGACTACCGCGTCCATGTCGGCGGCGTGGCCGTCCTCGACGCGTGGGCGGAACTGACCCTGACCGAGGGCCGCTACAGCGTCCAGGTCAACGCCGCGACGGACGGCTTTCTGGGGCGGCTGTTCCCCTGGGACACCCAATCGCTCAGCGTCGGCACGGTCCGGCCCGACGGCGTCGCCCCGATCCGCCACACCCAGTCCGGCGTTCTGCGCGGCTCCCCCCGGACCGTCACCTTGGACTACGGCCCGGACGGCAGCGTCCGCACGCAGGTCTCCCCGCCCCCGGAAGAGGAGGACCGCGCCCCCGTCCCCGAAGCGCTCAGCCGGCAGACCCGTGATCCGTTGAGCGGCGTCGTGGAACTGCTGCTCGCCGCGCTTCACGGCGGGGGATGCCAGCGCACCGTGCCCATTTATGACGGGCGTCGCCGTTACGACATGATTTTCACGGACCGGGGAATGACCATGGTCGGGATGTCGCGCCATTCGGTGTTTTCGGGCGCGGCGCGGCAATGCCGGGTGTCCCACACGCCGATCGCCGGCTACGAGCGCACGCCACGCCAACCCTTCTGGCAACGCGGTGGAAACCGGGAGGAGCGCCCGCCCGTCGATCTGTGGATCGCTCCCGTGGAGGGGGCCGGCCCGCCCCTGCCCGTCCGGCTGGAGACCGACAGCGGATTCGGCGGGGTGGTCGTCCACCTCACCGCCGTGCGCAAGACCGACCAGACGGCGGAGCGTCCCGCCGGGCCGGTGCCGTCACCGCTTCGTTGAAGGATCAGGCGCGCCCGACGCTGCCGCTGCAGGCGGTGGGATGATAAAGCAGTTCGGCCATGGGCCGCTCGGCCAGCGCCTGTTCGCACAAGCGGTTGAACTCGTCCATCTTGCGCTGGAGGTCGCTGTGGTGAGCCATCATCCGATCGAAGTCGGCGGTGGCCGAGTCGATCTGACTGTTGGCCGGAGCGTGGGTGGCGATGTGGGCTTCGATGGACAGGGCGTCGGCGGACAGGGTCTTGCCGGTCTGGGTCTTACCGGGGAAGGCAAGGATCTGGGCCATCGGGTGTCTCCTTCGCTCACCACCATTCGATGCACCCATCCAACTACATTTACCTTTCGTTAGCCACCGTTAATCTCTCGTTAACCATGACAAGAAGGAGACCTACGGCGAAGCCCCCGCTGGATGCGGCAACCCGGCCGGCCGCTCAGCCGCCCAGCCGCCGCAGGGCGTCCGGCAGGTCCGCGATGCGATCGAGCAGGATGTCGGCGCCCAGCTCCTGCACCGGCATGCGGGGATAACCGTAGGTCATCGCCACCACCGGGACCCCGGCGGCGCGGGCGGCCTTCACGTCGTTGCGGTTGTCCCCCACCATCGCGGCGCTGCCGCCGCCCAGCGCCTCGACCACCCAGGACAGATGGCGCCCGTCCGGCTTCTTCACCGGCAGCGTGTCGCCGCCGGCCAGCGCGGAGAACAGGGGCGAGAGGCCCAGCGCCTCCAGCAGTTTCCGGGTGATCCGTTCCGGCTTGTTGGTGCACAGCCCCAGTTTCACCCCACCCTCCGCCAGCGCCGCCAGGGTTTCCGGCACGCCGGGATAGAGCACCGGGGGCTCGTCGTCCTGGAAATAGGCGTCGAGGTAATCGTCGAGGGCCGACCGCAGAGCATCCTCGGTCAGGGCGTCGCCGGTCGCCGCGAAAGCCTGCCGGACGAGGGCGGCCGACCCGTCGCCCACCATGCCGCGCACCTGCGCTTCGCTGAGGCTGGGCCGCGCGAAGCGGGACAGGGTGCGATTCAGGACGCGGGTCATGTCCCGCGCGCTGTCGATCAGCGTGCCGTCCAGGTCGAAGACGACCGCGGCGAAGGGAATGGTGGCGGACATGGCGGACATCGGCACGAGTTCCATGATAGTCCAAAGGCGAGCGGCACCCCGTTCGATAGCACGCCCCTCCTCCGACGGCGACCCCTTGTTCAGGCAACACGCCCCCGGCATAGGCCCTTCGGTGCCGCTGGCGCGGCGTGCGTACACCCTCGGGCCGCGTTTTGTGTATGTCAGATTGACACAAAAGTTGACTTGGGGTCCTGGCGCCGGATGTGGCACTCAATGCTTGAGCACAGACCGTTTGCCCGGATTTTGATGCGTACGCTTTTCCACCCCTTTGCCATAACCCGTTTCCAATACTGCAGGGATATCCGATGACTCAGCACCGCCCGCTCGCCTGCGTCATTCTCGCCGCCGGCAAAGGCACCCGCATGAAGTCGGACCTGCCGAAGGTCCTGCACCGCGTTGCCGGCCAACCGATGGTCGGCCATGTGCTGTCCGCGGTGAGGGCGCTCGACCCCGACCATGTGGTCGTGGTGGTTGGCCCCGGCATGGACAATGTGGCCGACGCCGTCGCCCCCTACCCCACCGCCGTCCAGCACGAGCAGCGCGGCACCGCCGACGCCGTGCGCGCTGCCTTCGGCCTGCTGGAGGGATTCGACGGCGACGTGGTGGTGCTCTACGGCGACACGCCGCTGGTCACGCCGGACACGCTGCGCGCCATGGTCGCCGCCCGCCGCCAAGCGAGCGACCCGGCGGTCGTCGTCCTGGGCATGCGCCCCGACGATCCCGGCGCCTACGGCCGCCTGATCCTGAACGCCCGCGGCGGGCTGGAGAAAATCGTCGAGTATCTCGACGCCTCCGAGGAGGAGCGCCAGGTCACCCTGTGCAACGCCGGGCTGATGGCCTTCGACGGGTCGCGGATGTTCGACCTGATCAGCCGGATCGGCAACGCCAACGCCAAGAGCGAATACTATCTCACCGACGTGGTGCAGATCGCCCGCAGCAACGGCATGGCCTGCGCGGTGGTCGAGGCTGCCCCGGCGGAGGTCGTCGGCGTGAACTCCCGCGCCGAACTGTCGGAGGTGGAGAAGCTGATCCAGCGCCGCCTGCGCAAGGCCGCCATGGACAACGGCGCCACCCTGACCGACCCGGACAGCGTCACCTTCTGTGTGGACACCCGCCTCGGCCGCGACGTGATCGTCGGCCCGCACGTGGTGTTCGGCCCCGGCGTGTTCGTCGCCGACCGGGTCGAGATCAAGGCCTTCAGCCATCTGGAGCAGGTGCGGGTGGACAGCGGCGCCCAGGTCGGCCCCTACGCCCGCCTGCGTCCGGGGGCGGAGATCGGGCCGGACGCCCACATCGGCAACTTCGTCGAGATCAAGAACGCGAAGATCGAGGCCGGAGCCAAGGTCAACCACTTGACCTACATCGGCGACGCGCGGGTGGGGGCGAAGGCCAACATCGGCGCCGGGACCATC
The DNA here is from genome assembly GCF_016632405.1 of Azospirillum aestuarii. Classification (NCBI taxonomy): domain Bacteria; kingdom Pseudomonadati; phylum Pseudomonadota; class Alphaproteobacteria; order Rhodospirillales; family Azospirillaceae; genus Azospirillum; species Azospirillum aestuarii. The sequence goes on from NZ_JAEPIV010000005.1 coordinate 97,169, forward strand.
ACCTGCAATTACGACGGCTACGCCAAGAGCCACACCGACATCGGCGCCGGGGCCTTCATCGGCTCCAACACCGCGCTGGTGGCTCCGGTCAGGGTGGGCGACGGCGCGATCGTCGGGGCGGGCAGCGTGGTCACCACCGACGTCGAGGGCGACGCGCTGGTCGTGGCGCGCGGGCGCCAGCAGGCTTACACCGGCTGGGCCAAGCGTTTCCGCGAACGGAAGCAAAACGAGAAAGCGAAAAAGGCGTAAGATTGCCCCGGTTGACCGTTCACCCGGCCCCGGCCATCATTCAGGAGTTGCAGGTTCATGTGTGGCATCATCGGCATCATCGGCACGCATGACGCGGCCCCCCGTCTCGTCGAGGGTCTCCGCCGCCTCGAATACCGCGGTTACGACAGCGCCGGCGTCGCCACGCTGGTCAAGGGCGGCATCGAGCGCCGCCGCGCCGAGGGCAAGCTGATCAACCTCGACGCCAAGCTGCGCGAGGCGCCGCTGCCGGGCGTGATCGGCATCGGCCACACCCGCTGGGCCACCCACGGCGGCCCGACCGAGAACAACGCCCACCCGCACGCCACCCACCGCGTGGCCGTGGTGCACAACGGCATCATCGAGAATTACCAGGAGCTGAAGGCCGAGCTGATCGACCACGGCTACGTCTTCGAAAGCGCCACCGACACCGAGGTGATCGCCCACCTCGTCACCTATTACATGGAGAAGGAAGGGCTGGGTCCGGTCGAGGCCGCCGCCGCCTCCTTCAAGCGCTTCACCGGCGCCTTCTCGCTGGTGCTGCTGTTCTCCGGCCAGGAGGACATGCTGGTCGGCGCCCGCCACGGCACGCCGCTGGCCGTCGGCTACGGCGAGGGCGAGATGTATTTCGCCTCCGACGCCTTCGCCCTGGCGCCGCTGACCAACCGCATCTGCTATCTGGAGGACGGCGACTGGGTGGAGCTGACCCGCACCGCCGCCGTGATCCACGACGCCGGCGACGCGGTGGTGGAGCGTCCGGTCAAGACCACCGCCCTGTCCGGCGCGCTGATCGGCAAGGACGGCTACCGGCACTACATGCTCAAGGAGATCTATGAGCAGCCGCAGGTCATCGGCGACACGCTGAACGCCTACATCAACCCGGAGACCGGCCGCGTCACCCTGCCGGAGACCAGCTTCGACATCGCCAAGGCGACGAAGCTGACCATCGTCGCCTGCGGCACCGCCTATTACGCCGGCGTGGTGGCCAAATACTGGTTCGAGACGCTGGCCCGCCTGCCGGTCGAGGTCGACATCGCCTCGGAGTTCCGCTACCGCGAGGCGCCGATGCCGGAAGGCGGCGTGGCGCTGTTCATCAGCCAGTCGGGCGAGACTCTGGATACGCTGGAGGCGCTGCGCTACTGCAAGCGCCAGGGCCAGAAGATCCTGTCCATCGTCAACGTGCCGGAAAGCACCATCGCGCGTGAATCCGACGCGGTGCTCTACACCATGGCCGGTCCGGAGATCGGCGTCGCCTCGACCAAGGCCTTCACGACGCAGCTGACCACGCTGGCCTGTCTGGCGGTCACCGTCGGCCACGCCCGCGGCGTGATCCCGGCGGAGCGGATGCAGCAGATCGCCCAGGCGCTGCGCGAGGTGCCGGCCCGCGCCGCCGACGTGCTGGCCCACGACGAGCGCCTGCACGAGCTGGCGCAGGAGGTCGCGGAGGCCCGCGACGTGCTGTATCTGGGCCGCGGCGCGATGTACCCGCTGGCCCTGGAAGGCGCGCTGAAGCTGAAGGAAATCAGCTACATCCACGCCGAGGGGTACGCGGCGGGCGAACTGAAGCACGGCCCCATCGCGCTGATCGACGAGAGCGTCCCGGTGATCGTCCTGGTGCCGTCGGACAACCTGTTCGAGAAGACGGTGTCCAACGTCCAGGAGGTCTGCGCGCGGTCGGGCAAGGTGCTGCTGATCGCCGACAGGAAGGGCATCGACAAGCTGTCCGACAAGGTCCGCTGGTCGCTGGAGCTTCCGGCCTGCGACCCGCTGGTCGCCCCGCTGCTCTACGCCATCCCGGTCCAGCTGCTGGCCTACCACGTCGCCGTGCTCAAGGGCACCGACGTCGACCAGCCGCGCAACCTCGCCAAGTCGGTCACCGTCGAGTAAGGCGGCCCGGTCGAACCAGGTCCCGCCAAGGAAAAGCCCCCGTCCATCCGGCGGGGGCTTTTCATTTTCCGTTCGGGAGGCCGCTCAGGACGCCCAGTAACGCTTCGGACCGACGTCCACATGGACGAAGTTGCTGTCCGGATAATAGCCCACCCCGCCCCCGCGCAGGCTGAGCGCCGCGCGCTGCAGACTGCGCAACGGCAGGCCGGGCACCCGCAGGTCGATGGCCTTGCCCTGCATGTGGAAGCTGTTCTGGGCGACCCCGCTGCCGTCCTGCTCGCGCAGCCAGGCGTTGGATTCGGGGGAGCGGTAGCCGGAGATGATGTGCACCGGCGTCTTGCCGCCGACCTTGCGGGTCAGCGCGTGGAGCAGATCGAGCAGCTTGGGGTCGATGGGGTGCACGGCCCCGGTGCGGTGGTCGCGCAGCAGGTGGTTGATCTCGCGCAGCCCGTCGCGTTGGTAGCGGCCCTTGGACCAGTATTCCGCCCGCACCCGCTCCCCGGTGTGGAGGTTGAGCAGGACCAGTTGCCGCGGCGGAGCGCGCAACGCCGCCTCCGACACCTCCGGGGCCATCACCATCCCGGCGGCGGCCGTCGCCAGACCGATGCGCAACAGTTCCCTCCGGCCGAGCTTGGCTGCTGGGGTCGGTTGGAATTTGGCCTCGGTCATCATGCCTCCATGGGGTCCCGAACGGGTCGACGCGCAAAGCGCCCCTTTTTGTCCGACGCCTTTTGGCGGCAGCGCCCCCGCTTCTGTCAAGAAACCAATGGTTAACGACTTTAAAACGCCCGTCCTTCCTGGGCTTGCCAGGGTGGCCCTGAGGCGGCCGGAAACGCGGTGGGATGCGTTACAGGGGTGAAATACAGCAGACCGCGCTCCCGATTCGCCCGAGTCCCCCGCCGGAACCGATCGTGACAAGAGCAGGGCAAAAAACGGCAACCATAAGGGGTACTGCCGCGGCCTTTGCCGTTTAGCCTTCGGTAAGGAATCTACCCCCATAGTTTGAGTAGTGGAAACAACCCCCGTCAGATTCCTGCCCGTGTCCCCCGTCGCCACAGCCCCAGCGCCGGCTCCCTCCTATCTTCGGCCCGATCAACTGGCCGAGGTGCTGGACCGGCATGCCCGCTGGATCAAGGGCCAGCCGGGCGGCGCGCGCGCCAATCTGGTGCTGGCCGACCTGGAGGGCGCCGATCTGGCGCAGCGTGACCTGCGCGGCGCGCGGCTGGTCGGGGCGAAGCTGGCGCGCTGCCGGCTCAGCGGCACCAATCTGGCCGGCGCCGACCTGTTCGGCGTGGACCTGCGCGACGCGGACATCACGCGCGCCAACCTGATGCAGACGGACTTGCGCGGCGCCCGGTTGCGCTCCGCCGACTTCTCGAACGCCAATCTGCGCGACGCCGACCTGCGCGCCGGCACGCTGGAGCCGGGGGGGACCGCCCGCCGCGGCACCGGCCCGGACGCCCATCCGGACGCCCAGGACGCCGAGGCCATCCGGCAAAGCCACCGGACCGCCCTGGCCCGCCTTCAGGGTGGCGCCACGGCGGAGAGCGGCATTCCGACCGACCTGACCGGCGCCGTGCTGGCCGGTGCCAACCTGACGGAAGCCGACCTGTGCGGGGCGGTGCTTCAGAACGCCGACCTGACCGGCGCGGTTCTGACCGACGCCAACCTGTCCGGGGCGCGGCTGAACGGGGCCAACCTGAGCGGCGCCCTGCTGGACGGCTGCACCTTCGACAACGCCGATCTGGTCGGCACGCGGATGGTCGATTGCGACCTTTCCCGAGCCAAGCTCGGCTCCGCCTGCCTGACCCGCCCGATCGACAGCATGGGGTCGGAAATCCAGCGGGCGATCTTCGACCATGAGCGCTGGATCGACAGCGTCGGCCAGCGCGGGGAGCGCGCCGATCTGGACGGCACCGACCTCAGCCGCGCCGACCTGCGCGGGGTCAATCTCAGCGCGGCCTCGTTGCGCGGCGCCAACCTGTCCGACGCGGCGCTGACCGGCGCCCGGCTGATGATGGCCGACCTGTCCGGCGCCAATCTGGAGCACGCGAACCTGATGGGGGCCGACCTGTGCGGCGCCAACCTCAGCTTCGCCCGGCTGACCGGCGCCGATCTGACGCGGGTCAACCTCGGGCCGGCGGAGATCAAGGACCCCAGCGGACGGCCCACCGGCCGCTCCTGGGCCGCCAATCTGATGGGTGCGGATCTGCGGCAGGCGATGCTGACCGATTCCCGCATGGTCCAGGCCAACCTGACCGACGCCGATTTGGAGAACGCCGACCTGGACGGGGCCGATCTGACCGGCGCGAAGCTCCAACGCGCCCATTTCAAGGGCAAGGCGCCGCGGCGGCGCTGACTCGCCTGCCTTCGTTCCACGACCGTCATCATCCCGCAAAGGACCGCGGCGCATAGTGCGGCACCTCGATCCGCCGGACGGTCCGCCATGCCCACCCTTCCCCACCCCCTTTCCCGCCCCCTCCTCCGGCGTGGCGCCCTGCGCCTGCTCCCCACCGCCCTCATCGCCCTGTTCGTCCGCCCCGCGCGGGCCAACGACCCGCGCCTGTCCGAAATCTGGCGGTGCGGCGGCGGCGACTGCCCCGGCTACGAGTATCACCCCCGCGACGGCGACCCGGAACACGGCGAGCCGGCGGGCACCGCCTTCCAGGACTTGCCGGCGGACTGGTTCTGCCCGCGCTGCGGCGCCGGCAAGCCGGATTTCCGCCGCATGGGCGATTGATCAGCAAATCATCCTTGCTCTTCCGCGCCTCTTCGGCAAATATTGCTGTCATGGACGATACAGACCGCAAAATCATAGCGCACATCCAGGAAGATGGACGCGCTTCCTACGCCGACATCGGGACCGCGGTCGGATTGTCGGTGTCCGCCGTGAACGAACGGCTGAAGAAATTGCAAGCGAACGGCGTGATCCAGGGCTGGGGGGCGCGGCTGTCGCCCAAGGCCACCGGGTTGGACGTGCTGGCCTTCGTCGAGGTGCTGCTCGACCGTCCGGAGCACGACGCGCCCTTCCGCGACGCCATGCGCGCCACGCCGGCGGTTCAGGAATGCCACCACGTCACCGGGGACTGGTCCTATCTGCTCAAGGTGCGCGTGGCCGACACGGAGGCGCTGGAGCGCTTCCTGTCCGACCGGCTCAAAGCCCTTCCCGGCGTCGTGCGTTCCCACACCGTGATCGCGCTGTCCTCGGTCAAGGAAACGCCGGTCCTTCCCATCGAGTCAGACTGACCCACCCGGAGCATCCGCCATGGACGCGCTGCCCGCCCTGCTGAAGGGCCTGATCATCGGATTCAGCATCGCCGCCCCGGTCGGGCCGGTCGGGCTTCTGTGCATCCGGCGCACCCTGGCCGACGGGCCGGCGCACGGCTTCGTCAGCGGGCTCGGCGCGGCCAGCGCGGACGCGGTCTATGGTGCCATCGCCGGCTTCGGGGTGGTTCTGGTCACCGACGCGCTGCTGGGCGCGCAGGTGGCGCTGAAGCTGGTGGGCGGGCTGGTGCTGCTGTGGCTGGGCTGGGGCACCCTGCGCGCCCGCCCGGCGGAGCGCGCCGCGGACGCCCGCGGCGGCGGCGGTCTGGCCGGAGCCTACGCCTCCACCTTCGCGCTGACGCTGGCCAACCCGGCGACCATCCTCAGCTTCGCCGCGGTGTTCGGCGGGCTGGGCGTGTCGGCGGGGGACGGGAACAGCACGGGCGTGGCCGCCCTGCTCGTCGCGGGCGTCTTCACCGGGTCGGCGATGTGGTGGTTGGGGCTCAGCGCCTCGGTCGGGGCGTTCCGGCGCCGGGTCACGCCTGCCGCCATGCTGTGGATCAACCGCGGCTCGGGCGCGGTGCTGGGAGGGTTCGGGATCGCGGCCCTCGCCTCTCTGCTGTGAGGAGGCGGCCTGTGAGGAGGCGCAATGCGCCGGTCACCCGGTGCGATGTCAGAACAGAATCGTCACCGGACCGCCCAGCGCGACCGCGGCAACGATCAGGATGGCCACCGCCGTCAGCTTCTCCGCCGCCGACCAGCGCTGCCAATCCTTCTTGAAACTCTTGAGATCCTGGGCCATGGCAACCTCCGCCATCCCTGATTGTCCGTGATGGGAGCGACATTGGACGCTTCCAGTTGATGTTTGGTTAACGTCATCCGGAAACTCTTTCATCCATTGGAATGCCACAGGTAATCGGAAGAAAATGTGATACAAGTCAAATAGAGGGCAAAAGCGGGTACAATTTTCGGCATCCCCCATGAGGGGGCCTTCGGGCGCGTTCCGCGTCCCCCGGATGGAAGGGTTTCCACCGACGGTCCGATGCCCCAAATCCCTTTGGACACCCATCGACGCGTCGGCGCCGGACGAGCCTGACCAAGCCCACAAGACACGAGGTGCTGGCGGTGAGCGGACTGAAGATCGGACTGGCCCTGGGCAGCGGGGCGGCGCGCGGCTGGGCGCACATCGGCGTGTTGCGCGCGCTGGAGGAGATCGGGGTCGAGCCCGACGTGATCTGCGGAACCTCCATCGGCGCGGTGGTCGGCGCGGCCTACCTGACTGACCAGCTGGACGAGTTGCAGGCCTGGGCGCAGAGCATGGGCTGGCTCGGCATGCTCGGCATAATCGACCTCACCTTCCGCCGCGGCGGGCTGCTGGCCGCCGACCGCACCTTCGACCGCTTCCGCAACCACCGGACCGAGGTCACCATCGAGCAGCTCCGCAAGCCCTTCGCCGCGGTCGCCACCGACCTCGGCACCGGGCGGGAGATCTGGCTGCGCGACGGGCCGATGCTCAGCGCGGTGCAGGCCTCGGCCGCCATGCCCGGTCTGTTCCCGGCGGTGCGACGCGATGATCATTGGCTGGTGGACGGCGCGCTGGTCAATCCGGTGCCGGTGTCGCTCTGCCGCGCGCTGGGGGCGGACGTGGTGATCGCGGTCAACCTGAACAGCGAATTGTCGCCGCTGAGCCGCCCCTCCGGACGCGGGGCCGCCAAACTGCGCAAGGCGGCGGAGGCCAAGCCGGCCCAGATGCAGGCGCCTCAAATGCAGGAGGCGCATCCCGTTCCGGAGGTGGCGATGGCCCCGGCGGGGGATGCGACCTCGCCGGTCTTCTCCACCCTGACTTCGCAAATCGCCTCCTGGATGGGGCGGCGCCCGGCGGCGCGCACGCGCTTCCTCGCCGACCAGCTGACGCGCGCCCCGGCCTCCAACGTTCCGCCCAACGTGATGGACGTGATGGCCGGGTCGATCGACATCATGCAGGACCGCATCACCCGCTCCCGCTTGGCCGGCGAGCCGCCGGACGTGCTGATCGCGCCGCGCCTCGCCCACATCGGCATCCTGGAGTTCGACCGGGCGGAGGAGGTGGTGGAGATCGGCTACGGCGCCGCGTCGATCCTCAAGCCCGCGCTGGAACTGGCGCTGCGCCGGGCGTGACCACGCTCAGACCGGAGCCGCCGGCCACATCCAGGTGAGTTCGTGCTTGTTGTGGTGCAGGTGCAGCACCCGCCCGCCGGGGATCGCGGCGAAGGCGCGCGCCGTATCGTGGTCCGTCTCGGCCTGGAACTTCAGCGTGCAGATGAAGCGCTTGGCCAGCCCGCTCTCCATCCACTGGTTCACCAGCCGCAGCAGGCGCGTGGGGTAGCAGATCACGTCGCAGCACAGCCAATCCACCGGCCCGACATCCTGCGGCTTGAGGCCGAAGGCGCTCTCCTGGCGGAACGTGATGCGCGGCAGGGCGGCGATGGCCGGGTCGAGCGGGGCCTTGTCGACGCTGACCACGCTGGCGCCCAGCTCGTGAAGCACCCAGCTCCAGCCGCCGGGGCAGGCGCCGAGGTCGATGCAGCGGTCACCCGGCCCCGGCTGCTCCCCGAACAGCGTCAGCGCCTCCCACAGCTTCAGATAGGCGCGGTTGGGCGGCACCGTCCGGTTCTCGACGAAGGTGACCTCGCCGTGGCGGTAGGGGCTGGAACAGCGCGCCGCCGCGACGATGGTGTTCTCGTCAAGCAGCGTCCAGGAGCCCAGCGGGGCAGTCGGCAGCGGCGACGGGAAGACCACCGGCTTGGCCGAGACATGGGGCAGGTTGTCCTGGATCAGGCTGGCCCGACGGTGATGGCGCAACGTCCAGAGCGCCCAGTTGCGCTGGATGGAGCGCAGCGTCCGCGCGCCTTCCTTGATCGACGCGAACTCGATCCGCACCGGATCGTGCCAGATGTTCTGCGCCCAGGCGGCCGGGCGCGCCGGTCCGTCGGCGAAGACCAGCCGGTCCTCCACCGCCGCCACGTCGCCCAGTTCGGCCACAAGGTCCGGCACGAAGCCTTCGGGCGCCAAATAGATGGTCTGCCCCAGGGAGGTGTGCGCCGGGGTCGCGCGGGCGGACGAGGTGTCGGATGAGTCGCTCATGCCGAGGGGCTAGCGCTCCTGGCGTTCGATTGCAAGAGCGCGGTCGAAGGAATCAGCGATCCCCGCGTTCAGACGCCCGTGAATGGCCGCCCGGTCGAAGCCCGGCGGGTCCCACGCGGGCGGCCCGGCCTCTGCCGCGGCACCGCCGACCCAGAGGACCGCAACTCCGGCAATCGGCAGCCGTCCCATTCGCAGCACCGCGTCCCCCACCGCTTGAAGGAAGGCATCGACGACGGAGGTAGCCGCATCATCCCTTCGTTCGAACTGTGACATTCCGTCGCAATACGCTCAAATTTGGCCGTCATGATTCAGATCAATTGACAATCATTCTCAGTCGCAGCACATTGCCCCCAGCACGACCGCACAACACGCACCGCTGCCGGGGGCCCATGTACGTCTGCATCTGCCACGCGCTGAACGACAAGCAGGTTACCAAGGCGCTGGAGAACGGCGCCCGCACCCCGGCTTCCGTCTTCCGGCATTATGAGCGTCAGGTCCAGTGCGGCAAATGCGTTCCGATGATGCGGGAGATGGCGCAGAGCCATTGCGCGAACCAATGCCCGACCTGCCCCAGCCACGCCGCAACGCAGCATCCCGCCACGCTGCCGGAACCGGCCAACACCGAAAACTTCCCCTACGGCATCGCGGCCGAGTAACGGGCGCCACCCTGCCCCACCTTCCAAGTCGCAACGACAACAGCGTCCGTCCCTTCGGCGTGGTTTCCTGCTTTAATCCAGAAGTCCGTCGATTTATTTCGGGGCGAAGCGGCCGTTTTGTGCCGCTTTTCTGCCTGTCCGGACCAGTTGGGATCTTCCATTAGGCTGCGACAAATCGCCATAGTCTTATCCCCCTGGTCCGCTTGACGGGGCGGGAGCGATGATGCAGAAAGAGTCCAACCGGATTCAAGAAATCCGAAGACTTCGGAGCGGCATGGAACGCTCCCGACTGGGCAGGACACACAAAACTTAAAGTTCTTGGGAGCTGGAAATGCTTTTCATACGTCTATGAAAGGCAACCAGACGGATTTCTTTTTTTGGCGCTGCAGCGAATTTTTTGCTGCGATGCACATATTGCAGACGAAGCGTCCGCTGTGCAGCGCCGCTCCGGACCACAGGCCTGACGATCAGGCGAACGGTCCCCATGCGATCCGAAGGGAGGAGTGAGAAATGGGCTGCCGCAACCGGCACGCTTACGACGTCAAATGCCGCGACCTTCTCCAGGAAACCGCCGACCGGCTGGACCGGCTGCGGTCGCTGGTGGAGCGGTCCGGCCCCGAGGTTCGTGAAGCCATGAGCCGGCAAGAGATGGAACGCACGCTGGACGCCCTGCGCGGCCAGCACAACCGGCTGTGCGCCCGCGTCGAGGCGGCGCGCATCGCCACGGACGATGCCTGGGCCTTCGCCCGTGCCGTCGCCGACCAGGCGGCGGAAGAATTGGTGAGCGGTATCGACCACCTGGAAGCCGGCCTGTCGCGCAAGGCGGCCTGACCGCCAGACGCCCCGAAACGGTTGCGCTCCGAAACGGTTGCGCCCCGAAACGGCGAACGCCCTTTACCGGGCCGCATCACTCCGCCTTGAACAGCAGGACAGCCCCACGTTCGGCCGGCGGAGTGGGCGACGGCGTGCCCGGAAGGACGATGTTCACCACCGTGCCTTCCCCAGGGGCGCTGCTCAACGTCAACCGCCCGCCATGGGCCTCCACAAAGCGCTTGGCGAGCGGCAGCCCCAGCCCCGTGCCCGAATGGGCCTTGGTCATGTAGCTGTTCACCTGACGGAAGGGCTCCAGCGCGATCTTGACGTCCTCCGGTGACATGCCGATGCCGGTGTCGGCGACGGCCAGCGTCACGCAGCCATCCCCGCCACGCGCCGCTTCCACACGCACGCACCCGCCCGCCGGCGTGAACTTGATGGCGTTGGACAGCAGGTTCAGGAGCGCCTGCCGCAAGCGCATGGCGTCGGCCATCACCGTCAGGCCGGGTTCGACGGGAGGGCACTCCACCCGCACCCCCTTCTGGCCGGCCAGCGCCTCCACCAACTCGACGCACTCGCCCAGCAGGACCGTGACCCGGACCGGCTCCGGATACAGCTCCAGGCGCCCCGCCTCCACCTTCGCCATGTCCAGCACATCGTTGACCAGCGACAGCAGATGCTGGCCGGAGACGTGGATGCTGGCGATGTACTCCTGGTGCTTCGGCGGGCTTGGACCGAACAGGCCGGACAGCAACGCCTCGCTGAAGCCGATGATCGCGTTCAGCGGGGTGCGCAATTCGTGGCTCATGTTGGCGAGGAAATCGGACTTCGCGAGGTTGGCGGCCTCCGCATGCTCCTTCTCCGCCTCCAACCGGCGGCGCTGCTCCGCCAGCATGGCCTCGCGGGCCTGACGGGCCTCACGCTCGGCGTGGCGGCGGCGGCGGACATGGCGCGTCACCACCAGCGACAGCACCAGCGTCGCCAGCCCGGCACCCGCGGCACCGGCCAGGATGGTGGTGCGGGTCTGGTTCAACTGGCCGCTGATCTGCTCGAACGGAACGGCCACGATGATCGACCAGCCGGTCTGTTGCGACCGGTGAACGAGAACCAGCGCCTCCTGCCCTTCCCGCGTCGTCGCCGAAAACGGTTTCGGATTCTGTTCCATCAGCCGGGGCACCATCTGTTCCCTGACCTTCTGGCCGACATGCAGGTCGGGATCGGGGGACCGCGCGGCGATGACCAAGGTGGGATCGACCACCGACACCGTCCAAGCCGGGGGAATTCCCGAGCCGCGCAACACGGCACCCAGCCCGTCCAGCCCGACCGCCAGCGACAGGACGTGCCGCACGGGCGCGTCCGGGGGGCCTTCCGGGTCGAGGATCGGCGCACGGACAATCAAGGCCGGACGCCCCGGCGGCCCCCCCGGAGGCAGAACACCGCCGACCACCGTCCGCCGCGCGGCGACCACCTGCCGGGTCACCTCGTCCAGGCGCGGCGGCGGCAGCGGAGCGTCCAGCGGGTACTGGGTATGGAATTGGAGGGACATATCCTCCACCCTCACCATTCCGATCGCGAGCCAACCCGGTTGGCTGCGCACGGCCTCCGCGGCCTCCGACTTCAGCAAGGTGAGATCGTCCACCGTGTCGCGGCTCAACGCGGCCAGAAGTTCGAGAGGGCGGGCCTTGCTTTCCAATTCCCGGTCGATGGCGACCATCACGGAACGGGCCTGCGCCGCCAATTCCGCCGCCAGCACGTCCTGCTGCCGGAGATCCAGAATCCAGACCACCACCGCCAGGAACAGCAGCAGCGGGGCGATGGCGGCTAGCCCCAGACCAAGCGTCGATGAGGGCAGGCGCAAGGCACTCTCCGACCTTTGACGGAAACGGAATGGCGTACGGACTGGAAAGGGGAAGGCGGCGTGCACGTCCCGTCCCAATGGGTCGCCCGCATCCGCCCGCCTGTCAAGTCCGTCGGTTGCTCTCGCGCCTCCTTACCCCACCGACGCGAGTATGCGGGCAAGCTCCACGGCCGTCTTGACGCCCATTTTCTCGAAGACGTGGGCGCGGTGCACCTCGACGGTCCGCATGCTGATTCCCAGCTCGTCGGCGATGACCTTGTTCAGCTTGCCGGCCACCACCAGCCCCATCACCTGCCGTTCGCGCTGGGTCAGGGTCGCCAGCCGGGCCGCAACGCCGGCCTGCCCGGCCTGCCGCGCCCGCTCCCCGGCGTCGAAGGTCAGCGCCTCGATCACCCGGTCGACGAGATCGTTGTCGTTGAAGGGCTTCTCCACGAAGTCGCGGGCGCCCTTCTTCAAGGCCGACACCGCGATCGGCACGTCGCCATGGCCGGTCAGGAACAGCACGGGCATCCGGCAGCCCATGGCGGACAGCCGGTCGAACAGCTCCAGCCCGCTCATCCCCTCCATGCGGATGTCGAGCAGAAGGCAACCGGCCATGGCAGGGTCGTAGTCGGCAAGGAAGGCCTCCGCCGACGGCCAGGAGGCCACCGGGACGTTGCGCGATTGGAACAGCCAGCCAAGGGCGTCGCGGATCGCCTCGTCGTCATCGACGATGTGCAGCTTCGGCTCACACATCCTGCGGTCTCTCGTCCTGGGACTCCGTCGCGTCCGTCAAAGACGGGGCGGACAGGACCGGCAGGGAGAAGAGGAACACGGTGCCGCCGTCCGCCGCGGGCTCGAACCACAGGCGCCCCTGATGATGTTCGATGATGGACCGGCAGATGTTCAGGCCCATGCCCATGCCCTCGGTCTTGGTGGTGAAGAAGGGAGAAAACAGTTTTTCCGCATTTTCGGGCGAAATGCCACAACCGCGGTCCTGGATGCGCGTCAGGACCGACCCGTCGACCTCCTGCACCGTCACGCTCAGCCGGCGGCGGTCGCGACGGGTCGCCGCCATCGCTTCGATTCCGTTGCGCATCAGGTTCACCGCCACCTGCTGGAGCAGGATGCGGTCGGCCATCACCGCCGGCAGGCCGCGCCCCATCTCCAGCACCAGCTTCACACCCTGCTGGCGGGCGTCGGCCTCCATCAGCGCCACGCAATCCTCCAGCACCTGCGACAGGCAGCAGGGAGCGACGTTCGGTTCGCTCTTGCGCACGAAGTCGTGAATCCGGCGGATGATCTGGCCGGCGCGCTTGGCCTGCCCGGACAGCTTTTCGAGCGCCGTCGCCAACTCGTCCGGCCGGATGCTGCCGGCCTGAAGGCGGTTGAGACAGCCGGTGCAATAGCTGGCGATGGCCGACAGCGGCTGGTTCAGCTCGTGCGCCAGGGTGGAGGCCATCTCGCCCATGGTGATGAGCCGCGCCGTCTGCTGGAGCCGTTCCTGCTGCTGGCGGGCCAGTTCCTCCGCCCGCTTGCGCTCGGTGATGTCGAGGACGGAGCCCATCCAGCCGGTGTGCCGCCCCTTCGCGTCGATCAGAGGGGCCTCGTAGATCAGCGCGTCGAACCGCTCGCCGTTGGCCCGGCGGAAGCGCAGTTCGAAGCCGTTGGCCGGCGCGTTGCCGGCCAGGACGGCGCGGAAAACCTCCTCGGTGTGGACAAGATCCTCGGGCAGCCAGTAGGGCATGATCGGCCCCGCCCCTACCAGTTCCTCCGCCGACCATCCGACCATGCGGCAGAAGGCCGGATTCACGTAGATGATGCGGCCGTCCAGATCGCGGGCGCGCATGCCCACCGTCAGGCTGTCCTCCATCGCCTTGCGGAAGGCGTGCTCGGCGCGCAGCGCCTCCTCCGCCCGGATTCGCCGGGCGATGTGGCGGCGCACCGCCCACAGGCTCCACAGGGCCGAAACGGTCAGCGCGAAGATGGCGGCGATCAGGATGTTGCGGCCAAGGTTGCCGGACAGCTGATGCAGCGTGGCGACCAGGGTCAGGCCGTGCCCCGGCGGATCGAAGGGCACGACGTGGCTGCGCCGCGGCTCCGGCATCGCGATGCGCGATTTCGTCCCCAGCACCGCCCCGTAGGGGTCGATGACCTCCAGCTGGTAGCGCTGGGCGAACCACCAGGGCACGTGATGGGTCAGCAGGGCGTCGATCGACAGCACACCGGCGAGCGCGCCGGCGAATTCCTGCCCGCGGAAGATGGGGATGACGACCTCGAAGGCGGTGTCCGCGGCCCCCAGCCGGTAGGGCGCCGAATAGGCCCGCCGGCCCGAGGAGCGGGCGATCAGGAAGGCGTCGGCGCGCGGGCTGGGGCCGAAGGCGTCGTCCAGGGCCGGGCCGTCGTCCACCGGCGGTTCCGACCGCACCGGTCGGCCCTGCGGGTCCAGCCGCACCACGCGCTGGATCGCCGGGTTCACCGTCACGATGTGGCGCGCCATCACCGAGTAGTTCACCGGCGCGGTGTCCTCGCGCCCCAGCGATTCGGCGAGATACTGCAGCTTCTCCTCATCGGAGGTGAGCTGGAAATGCAGGTTCTGCTCCACCCACAGCACGTCCTTGATGAGGGTGAGAGTCTCCTCCTCCCGCTCGCTGCGGTGGAGCACCCACAGGAAGACGCCGAACAGAAGGACAACCAGCGCCATCGCGACGATCGGCATGGCCTGAACCGGGCCGCGCTGGCCGAGGCCGTAGGCGGCGCTGGCCGCACCGTTCGTCAGAGGGGGGAGAGGTGTTGGCACGGCAACCAATATGTCACGTTCACAGCTACGGATTTCCACAATAGCGTCGGGGGAGAAATTATCGAACAATGAAAGAATATCAAAGGCCGGACCATCAGTCTGACCAACAACAAACGGAGGATGACCCCTATGAAGTTCGTTTCGCTGCTGTGCGCCACCGTCGCCGCCGGCTGCCTGATGGCCGCCACCGCCGCCACCGCGCAGGAGCCGATCGTCATCAAGTTCAGCCACGTCGTCGCTCCCGAGACTCCGAAGGGCAAGGGCGCCGAGAAGTTCAAGCAACTGGCCGAACAGCGCACCGGCGGCAAGGTGAAGGTCGAGGTCTACCCCAACAGCCAGCTCTACAAGGACAAGGAAGAGCTGGAGGCCCTGCAGCTCGGCGCCGTGCAGATGCTGGCCCCGTCGCTGGCCAAGTTCGGTCCGCTGGGCGCCAAGGAATTCGAGATCTTCGACCTGCCCTACATCTTCCCCTGCAAGGCCGCCCTGGTGAAGGTCACCACCGGCACGATCGGCAAGCAGCTCTTCCAGAAGCTGGAGAACAAGGGCATCACCGGTCTGGCCTATTGGGACAACGGCTTCAAGATCATGAGCGCCAACAAGCCGCTGCACGCCACGGCGGACTTCAAGGGCCTGAAGATGCGCATCCAGTCGTCGAAGGTGCTCGACGCGCAGATGCGCGCGCTCGGCGCCCTGCCGCAGGTGATGGCCTTCTCCGAGGTCTATCAGGCGCTGCAGACCGGCGTCGTCGACGGCACCGAGAACCCGCCGTCCAACATGTACACCCAGAAGATGCACGAGGTGCAGAGCCACGCCACGCTGTCCGACCACGGCTATCTGGGCTACGCGGTCATCGTGAACAAGAAGTTCTGGGACGGCATGCCGGCCGACGTCCGCACCCAGCTCGACGGCGCGATGAAGGAGGCGACCGAATACGCCAACAACATCGCCCAGGAAGAGAACGACAAGGCGCTGGAGGCGATGAAGGCCGCCGGCAAGACCAAGTTCTACGAGCTGACCAAGGACGAGCGCGCGTCGTGGCGCCAGGCGATGCTGCCGGTCCATGAGGACATGGCGTCGCGCGTCGGCAAGGAGCTGCTGGCGAGCATCAAGACCGAGACCGACACCGCCAAGTGCGAATAACACGGTTCGGATAGCCGGGCGGCATCCCCGCCCGGTCTTTCAAGAAAACAAGACAAAAGCACGGCCTTCGGCAAGCGCCCGCACATTCGACGCGGGCGCTTCCTCCTGCGCGCGGAGCCACCATGCCCATGAAAATCCTAGACCATCTGGAGGAGATTCTTATCGCCTTCCTGATGGCCGCGGCGACGACGATCATCTTCGTCGCTGTCGTCCACCGTTACGCCTCCGGCATCCCCGTCATCCAGGACTACATCCTGCATTGGAATCTGGCCTGGGCGCAGGAACTCTGCATCTACATGTTCGTCTGGATGGCGAAATTCGGCGCCGCCTATGGCGTCCGCACCGGCATCCATGTGGGTGTGGACGTGCTCATCAACAAGCTGTCGGTCCCGCTGCGGTCGAAGTTCATCGTGTTCGGTCTGCTGGCCGGCGCGACGTTCACCGGCGTCGTCGGCACGATGGGTTCCACCTTCGTCTGGCACATGTCGAACACCGAGCAGGTCTCGGCGGACCTCGAATGGCCGATGTGGATCATCTACCTGGCGATCCCGGTCGGCTCCTACCTGATGTGCTTCCGCTTCCTTCAGGTGATGGTCAACTTCCTGCGCACCGGCGAACTGCCGCACCACGACCACGGCCATGTCGAGGGTCTGGAGGAGGACATCACCGACCCGCAGCGCGCCGCGCAGGACGTCAACTGGTACGAGATGGACGACAACCTGCACCCGCACGACATCGCCCATCACGAGGGCCGCAAGCCCGGAAACGGCCCGGCCGCCGGCCCGACCGCCGGTAAGGGACCGAAGGAGAACGACCGATGAACGCCGCCATCATCTTCGGCCTTCTGCTGGTTCTGATGCTGACCGGCATGCCGATCTCGATCTCGCTCGGCCTGACGGTTCTGACCTTCCTCTTCACCATGACCAATGTGCCGATCGAGGCCGTGGCGCTGAAGCTGTTCACCGGCATCGAGAAGTTCGAGATCATGGCGATCCCGTTCTTCATCCTGGCCGGCAACTTCCTGACGCACGGCGGCGTGGCACGGCGCATGATCAACTTCGCCACGGCGATGGTCGGCCATTGGCACGGCGGCCTCGGCCTCGCCGGCGTGATGGGCTGCGCCCTGTTCGCGGCGGTGTCCGGTTCCAGCCCGGCGACGGTGGTGGCCATCGGCTCCATCGTGCTTCCGGCGATGGTCGCCCAGGGCTTCCCGAAGCAGTTCGGCGCCGGCGTCATCACCACCTCGGGCGCGCTGGGCATCCTGATCCCGCCGTCCATCGTGATGGTGATGTACTCGGTCGCCACCAGCGGCAGCCCGCACGCCGCCTCGGTCGGCCAGCTCTTCATGGCGGGCGTCATCCCCGGCCTGATGCTGGCCTTCGTGCTGGGCGGAGTCACCTGGTACCGCGCGCGCAAGTTCGGCTATCCGCGCCTGCCCAAGGCCAGCCTTGCTCAGCGGCTGAAGGCGCTCCGCGAGGCGATCTGGGGCCTCCTGCTGATCGTCATCGTCATCGGCGGCATCTATTCCGGCATCTTCACGCCGACCGAGGCCGCGGCGATGAGCGCCGTCTACGCCTTCATCATCGCGGTCTTCGTCTACAAGGACATGCCGCTGCGCGGCGTGCCGAAGGTGCTGCTATCCTCGGCCAGCATGTCGGCGATGCTGCTCTACATCATCACGAACGCCGTGCTGTTCTCGTTCGTGCTGACGTCGGAGAACATCCCGCAGGGCATTGCCGATTGGATCGTCGCCCAGGGGCTGGGCGTGATCGCCTTCCTGCTGGTGACGAACATCCTGCTGCTGATGGCCGGCAACTTCATGGAGCCGTCGTCGATCGTGCTGATCATGGCGCCGATCCTGTTCCCGGTCGCCATCAAGCTGGGCATCGACCCGGTCCATTTCGGCATTATGATGGTCGTGAACATGGAGGTCGGCATGTGCCACCCCCCGGTGGGCCTGAACCTCTACGTCGCGTCAGGCATCACGAAGATGGGCATCACCGAGCTTACCGTGGCCGTCTGGCCGTGGCTGCTGGCGATGCTGGGCTTCCTGGTGCTGATCACCTACGTGCCGATCATCTCCACTTGGCTGCCGCGCGCGCTGGGAATGATGTAGTCCCCGTCCCCGGGCGAAGGCCCCTAAGAGAAAACCCCTCGCCGGAGCGCTCCGGCGAGGGGTTTTCTCTTTTCGGGGACGCCGGGGCGCCGTCACGCCTTCTTGACGAATTCCGACTTCAGGTTCATCGCGCCGATGCCGTCGATCTTGCAGGCGATGTTGTGGCCGTCGGCTCCGTCGACCAGACGGATGTTCTTCACCTTGGTGCCGCCCTTGACGACCAGGGACGAGCCCTTGACCTTCAGATCCTTGATGACCGTGACCGCGTCGCCGTCGCTCAGGACATTCCCGTTGGCGTCCCGCACCCCCTGATCCGCCGCGGCATCCGCGCCCACGCCGCCTTCGGCCTGCGGGTTCCATTCATGCGCGCATTCGGGGCAGATCCACAGCATGCCATCCTGATAGACATGCTCGGAGTTGCATTTCGGGCACTTCAAACCGTCGTCCATATCATCCTCGCCGTTCGGGAGCGGCATCCTAGTGCGGCGAAGCGAAATCCGGAAACGCAACATGCCCGCGGCGGGCATTTCCACCCATCGCAGGCAACTTGCGTGTCATCGCGCCCCCTTACGCCGCCTTGATCGAGGCCAGGAACCTCTGCACCTCGTCGCGCAGGTCGACGAAGCGCGCCTGAAGGGTCTGGGCGACCTCCACCGACTCGCGGGCCGCCGCCGCCACCTCCGACGAGGCGCCGGAGGCGACCGCGATGCTGCGGGTCACGGTGTCGGCCTCGCCGGCCACGGTGCGGACCTTCTCGGCGATCTCGCCGGTCGCGGTCAACTGCTCCTGGACCGCGGCGGCGATCTCCGTCGAGCGCTGGCTGAGCTGACCGATGGTTTCGGTGATGGCACCGATGGCCGAGACGGTGTCCTGGGTGACCGACTGGATGGCGCCGATCTGGGTGGCGATTTCCTCGGTCGCCTTGGCGGTCTGGCTGGCCAGATTCTTCACCTCGCTCGCCACCACGGCAAAGCCCTTTCCGGCCTCCCCGGCGCGGGCGGCCTCGATGGTTGCGTTCAAGGCCAACAGGTTGGTCTGCCCGGCGATGGAGGTGATGAGGCTGGTGATCTCGCCGATCTTGGCGGCGCCGGCGGCCAGCGCCTCCACCGTCTTGCGGCTGGCGTCGGCGCGGTCGATGGCCTGGGCGGACATGGCGACCGACTGCTTCACGCTCTCGGCGATGCTGCGGATCGACTGGGTGAGCTGCTCGGCCGCCGCGCTGGCGGTCTGGACGGTGCGGCTGGTCTCGTCGGCGGCGCCGGCCACCGAGGCGTTGCACTGGTCGGCGCGCAACGCGCTGTCCAGCATGCTGCCGGCGCTTCCCTTCATCTGCGAGGCGGCGGTGGAGGCCTCGCCGACGGTCGCCTGAACCGAGCGGTCGAAAGCGGCGGCAAGGTGGGTCAGCCGCTCGCCCCGCTGCGCCTCCTCCGC
Source organism: Azospirillum aestuarii (assembly GCF_016632405.1). Taxonomy (NCBI): domain Bacteria; kingdom Pseudomonadati; phylum Pseudomonadota; class Alphaproteobacteria; order Rhodospirillales; family Azospirillaceae; genus Azospirillum; species Azospirillum aestuarii. The sequence continues at coordinate 116,482 of NZ_JAEPIV010000005.1, forward strand.
CTGCCGGGCCAGCTTCTCGGCTTCGAGCTGCCGGCGGTGTTGGGCGTTCTGGCGGAGCATGTCGATGGTGCGGGCCATCGCCCCCATCTCGTCGCGGCGGTCCAGGGCCGGCACGGCGACCGCGTAGTCGCCCTGGGCCAGACGGCCGACCATCGCGGTGATCTGCATCAACGGGCGCGTGATGGCCGAGACGACGAGGTAGAGCGCCGCCATGATGGCGAGGAAGGCGACCGCCCCGACGGCGATCTGGGTCACCGCGTCGGCGGTCACCCGCGCCTCCACCCGGTCCGTGCGCAGGCGCAGGACGAATTCGCCGATGGCCTTGCGCTGCCCGGCCTGCCCGCCGACAATGGGCTTGACCACCTCGATGAAGCCCTTCGTGGCCTTGGTGTCACCGATCTCGGCCACCACCTTGGCCTTGTCGTCGCGCACCTGGGCGCCGAGGAAATCGGGATCGGAGGACGGCGCCTTGGCGACCTCGCGTACCTGTTCGGTGTCGAAGTCGTAGAGCGGGATCGCCGCCGCGCGGGCCTGCAGCGACGCCACCATGTCGGCGCGCGCCGCCAGCGTCTCCTTGGCCTGGTTGGCCGAGCCGTGCACGCCCCAAGCGATGGCCAGCACCTGATAGACGAGCAGCACGCCGCCGATCAGCAGCATCGCCCGCAGGCGCAGCCCCAAACCACCGCCTTGATTCCCGCTGTCCGGCATCGCGTCTGCCGCCCCGCTGACCGTCATGATCCGCCCTTTTTCCTTGCTGAACAACCGGTTGCCGAGGTCGGCGCCCGACGACGCCCGCCGTGGCGTCACTGGGTCGCCTTGAACCCGGCTTCGAGCTTCGCCAGAACCGCCGCGGCGTCCGGGGTCTTCTTCGAAACGACGATGTAGACGTCCAGACTCTGGACCGGCGTCGCCTTCAGGTCGGGAAGCGTCTTACCTCCCAGCGCCTGCTGCATCGGCAGCGAGTATTGCAGCAGCGTCGGCGCCCGCCCGGCCTGGAGAAGCTGGAGCGCCTGATCGGCGGTGCGCGCATCGACCATCTGCACCTTGTTGGCCGGGTCCTCCATCCAGGCGCGCCAGCCGCCGTAGGAATAGCCGTTCAGCGCGATGACCGCCTTGCCCGACAGATCCTCCTTCGCCTTCACCGCCGGGGCTTCGCCGAGGCCATAGGCGTTCAGTTCGATCCGGGCGATGGGTGCGGCGCTGATCAGAGTGGTGCCGTCGAACTCCTTGACCGTGCGGATGCCCAGGAAAATATTGAATTCGCCCTCCGCGATGCCGGAGAAGAGGCGGCGGGCCGGGGCCGATTCGGCGGTGTAGGCGATGCCGGCGGCCTTGGCGGCCTTGTCGAACGATTCGATCAGGCTGCCCTTCGCGGCCCCGCCGTCGGTCTGGGTGTAGGGCGGGAACTCCACATAGCCGAGCTTGACGCCGTCCGCCCGCGCCGCGGCGATCCCCGGAACGGTCATTCCGGCGACGGCGCCGACCATGGCACCGATCAGGCTGGCGAACACCCAGGCCCGCAGCGTCCACCGGGCGCCTGCGGCAACATTCGCGATCATACGGCTTCCCCTTGCTGTGTCGTTCCGTGCCAACGGCGGCCCGAATGCCGACTTATGCGAGCATTTTTTTGAAAACATACATCTTTCCGAGACGCGCCACCACTAGGATAGGGCTGCAATATTGAAATCTGATGGCAGTCCTTAAACAATCCCGACCGGTTGCGGAAAGCCGGATGCCGGACATAAGCTGACCGTCGTTTCTTCCCCGCCGAGGCGTCCTTCCGTGAACTCCGTCTTCCTGCCGACCGCCTGCCCGCACGATTGCCCCAGCACCTGTGCCCTCGAAGTGGAACGGGTGGCGCCGGACCGCATCGGCAAGGTCCGCGGGGCCGCCGCCAACAGCTACACGGCGGGCGTCATCTGCGCGAAGGTCAGCCGCTACGCGGAGCGCGTCCACTCCCCCGACCGGCTGAGGACTCCCCTGCGGCGCACCGGCCCCAAGGGGTCCGGCCAGTGGGCCGAAATCGGCTGGGACGAGGCGCTGGACCGCATCGCCGACGCCTTCCTGGACGCCGAGCGGCGCCTGGGCGCGGAAGCGGTCTGGCCCCACTTCTACGCCGGCACCATGGGGCTGGTGCAGCGCGGCGCCATCCAGCGGCTGCGCCACGCGAAGGGCTATTCCCGGCAGATCAGCACGGTCTGCGACACCCCGGCCAACATGGGCTGGCTGGCTGGACACGGCGACATCCGCGGCGCCGACCCGCGCGAGATGGCCGACAGCGACCTGATCGTGAACTGGGGCGGCAACCCGGTGGCGACCCAGGTCAACGTGATGACCCACGTCAGCCGCGCCCGCAAGGGCCGCGGGGCGACGCTGGTCACCATCGACCCCTACCGCACCGGCACGGCGGAGGTGTCGGACCGGCACCTGATGCTGCGCCCCGGCACCGACGGCGCGCTGGCCTGCGCGGTGATGCACGTGCTGTTCCGCGACGGTCTGGCCGACCGCGCCTATCTCGACCGCTACGCCGCCGGGGCGGACCGGCTCGAAGCGCATCTCGCCACCCGCACCCCCGAATGGGCGGCGGCGATCACCGGCCTGACGGTGGAGGAGATCGTCGACTTCGCCCGCCTCTACGGCACCACCAAGCGCAGCTATCTGCGGCTGGGCTACGGGCTGACGCGCGGCCACAACGGAGCGGCGCAGATGCACGCGGTGTCCTGCCTGCCGGTGGTCACCGGTGCCTGGGCGCACAAGGGCGGCGGGGCGCTCTACTGCTCGTCGGGCATCTACAGCATCGACCGCACCCTGTCGGAGGGGCTGGACCGGCTGGACACGTCGGTGCGCGGCTTCGACCAGTCGCGCATCGGCGCGGTGCTGACCGGGGAGGACATCAAGAGCGGCCCGCCGGTCACCGCCATGCTGATCCAGAACACCAACCCGGCGGCGATCTGCCCGGACAGCGCCCGCGTGCGCCGCGGCTTCCTGCGCGACGACCTGTTCGTGGCGGTGCACGAGCAGTTCATGACCGACACCGCGCAACTCGCCGACATCGTCATCCCCGCCACCACCTTCCTGGAGCATGACGACCTCTACCGCGGCGGCGGGCAGATGCACATCCTGATCGGCCGCAAGGTGATCGAGCCGCAGTTCGAGGCGCGCGAGAACCATTGGGTGATCTCCGAGCTGGCCCGCCGCGTTGGCGCCGAGCATCCGGGCTTCGCCATGAGCGCGCTGGAGATCATCGACTCGATGCTGAAGACCTCCGGCCTGACCGACGCCGCCACCCTGACGGAGCAGCGCTGGATCGACGCCCAGCCGGATTTCGAGACCTCGCACTTCCTGAACGGCTTCGCCTTCCCGGACGGGCGCTTCCGCTTCGCGCCGGACTGGGCGGCGCTCGGCCCCTACGGCGCCGGCCAGTTGCCGGAGTTGCCGGACCACATGACGCCGGGCCGCCCTGCCGATGCCGAGCATCCCTTCCGCCTGGTCACCGCGCCGGCGCGGCAGTTCCTCAACTCCAGCTTCACCGAGACGGTGACCGCCCAGCGCCGCGAAGGCCGTCCCACCGTGCTGATCCATCCGGAGGACGCGGCGGCGCTCGCCCTGGCCGACGGTGACGCCGTGCGCCTCGGCAACGGGCTGGGCAGCGTCGTCGTCCACGCCAAGCCCTTCGCCGGGGTGCCGCGCGGGGTGGTGATCGTGGAAGGCATCTGGCCGAACAGCGCCTTCCTGGAGGGGATCGGGATCAACACCCTGACCTCGCCCGAGCCGATCCCGCCGGCGGGCGGTGCGGCCTTCCACGACACGGCGGTGTGGCTTCGCGCCGCGTGAACCGACCCCGGCACCCATCACCGGACATGATCCGTCCCATCTGAACAAATCATTTTTCACGATGATCGGACTGCCCTAGCCTCCCTCCACGGATCATTGAAAGCGGAGGGCGGCGCGATGCCGGTTCAAACCACACTGACCCAGCGCCTGGGCCTGTCCCACCCCATCGTGCAGGCCCCGATGGCCGGGGGCGCCGACACGGCGGACCTCGTCGCCGCGGTGGGCGAGGCGGGCGGCATCGGCTTCGTCGGGGCAGCCTATCTGACTCCGGACCAGATCGCCGAGCGGGCGCGGGCGATCCGCGCCCGAACCTCCCGTCCCTTCGGAATCAACCTGTTCGCCCCCCTGCCCGCGCCCGAGGCACCGGACGCCGGGAGGATGGACGCGGCGGTGGCCCGCATCGCGCGTTACCACGCCGATCTCGGCCTGCCCGCTCCCGGAACACCGGCATTGGGCGCCGACGGCTTCGCCGCCCAACTGGCCGCGGCGCTGGACTGCGGAGCGTCGGCCTTCAGCGTCACCTTCGGCATCCCGCCCGCCGACGCGCTGGCCGCGATCAAGGCGCGGGGCATGCTCCTGATCGGTACGGCGACCAGCGTCGAGGAAGCCGTCGCGCTGGAGCGGGCGGGCATGGACGCCGTGATCGCCCAGGGGGCCGAGGCCGGCGGGCACCGCGGCAGCTTCGCCACCGGTCCGGGAGAGGTGGACTTCGCCGCCGGGCTGGTCGGTACCATGGCGCTCGTCCCGCAGGTGGTCGACGCGGTGAACCTTCCCGTGTTGGCGTCCGGCGGCATCATGGATGGGCGCGGCATCGCGGCGGCGTTGGCGCTGGGCGCCGCCGGGGTGCAGATGGGCACCGCCTTCCTGACCTGCGCGGAGGCCGGCATCCCCGAGGCGCACAAGCAGGCGATCCTTGATGCCCGCGAGACGCAGACGCGGGTGACCCGCGCCTTCTCCGGACGCCCGGCGCGCGGGATCGTCAACAGGGTCATGGAGGACATCGCCGACGGCGACGCCCTGCCCTTCCCCCTGCAGAACACGCTGACCCGCCCGATGCGCAGCGCAGCGGCGCAGCAGGGGCGCGCCGAGTTCCTATCCCTGTGGGCCGGTCAGGGGGTCCGTCTGGCACGGCGGCAGATGGCGGCGGACCTGATGGCCCGGCTGGTGGACGAAACCGACGCCGCGGTCCGACGCCTGACCGGCTGTTCCTGACGGCCGGCGGCTAACCCGCCACCGTCCCCTCCGCGCAGACGCGGTTCCGCCCGCCGCGCTTGGCGGTGTAGAGCGCCTCGTCGGCGCGGCGCATCAGGGCCAGCAGGTCCTCGCCCGGACGGTATTCGGCCGCCCCGACCGACAGGGTGACCGAGCCGTAATTGGCGTTGCGCGTCCGGTTGATGATCTGCCGCGACCCCACGGAGGCGCGAAGCTGCTCGGCCAGCTTCACGGCGTTCTGAAGGCCGGTGTGCGGCAGGATGACGCTGAACTCCTCCCCACCGTAACGGGCGACGGTGTCGCGCCCCTTCACTCCTTCGGTCAGCACCTTGGCGACCAGCTTCAGCACATGATCGCCGACGAGATGGCCGTGGGTGTCGTTGAAGCGTTTGAAATGATCGATGTCCACCATCAGCAGGGTCATCGGCATTCCGGTCTGCGCCGCGTCCTCCGCTGCGGAGGCCAGCGCCAGATCGAAGCCGCGCCGGTTGGCGATTCCGGTCAGCCCGTCGGTCATCGCCTCCCGCCGCGCGGAATCCAGAACGACGCGCAGCTCGGCCAATTGCTGGCTGGATTCGAGAAGCTGGCTTTGCAGGCGAGTCTGGCGATCCACGATGGCGGTCGTCTCCGCCGCAATGGCCGCCACCATGGCGCGCAGCTCGGCCAGGCTCATCGGCTGATCCAGTTCCCCCCGGAAGCCGGCCAGCGCCTGCCCATAGCGGTCGGTTTCCGAACCGACGCTGCCCAGCTGGTCGAGGATGCGGCCCAAGGCGACGCGCGCCCGCTCCGACGTTTCGCGGATCGCCTGGGCCTCGGCGTCCAGCGTGAAGAAGCGCTTGTACATTTCATCGCAATGGCTCTGCGACAGCGTGGCGCCGTCGCGCTGGGCCAGTTCGATGGCGCGCGTCAGGTCCGGATTTTGCCCGCTGAAATAAGCGTACCAGAGGGTGAAGTTCTCCGGATTTGGCAACAGGCCATTGGCGTTGATCCGATCCATGGCACGGACGGCGAGAAGCCGTGCCGTCTCGAAATCCTCTTCGCCCGCCATTGCCGCCGCCTTTCCATTGCTCATTGGAAAAAAAGCTACCGCAGCGGGAAAGAGACGAGCAAGCAACTTTCGGATCAGGTCATTATATTACAGGTGACCAGAAATATACTTCCCGACCGATCAGTTGCACTGACCTACGGATTTCTCAGCGCAGACCGTCGTGCCGTCGACCCAGGTGGCGCCCGACAGATCGGCGTGCCGCAGGTCCGCGCCACCCAGCCGCGCCCCTGTGAAATCGGCCTTCTGCAGGATCGTGTTCACCAGCTTCGCGTTGCGCAGATCCGCTTCCTTCAGGGTCGCCCCGGTCAGGTCGGCGCGGGTGAAATCAGCCTCGATCAGGCGGGCGCCGTCCAGCTTCACCCCCGGCATGGTGGCGCTGAAGAATTTCGCGCGGTAGCCGTCGGTCTCCGACAGGTCGGCGTCCTTCAGCGTGGCCCGCTGGAAGGTGGCGTCGCGCAGCATCGCCCCGGCCAACTTCGCCGACGACAGATCGCGCCCGTCGAAATAGCAGCGGCGCCAGTTCACCTTCGGCTGCGCCGGGTCGGTGCATTCGGCCAGAGCGATGGAGGGGACCAGGGCTGTGCCCAGGAAGGTGGCAAGTACCGCGAAGGCGGCGAAAATTGTCGTCTTCATGCGCAAACAGATAGTGTCGCGCAGGCCGAATAACAAAGGGTCCGGCGCAACAAAAGGCCGTAACGGGCAGCGACCTGCTGTCACGCCCCCTTCGGCGCCCGCAACCCGACCGAACGCCCGGCCTGCGGCGGCACGGGCAGCGCGGCGTGTTCAGCCGCTGTGCGGGTCAACCGTTCCGCGGATTCCAGAGCCAGCGGCACCGACCGGCGCTCCGCCAGATCCACATGGACCAGAACGAATTCGGCCGTCGCGGCGAGGAAGCCGTCCTCCTCATGGCGCATTTCGTGAAACAGATGCAGCCGCTTGGCGTCCGCCCCCAGGATCAGGGAGGTGAAGGTCAGCCCGTCGCCCTCCGTCACCTCGCGCGCGTAGGTCAGGTGCGCCTCCACCGCGAACATCGACCGCCCCTCGCCCTCCGCATAGGCCTTGCCGATCCCGAAATGGTCCAGCACGGCGTCGGTCGCATGATCGAAGGCGAGCAGATAGTAGGCCACGTTCATGTGGCCGTTGTAGTCGATCCACTCCGGGCGGACGGTTTCCCGGTGCAGGCAAAGCGGGGTGGGCGAATGGTTCATGCCCTCAAGGATAAGCGATGCCGCCGCGCTTTGGGAACCGGCTTGGATGCTCAGCCGGACGGGTTGAGGAACCGCCCCGAAGATGCCTCCTCCCCCTTGCACCAAGGGAAAGGAGGCGATGCCCCGATTCAGGCAATCCGCATCACACGCTGAAATACTTCGCCCGCGGGTGGTGCAGGACGATGGCCGACGTGCTCTGCTCCGGGTGCAGTTGGTGCTCGTCGGACATCTCCACGCCGATCCGCCCGGCGTCGAGGAGCTTCAGAAGCTGCTCCTGGTCGGCGAGGTTCGGGCAGGCCGGGTAGCCGAAGCTGTAGCGGCTGCCGCGGTAGACCTGCTGCAGCAGCTTCTCCTTGTCGCGGCTGTCCTCGGCGCCGTAGCCCAGCTCGGCGCGGATGCGGGCGTGGACGTACTCCGCCATGGCCTCGGTCATCTCCACCGACAGGCCGTGCAGGTAGAGATAGTCCTGGTAGCGGTTCTCGGCGAACCAGTCCCGCGCCACCTCCGACGCGTGCTGGCTCATGGTGACGACCTGAAGGCCGATCACGTCGCGCTCCGGATCGTTCACGTCGCGCAGGAAGTCGGCGATGCACTCGCCGTCCTCCTTGGCCTGACGCGGCAGGGTGAAGCGGGCGACCTCGCTGGTTCCGTCCTCGGCGAACAGGATGACGTCGTTGCCGTCCGCCGCCGCCTTCCAGTAGCCGTAGACCGCCTGGGGCCGCAGGATCTCCTCCTTCGCGGCGATGCGCAGGATGCGGTCGAGCACCGGGCGAAGCTCCTTCTTCGCCCATTCCTTGAACTCCTCGAAGGACTTGCCATCCTTCCGGTAGCCCCATTGGAGCTGATAGAGCATGCGCTCGTTCAGGTAGGTCACCAGCGTCTTCAGCGGCACATGCTCGATGACCTTCGCCCCCCAGAAGGGCGGGGTCGGCACCGGCACGCCCTCGGCCAGACGGGCGCGGCGGGCACGGATGGCGTCCTTGTCCACCGGACCGACGGCGGCGCTGGTCGCCTGCCCCAGCACGCGGCGGCGGTTGACCGCCCGGCCCGACCGCTTGGCCTGCTGGATGGCGAGCTGCTGGTCGAAGCTGCCGCCCACCACCTGATCCATCAGGGTCAGCCCGTCGAAGGCGTCGCCGGCGTAAGCCACGCGGCCCGAGCCGTAGGAAGCCACGCAGTCGGTCTCCACATAGGCGCGGGTCAGCGCGGCGCCGCCGAGCAGGACCGGAACCTCCAGCCCCTCGCGGGTCATCTCCTCCAGATTCTCGCGCATGACGACGGTGGACTTCACCAGCAGGCCGGACATGCCGACCGCGTCGGCCTTGTGCTCCTTCGCCGCCTGGATGATCGCGCCGATCGGCTGCTTGATGCCCAGATTGACGACCTTGTAGCCGTTGTTGGTCAGGATGATGTCCACGAGGTTCTTGCCGATGTCGTGGACGTCGCCCTTCACGGTGGCCAGCACCATGGTGCCCTTCTGCTGACCGTCCGCCTTCTCCATGTGCGGCTCCAGCCAAGCGACGGAAGCCTTCATGGTTTCCGCCGACTGGAGCACGAAGGGAAGCTGCATCTTGCCGGCGCCGAACAGCTCGCCCACCACCTTCATGCCGTCCAGCAGGTAGGTGTTGATGATCTCCAGCGGCGAATGCGTCTTCATCGCCTCGGCGAGATCGTCCTCCAGACCGGTGCGGTCGCCATCGACGACGCGCTCCTTCAGCCGCTCCTCGACCGTCTCGGCGCGGGCCTTCTTCTTGGCGTCCGCAGCCTTGCGGCCCTCGAACAGGGCGATGAAGGCTTGGAGCGGGTCGTACCCTTCGGAACGGCGGTCGAAGATCAGGTCCTCGGCGGTCTTGACCTCCTTTTCGGGGATCTGGTGCAGGGGCATGATCTTCGAGACATGCACGATGGCGCCGGTCATTCCCCGCTTCACCGCATGGTCGAGGAAGACCGAGTTCAGGACGTGGCGCGCCACCGCGTTCAGGCCGAAGGAGACGTTGGACAGGCCCAGGATGATCTGGCAGCCGGGCATCTCGCGGCTGATCGCCTCGATGCCCTCCAGCGTCCAGATGGCCAGCTTGCGGTCGTCCTCGCTGCCGGTGGCGATGGTGAAGGTCAGCGGGTCGAACAGCAGGTCGTGGGCCGGCAGGCCGTATTCGTTGACCGCGAGGTCATAGAGGCGCTTGGCGATGGCAAGCTTGCGCTCCGGCGTCTTCGCCATGCCCTCCTCGTCGATGGTCAGCGCGATCACCGCCGCACCGAACTTCTTGGCGAGCGCGAGGCGCTTGCGGGCCGGCTCCTCGCCGTCCTCGAAGTTGATGGAGTTGATGATTGCCTTGCCGCCGTAGAGCGCCAGCGCCTTCTCCAGCACGATGTATTCGGTGGAGTCGATGACCAGGGGTGCCGTGACCGAACCGGCGAAACGCTGCACGACGGCCTGCATCTCCGCCACCTCGTCGCGGCCGACGAAGGCGGTGCAGACGTCCAGCGTGTGCGAGCCTTCCTTCACCTGCTCGCGGGCCATCTCGACGCAGCCGTCCCAATCGTTCTTCTCCTGAAGCTCGCGCCACTTCTTGGAGCCGTTGGCGTTGCAGCGCTCGCCGATGGCGAAGAAGGCGTTCTCCTGGCGCAGCGTGACCTGGGAGTAGAGCGAGGCGACCGCGGGCACCCAATGGACCGTGCGGCCCTTCGGGTTCGGGCGGTGCGACCCGGCCGGGGCCAGCTTGCGCAGCATCTGGTTGGCCGCCGCGATGTGCGGAACGTTGGTGCCGCAGCAGCCGCCGACGAGATTCACCCCGTCCTCGGTCACGAAGCGCTCCAGCCAATGGGCGAAGTCGTCGGCGCGCAGCGGGTAGTGGGTCTTGCCGTCGACCAGTTCCGGCAGGCCGGCGTTCGGCTGCACGGAGACGAGGCCCGGCCAGTTCTGGGTCAGCCACTTCACATGCTCGCTCATCTCCAGCGGGCCGGTGGCGCAGTTCAACCCGATCAGCGGCACGTCCAACGACTGGATCACGGTGGCCGCCGCGGCGATGTCGGTGCCGACCAGCAGCGTGCCCGTGGTTTCCACCGTCACCTGGACGAAGACCGGCGTGTCCGACCCGGCCTCGGCACGGGCTCGCTTGATGCCGTTGACGGCGGCCTTGATCTGCAGCGGGTCCTGGCAGGTCTCGACCAGGATGGCGTCGGCGCCGCCGGCGATCAGGCCGGCCGCCTGGACGAAGAAGCTGTCCTCAAGATCCTGATAGGGGATGTGGCCCAGGCTGGGCAGCTTGGTGCCCGGCCCGACCGAGCCGATGACGAAGCGCGGCTGCCCGTCCGTGAAGGTCTCCACTGCCTCGCGCGCCAGTTCGACCGCGCGCTGGTTGATCTCGAACGCCTTCTCCGAGATGCCGAACTCGCCCAGCGTCACCGGGGAGGCGCCGAAGGTGTCCGTCTCCACCATGTCCGCGCCGGCCTCGAAATAGCCGCGGTGGATCTCCCGGACGATGTCCGGGCGCGACAGCGGCAGGATGTCGGTGCAGTTCTCGTGCCCCCAGTAGTCCTTCTCCACATCGAGGTCGAGCGCCTGGATGCGGCTGCCGAACCCGCCGTCGCAGAGCAGGACGCGGTCGCGGAGAGTGTCGAGAATGTGCGGCATGGGAAGGGTCTGGTCCGTTTCGGAAGGAAGGTCGGGCGGAAAAGTTCAGGAAATCAGCGCTTCATTCGAGGCCGTGGCGGTTCACCGGCCACCAGTCTTCGTCGAAAAGCTGTTCAAGCGCGTAGGGACATTCGGACGGCAGATCCCGCTCATCGACGCGATCCTGTCCAAGCCCGTCACTGGCGAAACCGCATCCACGGCGGAACGCGAGATTAAGGTCCACATGGCCTTTCAGACTGGGACTGTCGGCAAGCGCATCCACGGCGGCGGCCCGCTGTTCGCGCACCGACCTCCGCCATCCGCCGCGCGGGTCCGGTGCGGGGGAAAACTCCAGTTTCAGCAGATGCTCGATGACGCGGGCCAGATGGCTGTTGATCGCACGCCGGTCGCTCTTGCCCATGTCCTCGATTTCCCCCGCCACATGGTCCCAGTCGATGGGCGTGTTCAGCCGCTCCCGCGCCGCTTCGCGCAGCAGACGAGCCTGCTCCTGGGTCCAGGCGTAAAAGTCGTCGTCGTACCCGATCCGGCTGTCCATGGCCCTTCCTCCGCGACCGCGATCATCCGCAACACCCTATCACAGGGGGGCGGTCAGGACACCGCCGGCTGCTTCGCCTTCACGCCCAGCATCCGGCAGATGGCCACCGTCAGGTCCGAGCGGTTCAGGGTGTAGAAATGGAACTCCTTGATGCCCTGGGCCTGGAGCGCCTGGCACTGCTCCGCCGCCATGGTCGCGGCGACGAGCTGGCGGGTTTCCGGATCGGCGTCCAGCCCCTCGAAGGTCTCGGCGAAGCGCTGGGGCATCGCCGCCCCGCACTTGCCGGCGAACTCCACCGCGCGGGCGAAGTTGGTGATCGGCAGGATGCCGGGCACGATCGGCACGGTGATGCCGGCTGCGGCGCAGCGGTCGAGGAAGCGGAAATAGGCGTCGTTGTCGAAGAAGAACTGGGTGATCGCCCGCGTCGCCCCGGCGTCCACCTTGCGCTTCAGGTTGTCCAGGTCGAACTGCGCGCTCGGCGCCTCCGGATGGCACTCCGGATAGGCGGCGACGGAGATCTCGAAGTCAGCGACCTTCTTCATCCCCGCCACCAGATCGGCGGCGTAGGCATAGCCGCCGGGATGCGGAACGTAGCGCCCGCCGACCCCGCCCTCGGTCTCCGGCGGATCGCCGCGCAGGGCCACGAGATGGCGGATGCCGGCGTCCCAATAGGTGCGGGCGATGGCGTCGATCTCTTCGCGCGTCGCACCCACGCAGGTGAAGTGCGCGGCGGCGGGGATGCCTGTCTCCTTCTGGATGCGCGTCACCGTGTTGTGCGTGCGCTCGCGCGTCGAGCCGCCGGCCCCGTAGGTCACCGAGACGAAGGACGGGGCGAGCGGGGCAAGGCGCTGGATCGCCTGCCACAGGCTCTGTTCCATCTTCTCCGTCTTGGGCGGGAAGAATTCGAAGCTGACCGACGGGATGCCGGACGTCATGACTGGGCTCCGCTGATGGAGAGGATGGAGGGATCGACCGGGGATGCGCCCTTCGCGGCGCGCACCGCCGGCCAGATGGATACGGTAAGCGGTTCGCCCGGCAGATGCACCACCGCGCCGCAATCCAGACCGCATTGACGGCACCAGGCGGCGACCTCCGCGTCGGAGAAGCCCAGCCGGCGGTGAGCGTGCTCCGCCCGCAGGGATTCCAGGACGTGGGGAGCGAAATCGACCACCAGCAGCAGGCCGCCGGGCCGCAGCACCCGCGCCGCCTCGGCCAGCAGATCGGCCGGCGCCTCCGCGAAATGCAGCACCTGATGGACGACCGCCGCGTCGAAGGAGCCGGATGGGAAGGGAAGCTGGTACATGTCCGCCTGCCGGACGTGGCAATGACGGAGTGCCGTGTCCTCCAGCTTGGTGCGGGCGATGGACAGCATCTCGCGCGACTGGTCCACCCCGACGGCGCGCCGGGCCCGCGGGCCCAGCACCTCCAGCATGCGGCCCGTGCCGGTGCCGATGTCCAGCAGATCGCCGATCCCGTCGGCGGGGATCAGGCGCAGCAGCGCCTCCTCCACCTCGCGTTCCGGAACGTGGAGGGAGCGGATCTCATGCCAGCGGGCAGCGTTCTCGCGGAAGTAGCTGGCCGCCGCCTCGGAGCGGGCGCGCTTGATCGCCTCCAGCCGCTCCAGATCCAGCGTCAGGGTCGGGTCGTCGGACGGGATCGCGTCCACCAGCACCCGTGCCAGCTCCGCCGACGCGCCGCGTTCCGTCAGCCGGTAGAAGGCGAAGGTGCCTTCGCGGAAGCGGTCCAGAAGACCGGCGTCGCACAGGAGTTTCAGATGGCGGGACACGCGCGGCTGGCTCTGGCCCAGGATCTGGGTCAGCTCCGTCACCGTCAGCTCGCCATGAGCGCACAGCGCCAGCAGCCGAAGCCGCGTGGTCTCCGCCGCCGCCTTCAATGTCGCAAGCAGTTCGTCCATGACCGCCGACACCGTCCCGAAACGCCCCGATGGGCCGGCCGGCCACCGCGGCCCGCCATGCGGGATACAGATATAAAGATATCTTTATGCAGCGTAAACACGTTTTCACCGATCCCCCTTCCAATCGGGCGGCACCGGCTGACGGGACGCCCGGTGGGGACGCGAAGGGCGCGGCAATCCTACCACATAGGGCAGTATCCATATGGCGACCTCGCGTGGCGCGCTGGTCAAAAGGCGGCGCCTGTGTTAGGCACGGAACAAAGGGATCGCACGGATTTTCCGGGCGATGTCCTGTCCGGCAGCGTCCGTTGCCGCCCGGTGAGGGGTCGAACCCTTCGGACGTGGCGCGATGGAGCCGCGGAATCGGATGCCCCGCCCAAAGTCGTGTCCCCAGAAAGAGCCGTCGCCGATGAAGCTGGCCAACCTCTCCTGCTCCCTTCTTCGCTCGGCCGCCGTGGCCGTCGTCGCCCTCGGCATGGCGGGTTGCGCAAGCGCGCCCGGCAACAGCGAGGCCGACGTCACGGTGAGCGATCCGCTGGAGATTCCCAACCGATTCGTCTTCGCCGTCAACGAGACCGCGGACATTCTGCTGATCCGTCCGGCGACGGAGGTCTATGTGGGAGTCGTTCCCGACCCCCTGCGCCAGGCGGTGCACAACTTCATCCAGAACCTGCTCGGCCCGCTCTACATCGCCAACAACCTGCTGCAGGGCGATTTCGAGGGCGCCCAGGTCGCCACCGGGCGGTTCATGACCAACACCATCCTCGGCATCGGCGGTTTCGCCGACGTGGCGACGGAGGCCGGAATCGGTGACCGTCCGGAGGATTTCGGCCAGACGCTGGGCGTGTGGGGCGTCGGCCCCGGCCCGTACGTCGTCCTGCCGCTCCTCGGCCCGTCGAACGTCCGCGACACGCTGGGCTACGGCGTCGATACGCTGGCCGACCCGTTCCGCATCGGCACCAACGCCGCCGGGGCGGACAACGCGATGTACGGGCGGACCGCCGCCGCGGGCCTGGACCGCCGTTCGCAGCTCCTGCGCGAGATCGACGACCTGCGCAAGAACTCGCTGGACTTCTACGCGACGGCCCGCAGCCTCTACGCGCAGCAGCGCCGCGCCGCGATCGCCAACGACATCGCGCCGGCGACGCCGGACTTCCCCGATTTTGACGAACCCGCCAAGAAATAAGGAGGGGGCCTGCCGCGGTGTGACCGTTCGCGCTCGATCCTTTAGCCGATTGAGTGTTGACAAAGCCCCCGCGGCAGCCACTTTTGCCTTGCCATGCTGACACGTCGCCTGTTTCTCGTGTGCGCGGCCCTGCTCGCGGTGAGCAGCTGGGCCGCCCGTCCCGCCGCCGCGCAATCGGCCGATCCGGGCGCGACCGCGTTCATCCAATCGCTGGGGAACGAGGCCGTCGCCACCTTCTCGAACAAGAGCCTGTCGCGCGAACAGGCGGTGCAGCGCTTCCGCAAGCTGCTTTATCAGGGCTTCGACGTGGCCTATATCGGCCGCTGGGTGCTGGGCCGCTACTGGAACGTCGCCACGCCGCCCCAGCACGACGAATACCAGAAGCTGTTCGAGCGTCTGATCGTCAACACCTACGCCGACCGCTTCGTCGAGTATTCGGGCGAGACCTTCCGGATCACCGGGTCCCGCGTCGAAGGCGAGGCGGACACCATGGTCTCCACTCAGATCGTCCGCCCCAGCGGCCCGCCGGTGAATGTGGACTGGCGCGTGCGCAAGCGCGACACCGCCTACAAGATCATCGACGTGGTGGTCGAAGGCGTCAGCATGGGTGTGACCCAGCGCCAGGAGTTCGCCTCCGTCATCGGCCAGAATGGCGGACGGGTCGAAGGGCTGCTCCAGGCGCTCCGCCAGAAGGTTGGCAGCGCCGGCTGATCCCTGGCCGCTCCGCGCAACCGGAACGACCGGGCCATCTTGAGGGCCGCCTTCGGGCGGCCCTTTTCATGCCCACCGTCTTTCTCGCTGTATTTTCATGAAGGTCCAAACGGCGTTTCCGTGACGAACACCGCCGGAAGAGGTATGGTCGCGCCCAGAGCCTCTCTTGTGTGTTGCAGCAACGGGCGCCCCATCCGATGGCCGACCGGACTCCGAACGAGATCGACGAGATCAGGGCGATCATCCTCGCCCACCAGACGTGGCTGACGCGCCGCGGCGGGCGGCGGGCCGACCTCAGCTTCCGTGATCTTTCGAATCTCAACCTCGACCGGGTGAATCTGAACGGGGCGAAGCTGGCCGGGACCAATCTGGTCGGCGCCCGCCTCGTCCGGGCCGACCTTTCGCAGGCCGACCTGTTCGGCGCCGACATGGAGGGGGCGAACCTGACCGCCTCGACCCTGATCGGGGCGGATCTGCGCGGCGCCAACCTGCACCGGGCCATCCTGACCGACGCCAACCTGCGCGGCGCCGACTTCCGCGCCGGGTCGCTGATGAGCGGAACGGACGACAAGCCGCGCAGCGACGGAGTCACCCGCCTGACCGAGGCGAAGATGGAGCGCTCCATCCTGGCCGGCGCGAACTTCACGGGCTGCGACCTCAGCGGCGCCGACCTGAACGACGCCGACCTGACGGGCGCCGACATGACCGCGGCCGTGCTGGTTGGCGCCGATTTCTGGGGCGCCACCCTGGACGGCGTGACCTTCGACGGCACCACCATCGACGAGGCGACGCTCGACCGCAACTACCTGCCCGCCTCCCTTCCCAAGAACGCCATCGTCAGGCCGGCCTACAAGCCGATGCCGTCGGGCGCCTTCTTGGAGGCCGTCGCCGAGCATGAGCGGTGGGTGAACAGTCAGGGGGCGGAGGGCCGCCATCTCGATCTCGACCTTGTGTCGGTGGTCGGGGCCGACCTGACCGGCCGCGTGCTCGCCGCGGCGCGGCTGCGCCGCTGCCGCCTGATGGGCGTGCGGCTGCGCAAGGCCAGCCTGGAGATGGCCGACCTCTCCTACACCGAGATGATCGGGGCCGACCTGACGGAGGCCTGCCTGAACGGCACCAACCTGCGCCGCGCCGGGCTGTCCCGCGCCGTCCTGGCGCGCGCCGACGCCCGCCCCGCCCGCCTGTCCGGGAATCGCCCCTGGCCCGCCAACTTCGATGGCGCCAACCTGACCGGCGCCGATCTGCGCGATGCACGGATGGAGGACGCGGTGCTGCGTTCCGCCAAGCTGGGCGGGGCGAAGCTCGACGGCACGGGGATCACGGTGGCGGTGGACACCGCCCCACCGCCGCCGGCAGCGCCGGAAGAACGGCGGGCGCAGAAGCGCTACGCCCAACCCTGTCTGATCGTCCAGACCGACCGCGGCGCCCACTCCTCCCGCAACTGGTCGATCGGCGGGGTCTGCCTCCACGCGCCGGACGATCTGTTCGAGGAAGGGGAGACGATCGAGGGCCGCCTGTCCATCACCGGGCGGGACGATCTCATGGCCACCGCGCGGATGGTCGTGGTGCACAAGGGCGTTGGGAAAGGGCAGGTTTCCGTGCGCTTCCACCAGTATGGTGACGATCTCAAGCAGCTCTTGAAGACCGCCTTCCTGGAGCATCAGAAGCTGGAAGGGTAACCGGAGAACGCTCCCTCTCCCTGGTCGGGAGAGGGAGTTCGCAGGAGCCGCTTACGAACGGACCAGCGGCTTGTACTTGATGCGGTGCGGGTTCACCGCATCCTCGCCCAGACGGCGCTTCTTGTCGGCCTCGTAGGCCTCGAAGTTGCCCTCGAACCACTCCACGTGGCTATCGCCCTCGAAGGCCAGGATGTGGGTGGCGAGGCGGTCGAGGAACCAGCGATCGTGGCTGATGACCACGGCGCAACCGGCGAAGCTCTCCAGCGCCTCTTCCAGCGCGCGCAGCGTGTCGACGTCCAGATCGTTGGTCGGTTCGTCGAGCAGCAGAACGTTGGCGCCGGACTTCAGCATCTTGGCGAGATGGACGCGGTTGCGCTCACCGCCGGACAGCTGGCCGACCTTCTTCTGCTGGTCCGGACCGCGGAAGTTGAAGGACGAGACGTAGGCGCGGCTCGGCATCGACTTCTTGCCGAGGTCGATCACGTCCAGCCCGTCAGAGATCTCCTCCCACACCGTCTTGTTCGGGTTCAGCGTGTCGCGGCTCTGGTCGACATAGCCCAGCTTCACCGTGTCGCCGACGCGGAAGGCGCCGGCGTCCGGCCCCTCCTGTTCGGTGATCATGCGGAACAGGGTGGTCTTGCCGGCGCCGTTCGGGCCGATCACGCCGACAATGCCGCCCGGCGGCAGGCGGAAGGACAGGCCGTCGATCAGCAGACGGTCGCCGAAGCCCTTGTTGATGCTCTCGGCCTCGATGACGACGTTGCCCAGGCGCGGCGGCGTCGGGATGACGATGCGGGCCTCGCCCGTCGCCTCCTTGCCGCTTTCGGCCAGCAGCGTCTCGTAGGCGGAGATGCGGGCCTTGCTCTTGGCCTGACGGGCGCGCGGGGACTGCCTGATCCATTCCAGCTCGGTGGAGAGCTGCTTCTGGCGGGCCTCCTCGGCGCGGCCTTCCTGCTCCAGCCGCTTCTGCTTCTGCTCCAGCCAGGAGGAGTAGTTGCCCTCGTACGGGATGCCGGCGCCGCGGTCGAGTTCGAGAATCCAGCCCGTTACGTTGTCGAGGAAGTAGCGGTCGTGGGTGACCAGGACGACGGTGCCCTTGTAGTCCTCAAGGTGCTTCTGGAGCCACGCCACGGACTCGGCGTCCAGATGGTTGGTCGGCTCGTCGAGCAGCAGCAGGTCGGGCTTTTCCAGCAGCAGCTTGCACAGCGCCACGCGGCGCTTCTCGCCGCCGGACAGCTTGGTCACGTCGGCGTCGCCCGGCGGGCAGCGCAGCGCGTCCATGGCGATCTCGACCGTGCGGTCGATGTCCCAGGCGTCGGCGGCGTCGATCTTCTCCTGAAGCTCGGCCTGCTCGGCCAGCAGCGCGTCGAAGTCGGCGTCGGGCTCGCCCATCGCCTCCGACACGGCGTTGAAGCGGTCCAGCAGGCCCTTGGTCTCGGCCAGGGCCTCCAGGACGTTCTCCTGCACCGTCTTCGTCGGGTCGAGCTGCGGCTCCTGCGGCAGGTAGCCGACCTTGGCACCCTGCGCGACCCACGCCTCGCCCGAGTAATCCTTGTCCAGACCGGCCATGATCTTCATCAGCGTCGACTTACCGGAGCCGTTGACGCCGAGAACGCCGATCTTCACGCCGGGCAGGAAGGACAGCCAGATGTTGTCCAGAACCTTCTTGCCGCCGGGGTAGACCTTGGACAGGCCCTTCATCACATAAACATATTGATAGGACGCCATGCGCCGCTCCGCCCCTTCTGCACAAAAAGGAAAAATTTCAGGACGCCACCGGCGGCGCCACTTCGCTCGCCCAGGGTTTTAGCGCATAAGGACGCGGCATGAAACGGCGAAGGAGGGAGGCCGGGTGGTCGAGATTTATGTGGATGCCGATGCCTGCCCGGTAAAGGCCGAAATTTACCGGGTGGCCGGGCGCAGCGGAATCAAGGTCTGGATCGTCAGCAACGGCCCGCTCCGCCTGCCCAACGAATGCCTGTCGGAACTGGTCGTCGTCGGGTCGGAGTTCGACGCCGCCGACAACTGGATCGCGGAGCACGCGACCGAGGCCGACATCGTGGTCACCGCCGACATCCAGTTGGCCGACCGCTGCGTCAAGAACCGCGCCGTGGTGATCGGCCCGACCGGCCGCCCCTTCACGGAGGACAGCATCGGCTCGGCCATCGCCACCCGCGCGCTGATGCAGGACCTGCGCGACATGGGCGTGGTCAGCGGCGGCAACAAGCCGATGAGCCAGCAGGACAAGTCGAAGTTCCTGCAGACGCTCGATCAGGCGGTGCAGGCATTGAAGGCCGGGCGGCGGCCGAAATGGCGCTAAGGCGTCACTCCGGCAGCGTTCGCTTGGGCAGCGTCCACTTGGGCAGCGTTCACTTGGGCAGCGCGCCGGCCTGACCGGCGGCGAAGGCGCGCGCCTGCCCGTGCGTGGCGATTCCCCGCTGGTCCAGCCGCGTCAGCAGCACCGCCGCCAGTTCCGCCTCGACCTGGGCGGGGGCGAAGGGACCCGTGCGGCGGTCGGTCGCGATGCCGAAGGCGGCGGCCAGCCGGTTAAGGGAAGCCCCCTCCAGCGCGGGGTCGAGGGCCGCGGCGAGCCGCGCGAGGTCGAGCGTCGGCGGCGCCTCCGGCTCCGGCAGACCGGCGTCGCGGCAGGCGCGGGCCAGCGTGCCGAGCGCCGTGTCCACCCCCCAGCCGACCACCGCGCAGCCGCGCAAGGTGTCGGCGATCACCGGCCAGGCCGCGGCGAAGGGACGCGCGCCCGCCGCCATCGCCGTGGTCACGCCGTGGATCGCGCTGCCCTCCGCCGGGATGGGCGCGCCGGGATCGATGAACAGCTCCAGCGACAGGCTGCGGAAGACGCGCGGCCCGACCATCCGCACCGTGCCGACCGCGACGACCGTCCCCTCCTCCGGCTGCCCGGTGGCGGTGGCGACCCACAGGCTGACCATCGGCAGGGCCAGCAGCGGGTCCTCGTCGCCGAGATGGACGGGACGGGCGTTCGGGCGCAGGAGCCGCCGCTCGCCGGACAGAAGCGGCTGCGCCTCCCCTCCCTTCGCCGGGAAGACCAGGGCGACTCCCGATTGAAGTCCCAGATCCTTGACGCGCACCGGCACCTCGCCGCCCTGGGCGCGGCGCAGCAGGGCGGAAACCAGCTGGCCGTCCTCGCGCGCCCGCTCGATGGCGCGGAACAGCTCGGGGCGCGAAAGGTGGTCGTAGATGTCGGCCCCGGCGGACAGCCCCAGATGGGCGGAGGCCGCGGGGTTCAGCGTGTCGATCCGCCCGAAATCGTCGAGCACCACCACCGGCTCCTCCAGCGCGGCGATCACGCCAGCCAGCCGTTCGCCGGGGCGATGCTCGCCGTGGCGGCCATGGCGCAGCGCCTCCGCCGCCGCCCGCGCGAGGTCGCCGGCCTCATCCTCCTTCGCATCGGCGGCGAGGGAATTGGCACTGCGCCCACGCCAGGCCGACAGGGTCTCGCGCAGCCGGCCCAGATCGCGGAAATGGCGGTTCAACCGGGCGAAGGCCATCCACAGCGCCAGCACGCCGAGCCCGACCGCCCCCATATCCAGCAAGGAACGCTCCGGGTCGGCGACGGCCAGCCGCCCGATCTCCACCCCCAGGAAGGCGAGCGCCATGCCCGCCACCGCAAAGCCCAGCACCGCCGAACGCCACGCCCCGCCCCGCATCGGGCCGCCTCCACACACCGTACGAATGGCGCGACTGTAACGCTCCCGGATGCCGGCGGAAAGGGAGCGGGCGGGTCAGCCCTCCCGCTCCTGCTCCATCGCTCCGCCGCTAATCCGCCGCGAAGCAGTAGAACAGCCCCGCACCGCCCGTGCCTTTGAGAGCGTCCTGGCTGCAGCCGCCCCGCGTCAGATGCGAACTGTTCCAGGATTTGGCCGGCGGGTCGTCGCTGAGCCCGATGCGGTCGTGGTGGCCGACCATGGCGGCGCCCTCCGTCCCGCTGCGGGTCCAGTTGCCGCAGGTCCGGTCCTCTGCGCCGCCGAAGGCCGTGCCGTCCGGTTGACTGCCGGTCAGGATGTCGTGGGTGTTGGGGGTGTCGCCACGGCCTTTCACCGTCTCGCCGGTTTCGGTGAGCCCGGTCTGCTTGGTCAGACCGTTTGTGGTGTGAAGATCTTCCACGCTGCGGGCGATCACCTGTCCTTTCACGTTCTGCCAGGGGCCAGCGCCGATGCGGTCGCGGGCGTTCACCGCCGGCCGGCCATCCGCCGCCTGGGTGGACAGGTAGGCCTTCCAGTCGCGGTTCCCCGCCCCGACGGCCTGCGCCAGTTGCCGGCAATGGCGGTCCGCCCCCTCCAGCCCACCCAGATCGGCGCCCTTCCCCGATCCGACGCTGGTGATGAAGAAGCTCATGCCCGTCGAACCCCCGGATGTCTGCGCCGATGCCGGTGCCGCCGTCAGCAGAACAGCCGCCGAAATCGCAGCGCCGATACCAGCCCCAAAGATGGTGCGAACCATGGGTGCCCTCCCCTGCCTTGTTGTTCAGACCGTGGTGGTTCGTGGACGCCGGGACGGACGGCTTTATTCCCGCATCCTTTCGACGCATCGCCCAGCCGCATGGCCGATCCTTCCTTTTTCCCCCTTACGATGCGGCGCGAATTCCTTATGGTCTCCGACGGCCTCGCCATGCAGGCCCACTCAGAGAATTTAGTACGAATTTCGAACCATTTTACCCCAATAACAATCAAAAGGCTTACCCAACTCAAAATAATAATGAGAGAAAGCGCGAACAAATACCCGCTCTCGTTATCGCGCCTTTAAACATTCAAAGACTTATTGGGCCGCCGTTAATCGCTCATTAAGGCAAAACCGGCAGATTTGGTCTTGTGCTCTCCTTCACATTTTTTGGGTCCGGCGATGGTGATGGTTTACCACCCTTACGCGCTCCAGCATCGGCAGGAACGGCGGTCCGGGCGCAGGCTGGCGCTGGCGTTGATTGTCGCGCTCGGCCTCCCCCTGGCGGTGGGCGCCGGCTACACCATGGAGACGGTGCGCGGCTATGCGGTGCAAGCACGCTTGGCGCAGGCGGTGGACGCGGCCGCTCTGGCCGGCGGGCGGGTCATGTTCGACGACCAGCGCGACGGCCACATCCGCACCTTCTTCGACAACGCCTTTTCCAAGAGCTTTCTCGGCGCCCACGCCGCGGCGCTGAGGATCGAGGACGATACGAACAGCGGCGTGCTGACAGTGCATGGCCGGGCGACCGTCAAGGCGCTGTTCACCCGCATCCTCGGCGGCAGCGATCTGGTCGTGGAGGCGCAATCGGTCGTCCGCCGCAACGTCCGGGGCCGCAAGGGGGCTTAAGCCCTTCGAAGGGAACCCCTCGGCGCCGTCGGATGGACGGCCACCACGGCGCCGCGCCCCTGCCCGAATTTTTTAAGGCATCGGGAAGCTTTGCGCTGATACCATGCGGGATCAGGCTCACCCACAACCCGCCGCGCTCCCGTGTCCAGCATCCCGTCCCTATCATCGCCGTCGAACGCGCAGCCCCTGTCCGGGATGGGTCGGCTTCGTCAGATGCTGGCCAGCGAAGCCATCGCGGTGCAGCCGATCCGGCGCGTGCCGGGGGAGCCGGAACGCCGGCGATCCGACGATGTTTCGGCCACCGACGATGCGCTGAAAAGCGGAAACCGGACGGAATTGGGCGGAGCGGAAGGCAACCGCGCCCGCCGTTCCGGTTCCTCATCCCGATTTGCGCTGGACGACGCGGAGGCCAGCGACGGGCCGGTGACCGGCGCGCCGCCGCGCCTGAGCGCGACGCCGAACGCCGGCTTCATCGCGCAGAGCATTCATCAGGACGCGATGGGCAGCGGCCTGCACATCGAACCCTGGTCCGCCGCCATCACCGCCTACCGCAAGGCCGACGCCGCGGCCTATGCGGCCGGGACGTCGGCAAGGATGTCCGTCTAGGCGGCGGATCGCACCCCTTCGCTTAGGACGAGGAGTCTTCGCCGTAGATCTGCTCCTGCTGGTAGGCGGTCAGGCCCACGCGCTGGATCAGGTCGAGCTGGGTTTCCAGCCAGTCGATGTGCTCTTCGGTGTCCTCCAGGATCTCCCGGAAGATCTCGCGGCTCTGATAGTCGCGCACCGCGTCGCAGTCGGCGATGGCCTCCAGCAGATTGCCCCGGTTGTGGCTCTCGATGCCGAGGTCGGCGGTGAACATCTCCGGAAGATCCTCGCCGATCTTCAGCTTGTGCAGGTCCTGGAGGTTGGGAAGCCCTTCCAGGAACAGGATGCGCTCAATCAGCTTGTCGGCGTGCTTCATCTCGCCGATGGATTCCTCGTAGACCTTGTGCGCCAGCCGGTGCAGGCCCCAGTTCTTCAACATGCGGGCGTGCAGGAAATACTGGTTGATGGCGGTCAGCTCGTTCGTCAGAATCGTGTTGAGGTGCCGGATAACCTTCGGATCACCTTTCATCTACCCCTCCGTCTTGATTGGCCGCACGACGTTGCGCGCGGCGCCTGTTCTTTTGCCCGACGACTGAATGGAAGTGTAAGCCAATAGCGCGGGATGGCAATCGGCTTCCGGTTCGGCTGGCTTCAAGGCCGTTCGCTGCGGACCGCCTCGGCCAGCCGGCGCAGTCCCTCGTTCTCGGCCATCGCCTCGACCGGCACGCCCAGGCGGCGGCGCCAGTTCGGATGTTGGTCGACGGTGCCCGGAAGGTTCGGTTGCTCCACCTCCCCCAGCGCGTCCTCGATCTGCACCATGGCGATGCGGCCCGGCGAGCGGGCGAGGTAACGGTGCACCGCCTCCATCAGCTCGCGCGAGAAGGGTTGCGAACCCTCGTTGTTCGGGTAGCGGACCGGGCGCAGCCCTTCCCGTTCCAGCGCCTGGAGCATCCACCAGCGGTCCACGCCACGATCCCAGACGTCCTTGTTCCGCGCGGCCTCGTCGGGATAGAGGTCGAGCCGGGCGCGCCAGTCGAGGTCCCGGTTGGTCCAGAAGCCCTTGAAGGTGGCGAGGTCGTGGGTGGTCACCGTGACCATGGCCCCGGCGGGATACTCCTGAGGCGCCTTGAATCCGCCGTCGGCGCTGCGCTCGAAATACAGCACGCGGTAGCTGAGGATGCCGGCCCGCTCCAGCGCCGGGCGGAAGCCCTCCGGCACGGTGCCGAGATCCTCGCCGATGACGATGCAGCGGTTGCGCCGGCTTTCCAGCGCGATGATCCGCAGCAGGTCCTCGAACGGGTACTCGACATAGGCGCCGTCGCTGCCGTCCGCCGGAATCCAGAACAGGTGCTGCAGCGCCATCACATGGTCGATGCGCAGCGCCCCGGCGTGGCGCATGTTGGCGCGCAGCATGGCGATGAAGCTGCCATAGGCCGATTCCCGCAAGCCCACCGGCGACAGCGGGGCGAGGCCCCAATTCTGCCCTTTCATGTTGAACTGATCCGGCGGTGCGCCGACGTTGGCGCCCTGCACCAGAATGTCCGACTCGCCCCAGGCCGCCGCCCCGCCGGGATGCGCCGCCACGGCGAGGTCGCGGTAGAAGCCGATGGGCAACCCGGCCCGCCGCCCGCGCTCCGCCGCCGTGCCCAGCTGGCGGTCGGCCTCCCATTGCAGATACTCGAAGAAACCCACCCGATCGGCCTGCTCGGCGGCGAAGGCCTGGACCTCGGGGCTGTCCGGGTGCTGGAAGGCCGGCGGCCAGGTCCGCCACATCCACTGGGACGGGTCGCGGCGGTAGAAATGCTCGTGCAGCGCCTCGAACACGGCGTGGCGGCGCAGCGGCTCGCCCATCTCGCGCCGGAACGTCTCGAACGCCTCGCGCCGCGCGTCGCTCTCGCCGAGCGCGCGGAAGGTGGCGTGCAGCGCCTCCAGAACCGGCATCTTCAGGGCGGACACGGCGGGATAGTCCACCAGCTCCGTCGCCCGTGCGGCGGCCAACCGCTGCCGAAACTCCTCCGACGCGATGAGAGCCTGCGCCTGGGGCGTGGCCGCCAGTTCCGGCACCCGCTCCACGTCGATGTAGAGGATGTTGAGAAAGGTCCGGCTGCCCGGCGAATAGGGGCCGATGTGGTTGGGGTCGGCCGGGAATAGGGCGTGCAGCGGGTTCAGCCCGACCAGTCCAGCCCCGAGCCCCGCCGCTGTCTCGGCGAAGCGCCCGAGGTCGTCGAAGTCGCCGATGCCCCAATCGTCGCTGCTCTTCAGCGCGTAGAGCTGCAGGCCGATGCCCCAGGTCCGCCCGCCGGGCACCACATCCTCCACCGTCAGGCAGCGCTGCGGCGCGACGATCAGCACCGTGCCGCCCTCCAGCGTGCCGCCCATGCCCTGGGGCCGGATCACCACCGACAGCCGGTGATAGCCGAGCGGCAGGGTTGGCGGCAGGCGGGTGGACACCGTCCGCCGCTCGTAGGCCACGCCGTCGAGCACGCGCTGCTCGGCCAGCGGCAGGTTGCCGACGCGCAGCGACGCGCGGTGGGCAAGTCCGCCCTCTTCGGTCAGCGTCCAGGTCAGCTCGGCGTCCTCCAGCCCGGCCGGAACGGCCAGGGCGAGGCTGAGCGGCGCGCCCTCGTCGATCACCAGGACGGGGGGCAGCATGCGCCGCCACGACCGGTCCTCCACCGCGTGCAGGCTCCCCGCCAGTTCCTCGCCGCTGCCGGCGGGATAGCCCATGGCGGCGGCCAGAGCCCGCTTCGTCGCGTCGGAGGTCTCGCGCCGGTTGCCCCAGATGTCGTGGTAGAAGGGCTCGATGCCAAGCCGTTCGGCAAGCCGGTCGAGATCGCTCATTCAGGGGTCCCCGCGTTTGTCGGTCGTAGCGTCTTGGTGGCGTCATCCTGGCCGCAACGGCCTGCGCGCGAGCATTGCGCGTCGGGCCGGTTCCGTCCAGCCCCGAACATTCGAATTTTCATATTGACCGCAACGCTTTCGCGCGCGGCGACGGGGCAAGGGTGACAACGCGCCGCAACCTTGGATGATCCGGCCTTCGCCTTCAGCGGCTCACCATTTGCGGGATCACGGCCCGACCGTCTCTTTCGCGGCATCGCCGTTCGCTGCGGGCACCGCCGTCGCGGCCCGCGCGGCCTCCGCCTTGGCCTGCGCCATCTGCTCCAGACGGGCACGATAGCCGGTCACCGCGGCGGCTACCTCGGCCATCATGGCCTCCAGGGAGCGGTTCGCATCCACCGCCTGCATCAGATCACGGGCGAGCGTACGGACGCGCTCCACCTCCTCCGCCGCGACGGCGCCCGATTCGGCCTGGAGGCGCAAGCGCTCCGCCATCATCTTCAAGGACTTGGTGACGGACTCCGCCGGCCCCGGCTCACCCAGGTCGTCGAGGCGGCGCAGCAGGTCGTCCAGGAAGGCCGGGACGCGGGCCAGATGGTCCACCGCCATGCGCTCCGGCGGACGGGCGGTCAGGCCGGTGGCGGCGAATTCGATCAGGAAGGCGACCTGGACGCTGATGCGCAGCAGCTTCTGCTCGTTGACGAAGTGGTTGGCCTCGGCCATGAGCTGCCGGGCGTTGATGTGCGCCCAGCGGTTGGTGGCCTTCAGCCGCAGCGTGTTCGGCGCGTCGAGCAGCGGCACCTGGGCGCCCTCGCGCGGCGACTTGCGCCGGTCGGGGCCGGTGTAGTCGGCGGTCACCACGAATTTCTTGCGCGATTCGATCAGGGCGGCCAGCCGGTCCTGCACCTGCTTGGGCGAGACGGGCTTCACCAGCAGGTCGTCGGCCCCGGCATTGGTGACGCGCATGACCAGAAGCGGCGTCGGTTGCCACGTCGTGGCGACGATGCAGGCGTAGGGATTGCGGGTGTCCGGCTCGTTGCGCAGACGGCGGATGAGGCGCAACGCCTCCGCCTCCTCTCCATCGATGTCCAGCAGGATCAGGTCGGGCGTAGCCGCCGTCGCCATGTCCACCGCGTCCCGGACCGAGCCGTAGGCCTCCGCCCGCTTCATCCCCAGCCGCGCCAGCACCTCGCGCAGGACGCGCTGGGTGTTGGACTGCGTGTCGATGATGGCGGCATCAACCAGGGAGTAGTCGTAGTCGGGCATGCGTGGGTTCCGCGGAAACCGGAGGTGGAAAGGCCATCCCCGGCCTGGACGTTAGCACAGGCGGAAAAGACCGCCTATTGACCCGCATCAACGGCCAGGCGAATCAACCTGCACGAACACCAGCGCGGTCCGCCCGTCCACCGGCATCGTCCGCCCGGCGAGCTGCATCCGCCCGTCGCCGGCTCCGTCCGCCACGCGGGTGTCGAGCACGCAGCGCCAGCCGCGCGCGTCGGGCACCTCCGGCAGGGTGACGTTGACCGTGTCGGTGTGGGCGTTCAGCACGATCAGCAGCACCCCGTCGTCCTGCGGCGCCCCGTCCACCCCGGTGTAGGTTCCGGCATGGCCATTCAGCAGCAGCATGATGCAGCGCGCATGGCCGTTGCGCCAATCCTCCGCCGACTTTTCCACCCCCTGCGGCGTGTACCAGACGATGTCCTTCAATCCGTTCGGCGAGATCCGCCGTCCGTGCAGGAAGACCGGGCGGCGCAGCACCGGATGCGCCTTGCGAAGCGCGATCAGCCGCTTGACGAAGGCCAGCATCGGCCCGCCCTCGCCCTTCAGCCGCGCCCAATCCAGCCACGAGGTCTCGTTGTCCTGGCAATAGGCGTTGTTGTTGCCCTTCTGGCTGTGGCCAATCTCGTCGCCGGCCAGCATCATCGGCGTGCCCTGAGACAGGAACAGGGTGGCCAGCAGATTGCGCTTCTGCTTCGCGCGGGCCTCGCGGATCGCCGGGTCGTCGGTCTCGCCCTCCACCCCGTGGTTCCAGGAATGGTTGGCGGAATGGCCGTCGCGGTTGTCCTCGCCGTTGGCCCAATTGTGCTTGTCATTGAAGGAAACGAGATCGTGCAGGGTGAAGCCGTCATGCGCCGTGACGAAGTTCACCGACGACCAGGGCCGCCGTCCACGCTTCTCGAACAGGTCCGACGAGCCGGCGATGCGTCCCGCCAGCTCCGGAAGCATGCCGTCGTCGCCGCGCCAGTAGCGGCGCACCGTGTCGCGGTAGCGGTCGTTCCACTCCGCCCAGCCCGGCGGAAAGTTGCCGACCTGATAGCCGCCGGGACCGACGTCCCACGGCTCGGCGATCAGCTTCACGTCGGCCAGCGCCGGGTCCTGCCGCACCGCGTCGAGGAAGCCCGAACCGGGGTCGAACCCGTAGGGCTCCCGCGCCAGCACGGTGGCGAGGTCGAAGCGGAAGCCGTCGACATGCATCTCCGTCACCCAGTAGCGCAAGCTGTCCATGACCAGCTGGAGCACGCGCGGGTGGCTGAGATTCAGGGTGTTCCCGGTGCCGGTATCATTGATGTAGAAGCGCGGGTTGTCGGGCAGCAGCCGGTAGTAGCTGAGGTTGTCGATGCCCTTGAAGGACAGGGTCGGGCCGAGATGGTTGCCCTCGCCCGTGTGGTTGTAGACCACGTCGAGGATGACCTCGATCCCCGCTTCGTGCAGGCGGGCGACCATGGTCTTGAACTCCGACAGAACGCCGGTGGTCATGTAGCGCGGCTCGGGCGCGAAGAAGCCGATGCTGTTGTAGCCCCAGTAGTTGCGCAAGCCCTGCCCGACCAGATGCCGGTCGTCAGCGAAGGACTGCACCGGCAGGAACTCCACCGAGGTGATGCCCAGCGCCCTCAGATAGTCAATCACCGCGTGGGTGGACATGCCGGCGAAGGTGCCGCGCAGCGGGGCCGGTACCTCCGGATGGCGCATGGTGAAGCCGCCGACATGAGTCTCGTAGATCACCGTGTCCGACCAGGGAACCGCCGGATGCCGGTCATGCCCCCAGGTGAAGGCGCGGTCGACCACCCGGCATTTCGGCATGCCGCGGGCGTTGTCGCGCCGGTCGAAGGACAAATCCTCGCGCGTCGAGCCGACGCGGTAGCCGTAATGGGCGTCCGACCAGCGGAACGGCCCGAACAGCGCCTTGGCGTAGGGATCGAGCAGCAGCTTGTTCGGGTTGAAGCGGTGCCCCGCCAACGGCTCGTAGGGGCCATGGACGCGGTAGCCGTAGAGCAGGCCCGGCCGGGCCTCCGGCAGATAGCCGTGCCAGACCTCGTCGGTGTGCTCCGGCAGGACGACCCGCTCGACCTCCCGCTGGCCGGTCTGGTCGAACAGGCACAGCTCGACCTTCTCGGCGTGGGCGGAGAACAGGGCGAAATTGACCCCGAACCCGTCCCAGTTCGCCCCCAACGGATAGGGCTTGCCGGGCCAAACGGCGGTGCGCGTGGCGGTGGAGATGGACATCAGACGACGATCCCGTCTTGTGGGACCGTCATGGCCGGTTCCCTTCGATCCGCATCAATTCCGCGACGACCACAGCCCTCAGCGGCGAAAGTTCGTGTTGAATGGTGTGCCACGTAAGAGCGTCGTCCACGTTGTCGTAATCGTGCCGGTAGATGTTACCGGCACCGGCTATGGCCCGCCAATCGATTTCGGGATGGCGCTGTCTGACGTCATCGGGGATGCGCCGAGAGGCTTCCGAAATGATTTCGAGAGCGCGCAGCACGGCGTAGCTGGTCTTCTGATCGGCCAGAAAATCCTCGAAACCCATTCCGGAAACGAATCGGGCAATGGCATCGATGTTCTGGACGATGTCCTCCAGCCGCCGCTGCGGCGACCTAGAAGGCATGCACCGCCTCCCCCGCCACGCTGTCCCGAAGGGCGGGCTTCAGATTCTTCCGCACCACCACATCCGTTGGCCGGTCGAACAGGTCACCGATGTCGAGCGTCACCCGCGTGTACTCGAACAGACCCATGGGCCGACCGGGGTCCAGATCAATCACGATGTCGATGTCGCTGTCGGGCCGGGCCTCGCCGCGCGCCACCGACCCGAAGACGGCGGCATGCAGAACACCGCGCCGACGCAGGTCAGCGCTGTGGCTGCGTAGGATGCGCACCACCTCTTCGACGGACGGCGGCCGGTTCCTCATCGTCATGATCGTCCCCCCGGACGCTCGTCCACCCGGAGCCTGTGCGGGATAGCCAAGTCAATAAAGAGGAGGCACGCAGCGCCCGTCAAGGGTGCCCGCTGGGACGAGACGGCGGCGCCCCTACCCCGCCTTGCGCTCCAGCACCAGCGTGCCCAGCGGCGGCAGGGTCAGGCAGATGGAATGCGGACGGCCATGCCATTCCGTCTCCTCGCTCGCCACGCCGCCGGCGTTGCCGACGCCGCTGCCGCCGTATTCCGGGGCGTCGGTGTTCAGCACCTCCTCGTACCGCCCCGGCAGGGTCACGCCGACGCGGTAGCCATCGCGCGGCAGCGGCGTGAAGTTGCACACCACGACCACATGGTGCTCCGGGTCCTCCCCGCTCTTGCGCAGGAAGGCGAGGATGGAGTTGTCGCTGTCGTTGGCCTCGATCCATTCGAAGCCAGCCGGATCGCAATCGGTCTGGTGCAGCGGCTTCAGACCGCGGTACATCCGGTTCAGGTCGCGCACCAGCGCGTGAAGCCCCTGGTGCAGCGGCTCCTCCAGCAGGTGCCAATCCAGGCTGCGCGCCTCGCTCCACTCGCGCCACTGGCCGAACTCGCCGCCCATGAACAGCAGCTTCTTGCCGGGATGGGCGAACATGAAGCCGTAATAGGCGCGCAGGTTGGCGAATTTCTGCCAGTCGTCGCCCGGCATCTTGTTGATCAGCGAGCCCTTGCCGTGCACCACCTCGTCGTGGCTGAGCGGCAGCACGAAGTTTTCCGAGAACTGGTAGATCAGGCCGAAGGTGAGCTGGTGGTGGTGGTAACGGCGGTGGATGGGATCCTTCGCCATGTACTCCAGCGTGTCGTGCATCCAGCCCATGTTCCACTTGTAGCCGAAGCCCAACCCGCCGAGATAGACGGGCCGCGACACCGCCGGCCAAGCCGTGGATTCCTCGGCCACCGTCATGATCCCCTGATGATGGCCGTAGGTCAGCTCGTTCATCCGCTTCAGGAAGGCGATGGATTCCAGGTTCTCGCGCCCGCCGAAGCGGTTGGGGACCCACTCGCCGGCCTTGCGGCTGTAGTCGAGGTAGAGCATGGAGGCCACGGCATCGACCCGCAGCCCGTCCAGCCGGTAATGCTCCAGCCAGAACAGCGCGTTGCCCAGCAGGAAGTTCTGCACCTCCGTCCGGCCGAAATTGTAGATCAGCGTGTTCCAGTCCTGATGATAGCCCTGGCGCGGATCGGAATGCTCGTACAGGTGCGTGCCGTCGAACCAGCCCAGCCCGTGCGGGTCGGTCGGGAAGTGGCCGGGCACCCAGTCGAGCAGCACCCCGATCCCCGCCGCGTGACAGGCGTCCACGAAATGCTTGAAGTCCTCCGGCGTGCCATGACGGCTGGTCGGCGCGTACATGCCGATCGGCTGGTAACCCCAGGAGCCGTCGAAGGGATGCTCGGTGATCGGCAGCAGCTCGATGTGGGTGAAGCCGAGATCCTTCACATAGGGCACCAGCCGTTCGGCCAGTTCGCGGTAGGTCAGGAAGCGGTCGCCCTCCTCCGGCACCCGCGCCCAGGACCCGAGATGGACCTCGTAGATGGAGATCGGCGCGGTCAGGTCGGCGCTGGCGGAGCGGGTCTGCTGCCACTCGGCGTCCTGCCAGTCGTAGGACGGCAGACCGTGCACCACGGAGGCGGTCTGGGGACGGAACTCGGCCTGGAAGGCGTAGGGATCGGACTTCAGCGGCAGCAGATCGCCGCCCGCCCCCTTGATCTCGAACTTGTAGCGCTGGCCGACGGTGGCGTGGGGCACGAAGATTTCCCACACGCCGGCTTCCATCCGCTTGCGCATCGGCAGGCGCCGCCCGTCCCAGTCGCAGAAGTCGCCGACCACGCTGACCCGCCGCGCGTTGGGCGCCCAGACGGCGAAGGCAACGCCGGCCACTCCGTCGATCTCCCGCGGGTGGGCGCCCAGCCGCTCGAAGCTCTTGAGGTGCGTGCCCTCGGCGAGCAGATGGATGTCCAGCTCGCCCAGGACGGACCAGAAGCGGTAGGCATCCTCGAACTCCACCGTGGCCAGCGGGAACTGGACGCGCAGGCGGTAGCGGAAGCGCTCCTTGCGGTCGCGCAGGACGGCGACGAAGAAGCCCTCGTCGTGGACCTTGTCCGCCTCGCCCGCCGGATCGCCGGACGCGCTGTCGACCACCCACAGCTTTTCCGCGCCGGGGATGAAGGCGCGGACCTCGACGGGCTGATCCTTTCCGGTCTGGTGCATGCCCAGGATCGCGAAGGGATCGCCGTGGTCGGCGCGGACGATGGCCTCGATGCCGCCGCTCAACGGCGACACGGCCTTCGGCGACGCTTCCTGCGCCTTGGCACGGTTTCCCGTTCGGATGTCGTTCGGCATCGGCTGACTTTCCCCTTACCCTTGCTCGTTCCTGGGGTGTGAACATAGCGCCGGGGCGTTTGTCACACCACGCCCGCGGCGTCCTATGTCGCCCATTGGGTTTCGCCTCAGGATTCGCCGTCCAGAAGCCCCAGCACGCCCTTCACCGGAATGCCGATCCAGTTCGGCCGGTTGGCAGCCTCGTAGGCGATTTCGTAGAGCGCCTTCTCCATCAGGAACAGCGCCAGCAGGCGGCGGTCGGCGGCGGTTCCGTCCGGCACGTCCGGGCAGGCCGCCATGGCGGCGCGGTAGGCCTCCAGGAAGCTCTGCACGCTGCGCCGCTCCCAATCGAGCGCCGCCTCCATCACCGCGCCGGCTTCCTCCAGCGCGCCCGTCTCGTCGATCCGGAACAGCGCCGCCCAGGTGGCGTAGTTGAAGGAGCGCAGCATCCCCGCCACGTCGCGCAGCGGGCTGTGCTTGGCCCGGCGCTCCTCCAGCGACTTCGCCGGCTCGCCCTCGAAATCGATGATGTACCAGTCGTTCTGGGCGCGCAGCACCTGCCCCAGGTGATAGTCGCCGTGGATGCGCGTCTTGTCGCCCTGCGGCGGCGTGTCGGCCAGCTCGGCCAGCCGGTTCATCACGTCGGTGCGGCGGGCCAGCAGGGACTCCGCCTGTTCCCGCACGGCGGGGGCCAGACGGTCCAGCGCGCCGGGCAGCGCGGCGAAGGCGGCCTCGGCCTGACGGCGGGCGGCCTCGCCCCAGCCCTTCAGGTCGTCGGCGGTGACCGGTTCCGGATCGAAGGCGGCATCGCCGGTCCGCTTCGCCAGCGCGCAGTGGAGTTCCGCCGTGCGCTGGCCGAGCGTCGCCATCATGGCGGCGTGCATGCCGAAGGGTTCGCCCTCGGTCGGCTCCTCCGGGTCGTGGGACAGGCCGAGACGGATGTCGTCCAGGTCGCGCACCAGCGAATCGACGGTGCTGCTCCAGCCGTCGCCCTGATTGCGAACGAAGCCCTGGAGAACGAACAAAGCGGTCGGCGTGCCGTCCTCCGCCACATGCTCGACGGAGCCGAGCAGCGGCGGCGTGTTCTGGAAGCCCGCCACCTCGGTCAGGAAGCGTCCGACCTCCAGCTCCGGATGGGCGCCGGGGGTCAGGCGGCGGAACGCCTTCAGCACGGCCTGGCTGCCGACCAGGATGGAGCTGTTGCTCTGCTCCACACCCAGGCGGCGGATCTCCGTCTCGTCGTCCACCACGAGGTCGGCCATGCAGGCCGTGGGCGAGAAGCGCAGATGCCCATGCGACGCCGGAATCTCCCGCCCCTCGCGCAGAGCGGTCAGCAGGCTGCGGGTGAAGGCGTCGGCCTGCATGGCGTCGTAGATGGCGCCAGTGCGCGGGCCGCGCCGGGCCTTGGCCAGCGTGAAGGGGAGCAGCGGCCAGCCGGTGTTGCCGGCGTTCTCCTCCCAGCTCATGGCGAGCGGCAGGAAGTAGGACTGCGTGCCGCCACCGGAAAGCTCGACGTCGGTGTGGAGCAGCATGAAGCCGTCGCCCGGCCCGTTCAGCCGCGCGGACACCGGGACATGCGCGCGCTCGATCCGGCGGTCCTTGGCGGCGAACCAGCGTTGCTGCGGCAGATAGGCCTGCAGGATGTCGCGCGCCAGTTCCGCCTCCGCGCGCCCGCTGATCAGGCTTTTCCAGCCGTCGCGCATGACGATGGTCAGCAGGTCGGGTACCGGCTCCGGCATCGTCTCGTGCCAGGACGGCAGCGCCGCCTCGGCGGCCAGGGCGAACCAGTAGAAGCCGTAGGCGGGGATGGTCAGCAGGTAGGGCAGATCGCCGACCGGCGGGAAGACCGTGCGGCCCAGCATCTCCACCGGCACGCGGCCGCGGAACTGTTTCAGGTCCAGCTCCACCGCCTGGGCGGAACGGGACAGGTTGGCCACGCAGAGGATGACCTCGTCGCCCTCCTCCGTCGAATGGCAGCGCAGATAGGCCAAGACCTTGCGGTTGCCCGGATAGAGAAGCTGGAAGCTGCCGCGCCCGAACGCCTTGTGCTGCTGGCGCACGGCGATCAGCCGCTTCATCCAGTTGAGGAGTGACGACGGGCTGCGCTGCTGCGCCTCGACATTGATGGCCTGGAAGCCGTAGATGGGGTCCTGGATCGCCGGGAGATACAGCCGCGCCGGGTCGGCGCGGGAGAAGCCGCCGTTGCGGTCGGGCGACCACTGCATCGGCGTGCGCACGCCGTCGCGGTCGCCGAGATAGATGTTGTCGCCCATGCCGATCTCGTCGCCGTAGTAGAGCACCGGCGTGCCCGGCATGGACAGCAGCAGGCTCTTCAGCAACTCGATCTTGCGGCGGTCGTTCTGGAGCAGCGGGGCGAGGCGCCGCCGGATGCCCAGGTTGATGCGCATGCGCCGGTCGGCGGCGTAGAAGTCCCAAAGATAGTCCCGCTCCCGGTCGGTGACCATCTCCAGCGTCAGCTCGTCATGGTTGCGCAGGAAGATGGCCCACTGGCACTCGTCCGGGATGTCCGGCGTCTGGCGCATGATGTCGGCGATGGGGTGCCGGTCCTCCATGGCGACGGCCATGTAGATGCGCGGCATCAGCGGGAAGTGGAAGGCCATGTGGCATTCGTCGCC
This sequence comes from Azospirillum aestuarii, assembly GCF_016632405.1. Lineage (NCBI taxonomy): Bacteria > Pseudomonadati > Pseudomonadota > Alphaproteobacteria > Rhodospirillales > Azospirillaceae > Azospirillum > Azospirillum aestuarii. The sequence continues at coordinate 151,379 of NZ_JAEPIV010000005.1, forward strand.
GCCCTTCTCCAGGTCGCCGAAATAGGGCAGCACGTCCTCCGGCCACTGGTTCGCCTCGGCCAGCAGCATGCGGTCGCCGTAGCCCTTGTCGATCTCCGTGCGGATGGCCTTCAAGACGTCGTGGGTCTCCGGCAGGTTCTCGTTGTTGGTGCCCTCGCGCTCCTTCAGGTAGGGCACGGCGTCGAGCCGCAGCCCGTCCACCCCCATGTCCAGCCAGAAGCGCATCACGTTCAGCACCTCCTGAAGAACCTTTGGGTTGTCGAAGTTCAGGTCGGGCTGGTGCGAGTAGAAGCGGTGCCAAAAATAGGCCTGCGCCTCGGAATCCCAGGTCCAGTTGGACTTTTCCGTGTCGCAGAAGATGATGCGGGTGCCCTGGTACTTCTGGTCGGTGTCGGACCAGACGTAGAAATTGCGGTGGTTCGATCCCGGCTTGGCCTGACGGGCGCGCTGGAACCACGGGTGCTGGTCGGAGGTGTGGTTGATGACCAGCTCGGTGATGACGCGCAGGCCGCGGTCATGGCATTCGCGCAGGAACCGCTTGAAGTCCTGGAGATTGCCGTAGGACGGGTTGACCGCCTTGTAATCGGCGATGTCGTAGCCGTCGTCGCGCAGCGGCGAGGGGTAGAAGGGCAACAGCCACAGCGTGGTGACGCCAAGCTCCTGGATGTAGTCGAGCTTCTGCGTCAGGCCGGCGATGTCGCCGATGCCGTCGTTGTCGGCGTCGAAGAACGCCTTCACATGAAGCTGATAGATGACCGCGTCCTTGTACCAGAGCGTGTCGTTCCGATCGATCCGGCCATTGTCCGAGTTCTTCATACCGCCCCGTCGCTCCGCTGGTCTGGTGGAGCGGGGTCGCCGGACGGGCGGGGAATCCCGCGCCCATCCGGCAGCCGCGCCACATCATAAACCAGTTAGAGTTGGGTCCGTTCCACGGCAAAGGCAACGTTGGACGTGAAACCTGCGATGGCGGACCCGCGTCGCGGGCGGTGCCGGCGTCAGGCGTCGGCCAGCGTCGCGACGGTCAGCGGCTGGGTTTCCGTGCTGCTCCGGACGTCCACCGAGACGCCGCCGTTGACGTAGCCCGTCACCGTCTGGCGCAGCGCGTAGACCGTCTTGCCGAGTTCGGCGCTCATCGCCGGATCGTAGGTCGAACCGGGCACCGGCTGGGTGTAGTAGAAGACCGCCGGCGTGCTGTAGGAGGTCGGCGGGATTTCGGCCATCAGGATCGTCATCGTCGAGCTGTAGCGGCAGTCGGCCGGGATCTCGACCATCTGGCTGACCGACAGATCGTAGTAATTGGTGACCGAGGTCTCCTTCGTGCCCGTGTAGGTGTAGGACATGGAGAAGGTGCAACCGACCTCGACCTCGCCGGTCAGACCGATCCCGTAGGTGAAGCGCACCTCCTGGACATAACCGATCGTGTGGGAATCGGTGACCGACAGCGTCAGGGACTGTGATTTCCCGCTGGTCACCGACACCGTGTCGGTGATCGTCGCCGCCCCCTCGTTGGTGCCGGAGATGGAACTGCTGATGCTGCTCGACGGGCTGGTGGGGACCGGCGAGGTGATCGTGAAGGGATCGACCTCCGAATGGGCCGGAGGCAGCAGATCCCATCGCCACGAGGCCTCCTTGTCGACGAAGGAATAGCTGCGCAGGTCCGGAATGCCGTCCATGCTCAGCCAGCCGGCGACGGACAGGGTTTCTCCTTCGGCCTGGCCGCCGTCGTACAGCGCCACCTGCTGGGCGGTCAGCCCGCCGAAATAGATCGACGCCGCCCGGTCGCAGATGTACCAGCCCACCAGCGACAGCACCGAACCCATCGGCCATTCGCACAGGAAGAAGGTGTTGCGGTTGTCGGCATAGTTCAGCCCGTCGAACAGCTGGAAGACGCCGGTGTTCAGATCCACGTTGCGCCAGATGTAGGCGGACAGGCAGTCGTTGGCGCCGAGCTTCTCGACGTCGACCGTTTGCGTCTTCCCGTTGCCGATCAGATCGACGCAACGCCCGCAGCCGTTGAAGCTGTAGGGCTGGCCGGCGGGCGGGGTGGTCTTGTGCTCCAGCAGGGTCAGGACGACCCCCTCCGGCAGGTTGAAGGCGACCCAGGTGGTCCGGTCGTTCAGGTTGGTCCCGGCGAAGGAACTCTGGACGCCTTCGATCGCGCCCGAGGTGGTGATGGTCAGATTGTCGCTGCTCCAGTTCTGATCGGCGTACAGCTTCACCGTGCCCGACGGAAGGCTGGACGGATAGGCCACGGACGTGGACGGCGGAAGCAGGTAAAGTTCAGACATGGCGTTCCCTCGCGGTTGGCAAAACACCCCAACCTCCGCATGGCATTGACGCGAACGCCAACCATGACGATGCAATTCATGAATTCACGAATTGCATTCATTCATATTTATTTAGGAATGGTCGGAGCATTCAAAAAACAATAGCGGTGATAATTTTCATAATAAAACTATTTTATTTGAATGCATTTGCACTCAATCGTTTGCCTTCGAGTTTTCATGCAAACGTGCTTTTCACAGTCCGCATCCTGCCCGCCTCCGGGGCAGGCCATCCGGGATGGAGCGGGCGCGGTTCCGGCGTCCATCGAGGCCGGGGGAAGAGGGCCTCGGGGCCGGTCCGGTGGGCCGGTTCCGCAAACGACGGTCGCCCGAAGGCGGTCAGGAGGAGGCCCGCCTCCGCTTGGCGCCTTGGGACAGGCTGCGGTAGACGTCCTGATCCTCTTCGATGAAATGGGCGATCAGGCGGTGTTCGACCCAGTTGGTCAATTCGTTGGGTGTGCAGAAGACGACCCCGTACGGCCCCTCGAACCGCAGCGCCAGCAGCTCTTCGGTGATCTGCCGGTGCAGCCGCTTGTGCTGTTCCACGCCACCGCTCCTGGCGTCGGTCCAAAACCGCTCCTCGGCGGTGAAATGCTCATCCGTGTACTTCACCAGGGCGGCGAAGGCGCTTTGGATGATCTTGTAGCCCTGCCCCGCCGCCACCGCCATGTGCAGCAGCCCGGCCAGTTCCAGAAGCGTCCGGTGCTGTTCGTCGATGGACTCGTTTCCAACCGTGTATTCGGTCTTCCACGGGAAACTGGCGGATGGCTGCATGGGGGCCTGCCGGCGAACGGCCGTGCTTGAGGTGCGGAGAACGCCGCAAGATAGCATCCGGACCCGCCGGCCGGAGTCGGACAACTTGCCGCAAATCGAATCAGCGCCCGGCGCAATGGATTCGATTTGCGGCAAAATTTATTCAATGCCTCCGGATCAGCCTTTCACCGGCTTGGTCATATAGGTCATGCCGCCACCGTAGGAGGCGAGCTTGGCCGCCAGACCGGCCCTACCGTCTTGCGGCCCACCGTCACGAGGCACAAACCCCTGCGCGTCCCAGAAGGCCCGCGCGCCGGGGGTTGACGTCAGGGCCAGCCAGCGGAAGCCCTGCCGCACCGCCAGCGCGTCCATGCGCTCCAGCGCCGCGACACCCAGCCCCAGCCCCCGCGCCGCGGGCAGCAGGGCGACGTCGTGCAGATAGAGGCAATCCGGCGCCTCCGGCAGCGTGCCGAGCGGCGAATCGAGCGGCGGCGGAACGCCCAACCGCCCCGGATGCATGACGATGTAGCCGATGCCGAGCCCATCCGCCTCCGCCATGGCGCAGCCCTCCGGGTAGAGGGCCAGACGCTCGGCGAAGACGGCGCGGTCTTCCGGGTAATCGGGGTGCACGATCTCGGCGATGGCCATCACACGGTCCAGGTCCGTCGCTTCCATGGCGCGCCACCCCCCGTTCATCCGCATTCTCCCATCCTTCCCGCCCTTTCCAGCCTTCCAGCCCAGCATCCGGGCGCGCTATGGTGGCCGTTCGCACACCAGCCGACCGGAGGACCACCCATGACCGACACCGCCGCGGCGAGCCTGCTGCCCAAGGTGCGGACCATCGCCCACGAAGCGGGTCAGGTGATCCTGCGCTTCTACAACGACGGCATCGACGCCGCCACAAAGGTCGACGGCAGTCCGGTCACCCAGGCCGATCTGGCCGCCGAGCACGTCATCACCCCGGCCCTGCACCACATCGCCCCCGGCATCCCGGTGGTGGCGGAGGAGGCCGTGGCCGCCGGGCACCGGCCGGACATTTCCGGCGGACGCTTCTGGCTGGTCGATCCGCTGGACGGTACCAAGGAATTCATCAGCCGCAACGGCGAGTTCACCGTCAACATCGCCCTGATCGAGGGCGGGCGCCCGGTTCTGGGGGTCGTCTACGCGCCGGCCACGGGCGATCTCTACGCCGCCTGCGGAGCGGGCACCGCCGTCCATTGGGTGGAAGGCCGCCATGACTATCCGATCCAGGTCCGCAAGCCGCCTCCCGACGGCCTGACCGTGGTCGCCAGCCGCTCCCACGGCAGCGGCAGCGAACTGGAGAGCTTTCTGGCCGGCTACACGGTGAAGAACCGGGTGACCTGCGGCAGTTCCTTGAAGTTCTGTACGGTGGCTTCCGGCAAGGCCGACCTCTACCCCCGCTTCGGCCCGACCAGCGAATGGGACACCGCCGCCGGCCACGCCATACTCGCCGCCGCCGGCGGGCGGGTGGAGCAGCCCGACGGCTCGCCCTTCCTCTACGGCAAGGCCGACATCCTGAACCCCCATTTCGTTGCGTATGGATGGTGACCACGCTGTGTGATGCGGCCGTCGCGGTTCTGACCACCGCGGCGCCGCTGGAGAAGGTGCGCCTGACGCGGGACTACGCCGCGGCGTGGCGCGACGGACGCATCAGCGAATTCGGCGCGCTGGTCCCGCCGGAGCGCCCCGCCCGTCCGGAGCGCCCGCCGCTGATGCTGCCCCGCGACATGCCCAAGCGCGGGCGCGGCGGCAGCGCGCAGAACCGCGTCGCCCTGCTTCACGCGCTGGCCCACATCGAGCTGAACGCCATCGATCTCGCCTGGGACATCGTGTGCCGCTTCGTCGGCGAGGGGATGCCGAAGGGCTTCACCGACGACTGGGTGCAGGTCGCCGACGACGAGGCCCGGCATTTCCAGATGCTGGAGGAGCGGCTGAACCAGCTCGGGTCCGGCTACGGCGAGCTGCCGGCCCATGACGGGCTGTGGCAGGCAGCGACCACCACCGCCCACGACCTCGCCGCCCGGCTGGCCGTGGTGCCGATGGTGCTGGAGGCGCGCGGGCTCGACGTGACCCCGGAAACCGTCCGCCGCCTGCGCGAGTTCGGCGACGCTGAGAGCGCCGCCCTGCTCCAGATCATCCACGACGAGGAGATCACCCACGTCGCCGCCGGGCGCCGCTGGTTCGGCCATCTCTGCGCCAAGCGCGGCGTGGACCCGGTGGAGACGTGGCAGGATCTGGTGAAGCGGTATTTCCGCGGCGGCCTGAAGAAGCCCTTCAACGTGACCAGCCGCCAAGCCGCCGACTTCGGCCCGGAATTCTACGAGCCGATCGCGGAGTAACGCCCACAGCTTTCGCTCCCCTCTCCCATGGCGGGAGAGGGGTACCTGGCCTACCCCCGCAACAGCTTCGGGTTGGTGATGCCCAGCCGGGCCTGGACGATCTCCTCCAGGCACTCCATAAGCACGTCCTGGCCGTCGTGGTCGAAGTCGCCCGCGGCGATCTCGATGCACAGGCGGTGCTGCAGGGCCTCCACCCGCTGACGCAGGTCAGCGCCGGACAGGCTGTCGTCCGCGTCCTCGCCGTAAAGCAGGGCCAGCGCCGCCAGCACGGCGTGACCCGCCTCGTCCACCCCGGCCAGTTCACGCTGCACGATCCCCAGCGCGTTGGCGATCATCAGCGCCGTGTAGCGCTGGGCCGGCGGGATGTGGGGAAGCAGGTCGGTCCGGAAGGTCTCCGCGACGATGCTCAGCAATTCCTGGGCGTCGGGGCTGGTGCGCATCAGGCGACCCTCTCTTCGCCGGCATCGCCGGACGGTTCGGCCTCCACCGCCGCCGGAGCGGACGCCGTCAGTCCCAGCCCGCGGATGTGGCGCATCAGATCCAGCTCGATCTCCGGCAGCATCCGCCCGGTCAAGGCCAGCTCCAGCGACGGCTCCTCCCCGGAGGTATGGCGGCGCCCCTGGAGGACCGCGATGGCCGCCCAGCGCATGTAGGCCGCGGTTTCCCAATAGGCGACCGCCCGCGGGTCCACCCGGCGGCCCGAGGTTTCCTCGTAACCGGCGTAGAAATCCTCCCGGCCGGCCAGCCCGCCCGCCTCGCGGTCGTGGCGCCCGAACCGCCAGGAGCGGGCGCAGAACCAGCCGAGATCCTCCATGGGGTCGCTGAATCCCGCGAACTCCCAATCCAGGATGGCGGTCAGCCCGCCGTCCTTCACCAGATAGTTCCCGGTGCGGTAGTCGCGGTGGCACAGCACCAGATCGCCCGGCGGTGGCGCGTGGATCTCCAGCCAGCGCAAGCCCCAGGCCAGCACGGCATCCCTCAGCGCCAGATCGCCCAGCCAGTCGCGGTAGGCGTGGACGCAATCCAGCGCCGGAGACGGGTTCGGCACCGGCAGGTCCCCCAGCCCCGGCGTGTCCGGACCGGCCCGATGCAGGCGGCCGAGCTGCCGGCCAAGCTCGCGGGCGAGGCCGCGCTGCGGCTGGTCGGCCTTGACCACCTTGTGCCCGGCCCCGATGCCCTCGGCGCGGCGCATGATGTAGAAGTCGGCGCCGAGAACCGCCGGGTCGCCGCATGCGGCGATGGGTTCGGGTGCGGCCACCCCGGCGCCGAAGGCGGCGCGCAGCACGGCGAACTCCTGCGCCTTGGAGATGCTGGCCTTCATGCCGGACGCCGCCGCCGCGCCGCCGCCGGGCTGGGCGCGCAGCACGCAGGCGTGCCGCCCGGCCTGCGGCCCGCCGTCAATGTCCAGCGTCACCGCGAGGTTGAGCGAGATGGCTCCCCCGCCGAGCGTGCCTTCGTCGGCCACCGACACGCGCGTCGCGCCGGTCGCCCCGGCCAGCCACGATTCCAGCCGCGGCCGGCTTTCCCCGTCGATCAGTGCACCCATCCCGTCACCCCCAGGCCCAGAAGCCGTCACCCTCGTCCATGTAGAACCGCGCCAGGACCATCTTGTGGACCTCCGACGCCCCGTCCACCAGCCGGGCCTGCCGGGCGTAGCGGTACATCCACTCCAGCGCCGTGTCCTTCGAATAGCCCCTGGCCCCGCAGAGCTGGATGGCCGTGTCCACCGCCTTGTGCAGAGTCTCGGCGACATGGACCTTGGCCATCGACACCTCCTTGCGGGCGAAGTCGCCGCGGTCGAGCTGCCACGCCGCCTTCATGACCAGCAGCCGGCCGATCTCGATCTGCATGGCGACGTCGCCCATCATCCACTGCACGCCCTCGTGCCCGGCGAGCGTGGTGCCGAAACTCTCGCGCTCGCGCACATAGGCGGCGGCGATCTCCATGGCCCGCTTCGACAGGCCGGTCCAGCGCATGCAATGGGTCAGCCGCGCCGGGCCGAGGCGGATCTGCGTGGCCTTCAGCCCGTCGCCGATGTTCATCAGGACGTTCTCGTCGGAAACCTCCAGCCCGTCGAAGCGCAGCTCGCAATGGCCGCCATGCTCCTCCGGCCCCATGATCGGGATGCGGCGGACGATCTCCCAGCCGGGTTGGTCCTTGTCGAACAGGAAGGCGGTCAGCCCCTTGCGCTTGTCGTCGGAGGTGCGGGCGATCAGGATGAAATGCTGCGCCTCGCCCGCCCCGGTGATGAACCATTTGTGGCCGGAGATCACCCAGAGGTCGCCCTTCCGCTCCGCCCGCGTCTTCATCATCGAGGGATCGGAGCCGCCACCGGGATGCGGCTCGGTCATCACGAAGGCGGAGCGGACCTTGCCGTCGACGATGGGCTGGAGCCAGCGCTCCTTCTGCCTCTCGGTCGCCACCTTGTTGAGAAGCTGCATGTTGCCGTCGTCGGGGGCGGCGCAGTTGAAGCAGACCGGCCCGAAGATGGAGCGGTTCATCTCCTCGTAGGCCGCGGCCATGCCGACGATGCCCAGCCCCTGCCCGCCGCGCTCCGTCGGCATTTGCGGCGCCCACAGCCCGGCGGCCTTCACCTCCCCGCGCAGGCGCTCCAGCAGGGCGGGCGCGATGTTCTCATGCGCGTCGTAGGAGGCCGGGTCCGCTTCCAGCGGCAGGATGCGCTCCTCCACGAAGGCGCGCACGCGGCGGCGGAACTCCTCGATGTGCGGGGGCAGGCTGAAATCCATCGGTTCGGGTCCTCTCCGTCGTTTCTTCTTGATTACAAGGTGCTGACCAGATGCCCGCCGTCCACCGGCACGACCGCCCCGGTCATGTAGGCCGACGCATCGGAGCAGAGCAGCAGCAGCGGCCCGTCGAGGTCCGCCAGCCGCCCCAGCCGCCGCTGGGGCACCCGCCGGATCAGCGCCTGCCCGGCGTCGGTCGCCAGGAAATCGCGGTTCAGGTCGGTCTCCATGTAGCCAGGGGCCAGCGCGTTGACTCGGATGCCGTAACGCGCCCATTCCAGGGCGAGCGCCTGGGTCATCTGCACCAGCCCGGCCTTCGACGCGGTGTAGGCCACGACATGGCCGGCCACCCGCAGCCCGAGGATCGAGGCGATGTTGACCATCGACCCGCCCCGCCCCCGCTCCCTCATGACACGCGCCGTCTCCTGCGCGGTGAGGAAGGCGCCCTTCAGGTTCGTGTCGATCACGCGGTCCCACTCCTCCTCCGCGTAGTCGAGCGCGGGTTTGGCGACGGTGGCCCCGGCGTTGTTGACGAGGATGTCCAGCCCGCCAAGCGCGCTCGCCGCCTCGCGGACCCCGTTGCGGACGGAGGCGGCGTCGGTGACGTCCATCAGAACGGGGATGGCTTGCCCGCCCGCCACCTCGATCTCGGCAACGGCGGCGTCCAGGCTCTCATGCCGCCTTGCGGCCAGCGCGACGCGGGCGCCCGCCGCGGCCAGCACGCCCGCGAAGTGGCGGCCCAGGCCGGCGGAGGCTCCGGTGACGAGGGCGGTGCGGTTGGTGAGGGAGAGGGTCATGGGGGTCCTGAGTTTATGTTGTTAGGGTTCATTCGTTGGGCTCCCTCCCTAACCCTCCCCCGCTCTCGGCGGACCAAAGGTCCGCCTGCCGCGTCAGCGCAAACCTTCGGTTTGCGCGAGAGCTTCGCAGGGGAGGGAATGGCTCCTCCCCCTGCGAAGCGGGGGAAGGTTGGGAGGGGGGCCCGATGCGACCACTCCCTCACAACCCCCTCGCCTGTTCGCGCAGCACGAACTTCTGGATCTTCCCGGTCGATGTCTTCGGCAAGGCCCCGAACACCACCGTCCGAGGCGCCTTGAAATGGGCGAGGTGGTCGCGGCACCAGCCGATCATCTCGGCCTCCGTCACCCGCCCCTCCGATCCCGGCTTCACCGTGACGAAGGCACAAGGGCTCTCGCCCCATTTCGGGTCGGGACGGGCGACGACGGCAGCCTCCATGACGTGGGGGTGCTTGTAGAGAACCTCCTCCACCTCCAGAGAGGCGATATTCTCGCCGCCGGAGATGATGATGTCCTTGGCGCGGTCCTTGATCTCGACGTAGCGGTCGGGATGCAGCACGGCGAGGTCGCCGGTGTGCAGCCAGCCGTCGCGCAGCGCCTCGTCGGTCGCCGCCGGATTCTTCAGATACCCCTTCATCACCGTGTTGCCGCGCAGCGCCAGTTCGCCCAGCGTCTCGCCGTCGGCGGGCACTTCGCCGCCGGTGTCGGGGTCGAGCACGGTCTGCTCGGACATGGTGACGTTGGGCACGCCCTGGCGGGCCATCTTCACCGCCCGCTCGTCCAATGGCAGGTCCGCCCATGCCTCCTGCCACGCGCAGCCGGTCGAGGGGCCGTAGCATTCCGTCATGCCGTAGAGGTGGGTCAGGCGGAAGCCCATCCGCTCCATCCCCGCGATCACCGCGCTGGGCGGCGCCGCCCCGCCGGTCGCCACCTGCACCGGGCCATGGTCGAAGCCGCGTTTCACCGCGTCCGGCGCGTGGATCAGCATGGTCAGCACGACCGGCGCGCCGCAGAGATGGGTGACCTTCTCCTCCGCGATCAGGCGGAAGATCGCCGCCGGGTCGACGGTGCGCAGGCAGACATGGGTCGCCCCGACCGCCGTCACCGCCCAGGGGTAGGTCCAGCCGTTGCAGTGGAACATGGGCAGCGTCCACAGATAGACGCTGTCGGGCCGCAGCCCGAAGGTGATGACGTTGCCGAGCGCGTTCAGATGGGCGCCGCGGTGATGGTACAGCACGCCCTTGGGGTTGCCGGTGGTGCCGGAGGTGTAGTTGAGCGCGATGGTCTCCCACTCGTCCTCCGGCGTCCGCCAGGGAGCCTCGGGATCGCCGGTCTTGAGGAAATCCTCATACTCCAGATCGCCCACCGGGTCGGCGTCCTGCGCCGCCGGATCGTCGATCCACACCACCCGCGGCGGGGCCGCCATGCGCTCCAGCGCGGCGCGGGCCACCGCGGACAGGCCGCGGTCCACCAGGAACAGCCGGCTTTCGGCGTGCTCCAGGATAAAGGCGACGGCGGGCGGGTCGAGCCGCGTGTTGATGGCGTTCAGCACCGCGCCGGCGCCGGGAATGCCGAAATGCGCCTCCAGCATCGCCGGGGTGTTGAAGGCCAGGACGGACACCACCTCCCCCGGCTGGACGCCGGCCCTGCTCACCGCGGAGGCCAGCGCGCGGGCGCGGCGTTCCACCTCCGCCCAGTTCCGTCGCAGGGGACCGTAGACCACGGCGGTCTTGTCCGGATAGACCATCGCGGAGCGGCGCAGGAAGTCCAGCGGCGTCAGCGGCACATGGTTGGCCGTGCGCCTGGATAGGTCTGCGGACGGAGTGGTGGCGTCCACGCTCGTCTCCTTCCCTGTTCTGCGGTCCCTGTTTTCTGGGCCGGCGCCTTACATCGAACGCCTTGCCGATGATGGTAGTCACGAACCATTGGACAGAACAAGTTTCACCTTTGGTCGGTCCCCTCCCCTATGCCCGCAAGAACGTGGCAGGGACGGGCGAGCGCGTTACCGCCTCTGGCGCTGCGGTTGCAGGCCCTCCGCCCGCTACACTGTCCGGCATCGAGCCGTATGGGGGCGACCATGACGACGGTGCGGATCGCGTTCGACAAGGAACTGGTGCTGTCCGGGCATTTCCTGCTGAAGCATCTAGAGAAGCCGGAACTGCAACGCCTCGCCGCCAGCGCCCGGCTGGCCTATTTCCGGCCCGGCGCGGTCATCTTCCAGAAGGGCGACCCCGGCGACAGCATGATGGCGGTCATCCGCGGGCGGGTGAAGATCTGCTCCCATTCCACCGACGGCAAGGAGCTGGTGCTGAACATCATCAACAAGGGCGGTCTGTTCGGAGAGATCGCCTTGCTCGATGGCGAGCCGCGGACCGCCGACGCCGTGGCGCTGGAGGAGACCGACCTGCTGGTGCTCGACCGCTCGAAGTTCGTGCCGCTGCTGAATGAGCGTCCGGCGGTGGCGCTCCAGCTCATCACCGTCCTGTGCAAGCGGCTGCGCCAGACCAGCGAGCATCTGGAGGACACGCTGTTCCTGGAAGCATCGTCCCGCTTCGCCCGCGCGCTGATGCGGCTGGCCGACGTGTTCGGCAAGCCGGCGCCGGGCGGGTTGAAGCTGGACATCAAGCTGTCGCAGCAGCAGCTTGGTTGCTTGGTGGGCGTGTCGCGGGAGAGCATCAACAAGCTGCTGGGCGAATGGCAGCGCAACGGCGTGATCGCCATGGAGTCCGGGCGGATCACCCTGCTCGACCGCAATGCGCTGGAGGAGATCGCCGAGGCGAATGGGTGAAGTGTCTCGTTGAGCCCCCACCCTAACCCTCCCCCGCTAACGCAGGGGAGGGGACTGCCGCCGCTTCGCAGAGATTTCCCTCCCCTGCGCAGCGGGGGAGGGTCGGGGTGGGGGCCCGATTCAACCACCCCTCAATTTAACTCCCTCAACACCCTCACCCCGTTGTTCAGGTACCGCACGTCGGGATCGTAGAACAGCCGTGCCGTGTCGGTGATATCAGCCAGGCCGCCCCGCCAGGACCCGCCGCGCAGCACGCGCTCCCGGCAGTTGGCCGAGGTCCAGGCGCTGCCGTCCGTCGGCGCGCCCGCGTAGTCCGCGTGCCAGCAGTCGGCGACCCACTCCGCCACGCCGCCGTTCATGTCGTGCAGCCCGAAGGGGTTCGGCTTGTAGCTGCCGACCGAGGCCGGGGTCAGCCGTTCCTGCGCGCCGCCGCAGTCCTTGCAGTTGGCGAGCGTCCCGGTCTGCCCATCCCACCAGTAGCGGCCCGTCGTGCCGCCGCGCGCCGCGTACTCCCATTCCGCTTCGGACGGCAGGCGATAGCGCTGGCCGGTCTTCTGGCTCAGCCACTTCGCGTAGGCCTGGGCTTCCAGCCAGGAGATGTTGTGGATCGGGGTGCTGTCGGTGGGCTTGGTCATGCGCGGCATGCCATCGGTGCAGCCGCCACCCTCCACGCAGGCGCGCCATTCGGCCACCGTCACCTCGTAGGCGCCGAGCGCGAAGGGCTTGGCGATGGTGACCTTGTGCACCGGACGTTCGGAGCGGTCACCCTGGTCGCTGCCCATGGTGAAGCTGCCGGGTGCGATCCGCACCATCACCGGACAGGCCGGGCAGTCCTGGAAGCTGGCCGAACGGCTGTGGTTGCGCACCGCGCTGTTCCCATTGCCGTTCGGGGGCGCCGCGGCCACCTGCTCCGGTGCGGGTGCCGGCTGGGGTGGTGCCGGCGGCGGTGTCGGTGGCGGCGAAGGTGCCGCTTCGACGACCGGGACCGCAGGAGCAGCCGATTGTGCCGGCGGCGGCGGTTGGGTCGATGCGACCTCCGGCGGCTTGGCGGCGGGGGTGAGCGCGCCCAGCTTCTCCCGCGCCGGCTTGGCGTAGGTGCCGTTGCCGAACAGCCGCAGGAAGGCTTCGAAGTCGGCGGGCTCGCGGCTTCCCTTGACCATCTGCCACAGCGATTCCTCCAGCGCCGGTGCCGCCGGGGCGACGCCCGGCGGAGCAATCTCCAGCGCCACCGTGCCGGTGGCCTTGCCGCCCTTGCCGTCTTCCACCTGATAGGTGAAGGCGCCCGCCGCACCCGCCCGCTCCTGCTCCGGGTCGAAGGTCAGCCGGGTCAGCCCCTCGGCCGGCAGGCGGTCGCCGGGGCGGATCAGGGTGGCGCCGTCGCGCACCTTGCCGCGGTCGGGCACGGCGGTGACGGTGACGGTCAGCGGGTCACCGTCGGGGTCCACCGGCGCCTCTATGGCCAAGCGGTTCGGCAGGGCGCGGACGGTGCGCGCGCCGGCCACCACCGGTTCACGGTTGCTGGGCTTGATGGTGATCGCCACGCCGCCCCGCACCACGCCGCCGCGCCCGTCCATGATTGCGAAGTCGAAGCGCCCGGCGTCCCCCACCACCGTCGCGTCCGGCTTGAAGCTGGTGGCGGCGAGCTGCTCCACCGTCAGGTAATCGCCGATCAGCACGATGCGGTCGCCGATGCGCACGCTGCCGCCGCGCGGCAGGCCGGAGATCTGGGCGAAGAGCTGGTCGTCGTCCGGATCGGTCGGACGCCCGATGCGCAGCGGCTCGGCGTCGGCGCGGTCGAACAATTCCAGCGGACGGATCTCGCCGAGCACCGGCGGTCGGTTGGGCGGGCGCGGGTTGAAGTAGAAGGGCGCCGCCCCCAGCGAGCCGAAGATGTAGGGCTCCTGCCGCCCGTTGGTCGCCTGCCGCACGGTGTCGCGCACGTTGCGGAAGAACAGGCTCAGTTCCAACCCAGGCGTCTGGAGATGCTGGAGCAGCGCGTCGGTGTAGGGGCTATGATCGCCCTGCCCGTCCTCGGCCAGCTGGTCGGCGCGGGTGGCCATGGCGACCAGCGTGTCGCTGGGCGTGTCGTCGACGCGGGCGAAGCCGTAATTGACCTGGATGCGGTTCTGTCCGGCCTGCTTCAGCCGGTCCACAAAGGGGTTGTTGCGGCAGGAATCGAGCATCAGGATGCCCAGCTTGCGCGCCTGCGACAGCTCGCCCATCATCAGATTCAGCGGCATCGCCTCGTAGACGAGGTCGCGCTCGCGCTCCAGCTTGGCGTCCGCCGGGACGATGTAGTTGTTGCCGCCCACCTGGATGCCGTGCCCGGCGTAGAAGATCACCGCCACGTCGGCCTGCGAGGCGCGGATGCCGAAGTCGCGCAGCGCCCGCTCGAAGCCGCGGTTGTCCATGTCGAACTTCTCGTCCACGTCGAACTGCAGCGTGCGCAGGGCCTCTGCGATGGCCTTGGCGTCGTTCACCGGGTTCTGGAGTTCGGGGGCGAATTCGTACTTGCCGATGCCGACGACCAGCGCGATGCGCTTTTCCGGGGACTGGGCGGCCTGGGGCGAAGAAGACTGGGCGGCCGCGCCCGGTGCCCAGCCGAGAAGGCCCACCAACAGCAGGACGAGGCCGAGCGACCAGAGGTCCCTGCCCAAACGACGTTGCGTCAAGGGTCCGTCGAACATCGGCCGGCTCCATCAGACAATCCCCTCTCCCCAGAGGGGAGAGGGTTGAACGGCGACGCTCTCTCCAGCATAAAATTGCCGATTAGCCGATCTTAATATTTCGATTCCTGCGCACCAAGCGTTCATTCAGCCTAATCCCGAATACGGGGAATGGGTGATTACTCCCCAGCCTCCGCCGCCGGCCGCACCTCCTCCCCCTCCTGGTCGAGGACCAGCCAGGCGCGAACCGCCTTGCGCTTACCCTTCAACGCCATCTCGCCCACCGGCAGCCCGGCCACCGTGCCCTGCACCGCCGTCCAGGTCGGTTCCCCGATGACGATCCGGCAATGAGGGGAGGAGCGCATGCCCACCGTCTTGCCCAGCGCCTCCAGCCGGGCGGCGGTGTTGGCGGTGTCGCCGAGCAGCGAATATTCCATGTGCCGCAGCCCGCCCAGGCTGCCCGCCACCAGTGGCCCGGTGTGAATGCCGACGCGGATGCCGATGGCTGGCAGCCCCTCCGCCTGCCAGCGCTTGTTCAGCTCCTGAAGCTCCCGCCCCATCTGGATGGCGCAGCGCACGGCGCGTTCGGCGTCGGCGTCGATCTCCGCCTGGGTGGTGCGGGCGACGGGAGCGCCGAAGACCGCCAGGATGGCGTCGCCGATGAAGCGCAGCACGATCCCGTCATGCGCCGCCACCACCCGCACCATGGCGTCGAGATAGCCTTCCAGCCACAGGATCAGCGGCTCGGGCTCCAGCGCCTCGCAGACCGTGGTGAAGCCCTCGATGTCGGAGAAGAAGACGGTGGCGGTCAGCTCCTGCGGGCGGGGGCGCCCGCCGGCCAGGAAGGTCGCGCGTTCCCGCCAGATCTCGTCGGCGACGGGCTGGGAGACGTGGTTGGCGAACAGCTGCATCAGGCTGCGGCGGTCGGTGCGCTCCTTCAGCGACAGATGCGCGGTCATTGCGGCGATGCCGCCCAGCCACGCCGCCGAGGGTGCCATCATCGCCACCAGCGGCCCGCCCTGGGCGAACAGCGCCAGCGCCGCCGCCCACAGCGCCAGCAGCCCCAGCAGGCTGGCCGGCACCAGCAGCCACACCGGCCAGCCAGCCGCCGCCAGGGCCACCCCCGCGGCGCTCAGCGCCAGCACCAGCGCGACGACCCAGCCGTCGGACAGGTCGCGGCTGGTCCGCCCGTCGAGGATCTGGGCCAGCGCGTGGGCCTGGATCTCCACCCCCGGCGTGGACAGGCCGGCGACCGACAGCGGCGTGCGGTGCTGGTCCACCCCGACCAGGACGGTGCCGACCACGGCGATCCGCCCGGCCAGCCAGCCGCGCGGCAACATCCCCACCATGTCCGCCGGATAGGTTGGAAAGGGCGGCGCGTCCGGCGACGGGCGGGCGTGCCAGTCGATGCGGAAAGGCTCCGCCGGGACCTCCCCCCCTGCCGCCCCTCCGGCAAGCTGGGCCATCCGCGCCGGGAAGCTGGGCAGCCCGTCCGGACCGCGCGGCACATGCCAGCGCACCGTGCCGTCCAGCCTGTCCTTGGCGAGGTTGGCGTGGCCGTGCGGAATGCCGTCGAGGAACCGCCCGAGGTAGCGGCGCTGCTCCTCCGTCAGCGCCGTGTCGCCGAGCGCGGTGATGGCGACCACCGGCACCGTGGCGCGCTGGATGCGCTGGCGCAGCCGCTCGTCGAGCGCCGGCAGGGTCGGCTGGTCGAACAGGATGTCCAGCCCGATGGCCCGCACCCCCGCCGCCTCCAGCGTCCCCACCAGATCGGCGAGGAAGCCGCGATCGACCGGTGACCGGCAGGCCAGCGTGGCGAACAGGTCCTCCCCCAGCGTGACCAGCGCGATGCCGGGATGCTGCGGGGCGGGCGGCGTGAAGTAGGCGATGGCGAGGTCGCGGAAGCTCTCGTCGGCGGAGCGCAGGGGCGGCACCAGCCGGGTCAGCCCCAGCGCCGCCGCCGACACGCCGACCACCGCGGCCAATCCCATAAGCCCCTTGGCAAGCCACGGGACTTTCGCCCAACTTGGCTTGCCCCTCGATGTCCCCAACGGCGGCGCCCTCACTCCACGCGCAGGATCACCTGCGCCATCACCAGTTCGGTCTGCTTCAGCGAGGCGAGCGTCCGCTCCAGCCGGGCCGCGGCCTCGTCGGACAGGGGCCGGAAGGCGTCCTGACGCCCCGGCAGGTCCGCGCCCAGATCGCGCCCGGCGGCGAAGCAGCGCACCTCCTGGTCGGCGGACAGGCTTCCCGACCGCTCCGCCGCGCGCAACGGCACCGGCATGCGGTCGCCAGCCAGCGTCAGGGTGCGGTGCCCCTCCACCAGCGAGCTGGCCGACGGCTCCGGCGGGTAGATCGGCGTCAACTGGCCACGCGTGTTGCGCAGGTAGCAGTAGAGATGCGCGTCCCGGTTCGTCTGGAGCACCAGCGTCACCGACTCCCCGGACCGGTAGGTCGGGTAAAGGCCGCGGTCGGTGGCGAGATAGAGGTTCAGCGGCGCCATGCTGTCCCGCACCGGGTCCAGCAGAACCGCCGCCTGCGCCGCGCAACCGGCACCGGCCAGCCGGACGGCGAGCTCCGCGCCCTGCCCTTCGGCACTGATCACGCGCAACGTCATGCTGTGGCGCACCCGCCCATCCGACCCGGCGACGGAGACGGTAGTGCCGTCGATCATCGGAAGCTCGCGCGGCCAGGGCACCGTCGCCCCTTTGTCCCAGCGCAGCGTGGCGGTGGCGCCGCGGTTATCCTCGCGCAGGGTGGCCGGAATCAGCGCCGGGTCGGCGGGCTTGCTCAGCAGCACCGTGCCGCCGGACTTCACACATTGGGTTCCGGCACGGCCCGGATCGAGGGTGAAGACCTGCTCCTCCCCCTTCTGCATGGGGATGCCGACCGCGCGGGCGGCGCCGAGGTCGGTCTGGAAGAAGCGCTCCCCGCCGACGAGGCTGCCGACGCCGCCCCAGCCCGAGGCGTCGGGCATGCGGTCCAGCGGGCCGTCGAACGGCCCCTTGATCCGCAGCATGCGCCCGTTGGCGAACAGGAACATGGCGTTGGCACCGTCCGGCACGGTGACCGCGGCGCCGTCGGGGACCAGTTGCCCCTGGGCGTAGCCGGGGGCGGTGGAGGCGACGACCACCGCCTGCTCCGCCGACGCGCGGCCGGCGGTGAAGCCGACCGCCCCGACGGCGGCCAGGGTCAGGGCCGCCGCCACGAGTCCGCTCAGGGTCCTGTGCGCCATGCTGGCCTCCACCGGCGGGGATCGCGGAATCATTGGCGTTTCCCGGACGCCTGTCCAGGCGGCGAAGGGGGAATGGCGGGGCTGCGGACCCGGCCCAAAGAAGGGCGGACGCCGTGAGCGGACGGGCATGGTCGGACCTCCGAAATGATGCGTGCCGGCCCTATGCCGGCCCGTCGAGCCTAGACGGCGGAAGGCGGCGGACGCTGTGAGACGCGGCACAAAGTTGCGCAGGAGTTGGGCCCCCTCCGACGTACTGGGTGTGGCGGGCGCCACAGCGCGGCCCGGCCCCGCCCCATACAGTGCCGGGCAGGACCGGCGCCCCGTTGGTCCGCCCCTTCGCCCGAGGAGACCGACCATGACCGCCCGCCGCACCAATGCCGATGTCGCCGATGGTTTCGCCGCCGGGTTCGATGACCGCTTCGCCCGTCATGGAATCCTGGAGGTCGCCTATCTGCGGTCGGTGGAGATCGACGGCCTGCCCGCCTACGCCGTGTACGCCGCGAACGGCACCTGCCTGTGGCTGGACACCGACCGCGCGTCGGCCGGGGCGACGCTTCAGGAGCATGGGATGGAGCTGGTCAGCGTGCATTGAGAGCGGAGGCGATGGGGGCGTTGCCCCCACCCTCCCCGCTTCGCGGGTCCCCTCCCTCCCCCGCTGCGCAGGGGAGGGCTTTTTGTACATGCAGCACCAATTCCCTCCCCCGCTGCGCAGGGGAGGGTCAGGGTGGGGGCAAGGCACTCAACTCATTCCTTCGGGCTCAACAAGCACGACGTCCGGTTCCGCGTCACGATGGCTAGGCTGTTCTCCGGCTCGCCCGCCCGGCGGAAGCGCAGGGCGTTCAGTTGGCTGGCGACGCTGAGCGACAGGACGTTCAGATCCGTCTCATCGATGATCTTCTCGCCGTCCTGCCAGCACTGGATGCGCACGCGGCCCTTCGGAACCCCGACGTCGATGCCGCCGGGCTGCACGCCCGCATCGCTGCTCTTCTTGCGGACCACCGTCGCGTCGGCGGCGCCCCCGACGAGGGGGAGCGCCACGATCGCCACCAGGAGAAGGAGTTTCCGGATCATGGCGCGCCCTCCCTTCCCACTCGATCACTGGATGGGCCGGAACTCGACGCGCCGGTTGCGGCTGTCGGTCGGGTCGGGGGTCAGCGGCTGGCTCTTGCCCAGGCCGGCGATGGCGATGCGCTGCGGCTCGATGTGATGGACGCGCACCAGATACTCGCCGACCGACACCGCCCGGCGTTCCGAGAGGGCGAGGTTGTACTGCTCGCTTCCCACGGCGTCGGTGTGCCCTTCGATGACGAGGCGGAGCTGCGGGTCCTGCGACATCAGCCCGCCGACCGCGTCGACGTAGGAATAGAACTCCTTCGGGACGTCGGCGGAGTTGAAGGCGAAGTTGATGCGGAAGCCGAAGCCGTTCGTCGGACGGGTCTCCGCCGGGGTTTCCGGCGCGGAGAGGGTGGCCGGCTGCACGCCGCTGGAACGGCGCGGGGCGACGGGCGGCGGGGCGACGGGCGGGGCCGCGGCCTCCTGAACGGGCGCGCGCCTGGGCTTGGGCTGGGGCGCCGGTTCCGGCTGGGCCACGGGGGCGGTCGGCGGGCTGTAGCCCGGCTGCGGGGTCGCCTGCTGCTGAGCGGGAGCGCCATAGTTCACGCTGTCGGTCGGGCGCGGACGATTGGCGCTGTTCATGCCGCCGCCGATGATCTCGATGCTGCGGGTGCGGATCTTCGGCTGCTCGCTGCCGTCCGTCGGCGCCGGGCCGGGCTTCACCGCCTCGCGCAGCTCGTCCACGGTCGGCGGGCGCTCGAACATCATGACCCGGTTGCCGCCGGAGCCCTCGACGGTCTGCGCCCGCGCGGGAACCGCCATGCAGGCCAGGGCGATCATCGGCAGGGCCAGAACGGGAAGCGCCACGCCGTTCAGCCGTCGGGCGATGGTCTTGGAGGTCGGTCGCGGCATCGGTGGTCTCCCATGATTCGGCGCCATGATCTGGCGTGGTGTTCGGCTGCCCCCTTCTCTACCCCGTCTCCCGTCCCCGCGCTGTGAGCCGGCCCACAAATCCTGGCGCTGCGCCGATCCTATCGTTGAGCCGACACGGCGGGGAGAACCTGCACGGCCATCTGCCGGCTGCGCACGTTGGTGCCCTGGATGCTGCCGTAGGCGCCCACCACGTCCGCCAGCGTCGCGCCGGGGATGGGCTGAAGATCCTCGGTCTTGTAGCGGTCGGCGATGCGGGTCCCGAGTTCGTCGGGCGAGACGACGCAGGCGATGATCTCGGAGGCGCCGGGACGGTCCATGCGCAGGTTGAAGGGCTTCTGCGCTCCCGGCGGAACCTCCACCTGCTGGTTGGCCTGGACGAAGCTGTCGGGCTGGAAGCGGTTGGGGAAGATGCGGGCCACCGAGCCGGCGGCGTCCTGATAGTAGCAATAGACGAAGCCGTTGGCCGTCGGCTGCACCTTGACCACCAGCGCCTCCCCGGCGCGGTAGCGCGGCTGCGGCCCGCGGTCGGAGCTGAGGACCAGATCGGGCGGCGCCCCGGCGGGCGCCGGCGTGGCGCGCGGCAGCCCCTCCCCGCCCGCGTTCGACACCGATTGCAGGCGCGGCGCCCCCGGCCCTTTCTGGCCGCTGGGCTGGGCGAGCATCCGCTGATAGAGGTCGAAGTCGATGCGCCCCGTGGCGATCAGGTCGTTGTCCGCCTGATAGCGGGAAATCGCGTCGCGGGTGCGCTCGTCGAGCTGGCCGCTGTCCGATCCGTCGTAATAACCTTCGGCCAGCAGGACGCGCTGGACGTAGGCGACGCGCTGCGACGGCGCCATGCCGTCGAACCAGTCGCGCGCCTGCCCGGCGAAGGCCGGGTTGGTCTGGTCGATGCCCAGGCATTGCCAGTAGGGGGTGCGGGTCATCTTGCCCAGCACCTCGATCGTGCTGAGTTCGATCAGGGTGCGGACCGCCTGATGCAGCCCTTCGGACTTGTTGAGCGAGACGTTGAAGGACAGGCCGGCCTTGCCGATCACCGCCCCGGCGTCCGCCCCCTTGCCCGACGAGATGATGGCGAGCGAGTTGCTGGCCGACAGGCCGGGGATGATCTGGCGGGTCGCCAGTTCCCCGATGTTCAGATCGACCGAGATCACCGACATCACCTGATCGGCGGAGATGCCCAGGTCGAAGGTCGGCAGGGAGATGCCGGCGCTGGCCGCCTCGCTCACCACGTTGTCGTCGAGCTGGGTGATGGCGCCGCGCACGTAGTAGGACGGCGCGCGGAAGTTGGGCTGCACCCCGATCATCCAGTAAAGCGCGTTCACGTCGTCCAGCGTCGGTTCGAAATCGACGAAGCGGAAGGCGTTCGACCGCTCGGACATGCGCGACACGGCGGTGATCAGCATCTCCTTGGTGCCGCCGGCCACCCGGCCCGTGGCGTCGGGAATGCCGTTGGAGGTGATGAAGATGTCGCGCTTGCCATGGTTCCACATCAGCGTGTCCATGCAGCGCAGCGCCTCGCTGAAGTTGGACACGGTGCGCACGGGCGGGGTCTTCGGCTTCTGGACCACGGTCGCCTGTTCGCCCGAGGTGACGCAGGCCCCCATCAGCAGGAGCGCCGCGGCCGCCGCCACTCTCGCGAAACCGGTGCGCCGGACAAATGCCATGGATTCACTCCCTGGAGGTTCACCGGACCGGATCAGCGGGCCGACACGCGCGGGCCGTCGCCGCCCGGACGCACGGTGATGGTGATCTTCTTGGACAGGATCGGCGGGTCGTGCGGGATATGCTCCGCGTCGCCCATCAGGAGTTGGAGCGTGTGCCGGCCCGGCGGCAGTTCCAGGTAGGTCTCCGTCTGGCCCTTGCCGAAATGGATGTAGTTGCGGTTGTTGGGGATCGGCTCGTCCATCGGCGGCAGGTCGGCGTCCACCAGCAGGTGATGGTGGCCGGTGTTGTCCTTGCGGACGCCCGCCGGGGCCACGCCGAAGTTGCGCAGTCCGAACCACACCTTGAAGCGGCCCCTCACCACCTCGCCGTCGTTGGGCCAGCCGACGTAGATATAGGCGTCCTTCGGCGACGCCGTCCGCCCGGATTTCGCCGCGTCGGGGGTGGAGGGCGTGCTCTCATGCTCGTGCCCGGGGCTGGCGGGCTGGGGCGTGTTGGTGGTGTCGGACAGCGGCTTGTCGAGCGGATCGGCCTCCGGCGACGACTGCGCGGCGACCGGCCCGGCGGCGAGCAGGACGGCCAGAAGGACCGGGGCGGCGGCGGTGCGCATCATGACTTCCTCCCTGTCGCGCTCCCGTTAAGGGACGATGCCCGTTAAGGGACGATGATGGTGATCTTCTGCGACATGATCGGCGGGTCGTGCGGCACATGGTCCGCGTCGCCCAGGATCATCTGGAGCGTGTGCCGGCCCGGCGGCAGTTCCAGCCGCACCTCCGTCTGGCCGCCGCCGAAATGCAGCGACTGCTTGGTGTTCGGAATCGGCTCGTCGTAGGTGGCGAGATCGGTGTCCACCAGCAGATGGTGGTGCCCGGTGTCCTCCTTGCGGATGCCCGCGGGGGCGATGCCCATGTTCTGCAAGCCCATGCGGACCCACAGCTTTCCGCCGGAGATGGTGGTGCCGTTGGACGGCCACATGATGTAGGCGCGGGCACCCTCCGGAGCCTTCTCACGCCCATTTGTGCTTTGGGAATTGGCGTTTTGGGCCGACGCCGCGCCCGGCAACAGGAACAGCGCGGCCGCCACGATCATGGCGGCATGAGGCATGGACACCTCGCTCTTCTGGCTCTTCTCTTTGGGAGTTTCAATCTTATGCTTGGTGGGCGGACAATGTTCGCGGTTTTTCGGCCCCTATCCTTTCTCTCCCCACCCTCCGAATATTAAGGAGCGAAGGTGATCCTCAACCACCCCACTTTGAGCGAAGACCGGGGCCTCGCCGCCTATTCCTATTTTGGGCTTGACGGTTGTGCTCGCGGTGCGAAGGTCACGGGGCAGGAGGTTGCCGGTTCCGCATGCCCGATTCATCCCGCCTCGCCCCGCTTCCCGTCGGACCCACCGGCGCACCGCCGCGCCTCGGCCTGCGCCACCTGCTGGCCCCGGCGCTGCTGACCCTCGGGGCGGCCGGTTTGGCGGGGCACCGCCCCTGGCTGTCCGGCCACATCACCCCCATCACAGGCGTCATGGTGGCGGACGCGCTGGCCTCGCTGCTCGCCGCGGTGGCGTGGCTCGGGGCGGCATGGCTGGGGTCGCGGATCATCGACCTCGTGGTGGCGCGCAACGTCCGCGCCACGCCGATGCCGCGCCTGCTGACAGACCTGCTGCGTGCCCTGCTCTACGGGCTGGCGGTGCTGGGCATCCTCGCCTTCGTGCTGGGGCAGCCGGTGACCGGGCTGGTCGCCACCTCCGGCGTGGTAATCGCGGTGCTGGGCTTCGCGCTGCGCAACATGATCGCCGACATCTTTTCCGGCATCGCGCTGAACGTCGAGCATCCCTACCGCATCGGCGACTGGGTGGAGCTGACCCCCGGCGTGACCGGGCGGGTGGACGAGATCAATTGGCGGGCCACCCGGCTGGTCACGCTGGACGGCACCGCGCTGGTGGTGCCGAACGGACTGGCCGCGGGCAACCGCATCACCAACTACAGCCAGCCCGGCACCGGCTTCCGCGCCGGCGTGCCGGTGACCCTCGACGCCGAGGTGCCGGTGGCCCGCGCCAAACGGATCATCCTGTCGGCCATCGTCTGCTGCGACGCCGTCCCCACCGAGCCGCGGCCCGACGTGGTTGTGGAAAGCATTACGCTCAACGGCGTCACCTATCAGGCGCGCTTCTGGGTGGCGGATTATTCCCGGCTGGCCGCGACCCGCGACGCCGTGGCGACCACCATCCTGGAGCATCTGGCCCATGCCGGACTGGAGCCGGCCAGCCCCAAGCAGGAGATGCGCCGCCGCCGCGCCGCCGCGCCGCCCTGTTCGGCGAGCGGGCTGGGGCGGGAGTTGCTGTCCCATGTGGATCTCTTCGCCGCCTTCCGCCCGGAGGAGATCGCGGAGCTGGCCTCCGGCATGCATCTGCGCCACGTCGCCGCCGGGGAGGCGGTGGTCCGCCAGGACGAGACCGGAACCTCCCTCTTCCTGGTAGCGGAGGGCGCGCTCGACGTGCGCGGGGCCTTCGGGGGACGGACGCTTCTGCTCGACCACATGGGGCCGGGCGACGTGTTCGGGGAGATGTCGCTGCTGACCGGCCAGCCGCGCAGCGCGTCGGTGATCGCCAACACCGACGCCGTGGTCTACGAGCTGGACAAGGAGGCGCTCGATCCCGTCCTGCGCCGCCGTCCGGAGCTGGCCGCCCGGCTGGCCGACCTGATGGGCCTGCGCCAGCGCCGCAACGACGCCCACCGCCGCGCCAGCGCCCCCGCCGCCGTGACTCCGACGACGACCGAGCATGACCTGCTGGCCCGGCTGAAGACGTTCTTCAGTTTGTGAGTCAGTTGCTCAGCGGAGAAAAGGGCATCCCCGCCTGCTCCAGCGCCTTCTCGATCACCTCCGCCGAGGTCTGGTCGAACAGCTGCAGCAGCAGGTCGTCGATCTCGCGGTCCTGGCTGTTGCCGCAGGCGTCGAACAGGGTGGCGATGGCCTCCGTCTGGAAGCGCTCGCGCCCCTCGTCGCCGCCCCGATAATCCAGCGCCTTCGCCACCGCGATGGCGACGCGGAAGGGCTTCAGCAGGGTGAAGGACAGGCCCGCCTTGGCGAACAGCCCCTTCAGCGCGTGCGGCCCGCCATCCCAGGCGAGCTGACGGGCGTTTTCCGGCGGCAGGTTGGCGCGCACCGCCAGGCCGGCGTCGAACAGCGCGATCTCCCCGGCGCACAGCGCGCGGAAGAGCAGCGGCGCCGACAGCCGCCCGCGGATCAGCAGGTGGCGGGCCAGAAGCTCCACGTCCGCCTCGCGCGGGGTCAGCGGCTTCAGCAGGAGCAGGGTCACCGCCTCCCGCGCCCGCTCCACCAGGATGCCGATCAGGCGAGGGTTGAGCCGGTGGCTGCGGATCAGCCGGTTGCGGATCTCCTCCGACACGAAGAGGATCAGCTTCTCCACCACCGCCGCCGACAGGTCGGGCCGCGCCGCCATGGCCTCGTTCACCGTGGCGACGCCGCCCCAGCGGTCGAGCACGCTGTGCAGGGACGGTTCCGCGATGACGGCCCCGCGATTGCGCAGAAGCTCGGTGATGACGATGACGTTGCCGTTGCGCACCAATGCGTCGGACACCGCGGGCGAGACGGAGCGGCGCCCGGCGATGGCAAGCTCCTTTGCCGGGCGCCGTTCGCGCAGGATGTCCAGGAGCAAGCCTTCGCTCAGCTTTTCCGCGTGGCGCAGGATGGGAAAGGCCACCCGGTCGACGTCGCGGGCCAGCTTCTCCGCCAGCCCCTCCGTCAGCAGGGAGGAGTTGTGGATCTGCCACGCCACCGCCTCGCGCACGGCGGTCACCGCATCGGCGGCGAAGCGTTGCAGGATGTCCATGGCCAGCGCCCGTTCCGCCTCGGCGAGGTCCCCCGCCTCCAGGTCGCGCACCAGATGGGTCATGGTGTCGATGCGCGCCTGGGCATCGGGTGCGGCCAACAGGCGTTCGACATCCTTCTGGCTGAGGGACCGCTGTGACATGCGCTGGGTCTTCCGGAACGGACGCTCGGGATCAATACTCCGGCGTATCGTAGCGGATCAGATCGCTCCACGCCCGCTCCAAACGGCGCAACGTGCGGTATGTCGTCTCCAGATCGGCGGCTTCCTCGTCGGAACGGATCAGCGCCTCGCCACGGACGGCCTCCAGCCCGCGCAGCGCCTCGCACAGCTTCAGGCCGCGTTCGGACAGCCGCAGCCGCGCCGTACGCCGGTCGCGCTGCGAGGCGGAGCGGTCGACATAGCCGGCCTCCACCAGATGCTTCAGGTTGTAGGATGCGTTGGAGCCGAGATAGTAGCCGCGCTCCAGCAGGTCGCGCACCGACAGCTCCTCGCCGCCGATGTTGATCAGCATCAGGGCCTGGCCGGGGCTGAGGTCGTCGATCCCGATCCGCGCCAGCTCCATTCGCAGCACGTCCAGGAAACGCCGGGTCATGCTCTCGATGATGCGGCCAAGGTCGGTGTAGACGGCGGGCAGGGACGCGCCCGCCGGGGCGGCGCTGTCCGGCGTGGCTCTCTCCGGCACGGCTGGGGTCGGCTGCTGCTTGGCGGCGGCGCTCATCGCGATACTCCCGCTTTGGAAAAAACCTTCATGGTATGGCGTCGTTCCAATTCCGAACGGTGGACGGTTTCCTCGTCCTTCTGTCGCAAGAATGATAAGATTTTAGTTTAATTTGTGGAAACAATGTTGAGACATGGCGGCCCTGCGCACCGGAACCGCCCCCTTCACCTCCTGTTGCACCCCTGTCCCTGCAACCCGGAGGAGCCCGGCCATGCCCCAGTCCACACGCTGTTCCGTCACACCGCAAGCGTGCCCTCGGAGGGTCCGCTGATGCGCAGCGGCTTGGCCTTCGCGGCCGGTCTGATGGCCGGCCTATGGCTGGACACCCGCCGGCGCACCAACCGTGCGGAGCGCGAACACCCGCCGACCGGCCATTTCATGAGCGTCGGCGGCACCCGGCTGCATTACCTCGACCACGGGCCGAAGGACGCTACGGCGCCCCCGGTGGTGTTCCTGCACGGCAACGGCACCACCGCCGACGATTGGGCGTTGAGCGTTCTGGACGAGGCGGCCCGGCACCGGCGCTGCGTCTGCTTCGACCGGCCCGGCCACGGCTACAGCGAGGCGACGCCGCGACGCGAGGCCGGTCCCGCCGCCCAGGCCGCGCTGCTGCGCGCCGCCGCCCGCAAGCTGGGGCTGAAGCGCCCCATCGTCGTCGGCCATTCGCTGGCCGGGGCGGTGGCGCTCGCCTGGGCGCTGGATTTCCCGGAGGAGATCGGCGGTCTGGTCATACTGTCGGCCTTCACCCATCCGACTCCGCGGCTCGACTTCCTCCCCATGATGGGGCCGGCCATTCCCGCCGCCGGGCCGCTGCTCAGCCACACCGTCCTGCCGCCGCTGGACCGGCTGATCCTGCCGGCGATGATGCGCCGAATCTTCGAACCCAACCCCGTGCCGCCCAGCTACAACGAGCTGCCTCCCGACCTTCTGCTGCGCCCGAAGCAGCTGGAAGCCGCCGCCGCCCAGCTGGCCGCGCTGATCCCCGGCGTGGCGGCGATGGCCCCCCGCTATTCCGAGATCCGCTGCCCGATGTCGGTGGTCGCAGGGCGGGAGGACCGCATCGTCGATCCGCACGCCCACGCGGTGCGCCTGCACAACGCGGTGGCCGGATCGACGCTGCATCTGCTGGCGGAAACCGGGCACATGCCGCAACACGCCCGCCCGGACGCGGTGATGGCCGCCATCGAGCGGGTGGAGCGGGCGATGACCACCGAGTCGGCTCACGCGGCGACATGAGTCGACTCTCCTGTTTCGGCGACCGGGGATTGCGACTCGAAAAAAGCGACTCGTGGCGACTCGGGTGAGGGATGGTTAACAGTTTGGTTACGATCCGAGGGCTAACCTTTGGCCATATCGCACACTTTCAGCGCCTCAAGGATTACGCCGATGTCCATGGCCGCCGACGTTGACACCATCGAACGCACGTCCATCGTCGCCTACACCCTCCTCAACGAGCTGCACGACGTGCTGGCTCTGCCCAAGGCGCCCGATGACGTGACGCTCGGCATCCTGATGGGGCTGTCCATGTTCATGGACGACAAGGTGGGCCCGATGCGCTCCAAGCGCCTGATGTCGGAGGCGCCGACCATCGTCCTGAAGACCGACGCCCATGTCACGTCGGACCAGATGCAGCGGATCATGCCGGTGCTGCGCGCCTTCGGCGACCACCTGAAGGACATGCGCGCCAAGGCCACCCGCCCGGTCGACGACACCGTCGCCTGACCGCAGAGCGCAACCCCGGTTTCACGAAAGGCCTGGCCGGCAACGGCTGGGCCTTTTGCCGTTCCGGTGCCCGGCTTGACCCGTTCGGCAATTCATCGGATGCTGAAATCCTTCGTCCACCGGAGGGTCGCCGCCGGTGGTCCGGACGCAACGCGGGGGGCGGCTTCGGCCATGGAACTGCCATCGGGGGATTGGATCTGGGCTCTGGCCATCGCCGCCCTTCTGACGGGCGCCACGGTCAGCGTCATCGTGCTCGCCGCCGTCGGCTCGATCCGCCGCAGCGTCAACGAGGGCGGCGCCCGCCAATCGCAGCAAATCCGCAAACTGGCGGAAAACGTCGCCACCCTGAACGCCCAGCAGCAGGCCGCCGAGGGCCGCATCCAGACCCTGACCGAGGCGAACCGCAAGCTGGCGGAGGAGGTCGCGGCGCTGAACGAGCGGTTGCGCGACGCGGACTCCGCCCCCCGCATCACCGGCAGCGCAAGGCTCCTTCACTGACCATGCCCGATTTGTCCGACCGCCCCATCGATGGCGACGCCGAGCGCGCCCGCTGGACGGCCAGCGCCGACGCCTGGGACCGCTGGGCCGACCCGATGGCCGATCTGGCCGACAAGCTGAACCAACCCCTGCTGGACGCCGCCGGGGTGACGACGGGCGACCGGGTGCTGGACCTCGCCTCCGGCGCCGGCGAACCGGCGCTGAGCGCCGCCCTCCGGACAGGTCCGGGCGGGCTGGTGGTGGGCAGCGACCTCGTGCCCGGCATGATGGCCGGCGCCCGGCGCCGCGCCGCGGGGATCGCGGAAGGACTGCGCCCGGCCTTCGCCGCCGCCGACATGACCGCCCTGCCCTTCGCCGCGGAGAGCTTCGACCGGGTGACCTGCCGCTTCGGCATCATGTTCGTCCCCGACGTGGCGGCGGCCCTGGCCGAACTGCGGCGGGTGCTGCGCCCCGGTGGGCGGGCGGCCTTCATGGTCTGGGGGCCGCGCGCTGGCAACGCCCTGTTCGACACGGTGGGCGAGGCCGTCGCCGCCCAATTGGGCGAGGATCGCAGCCTGGACCCGCTGTTCCGCTTCGCCGCCCCCGGCCTTCTGGCGGAAGCGATGCGCGTCGCCGGCTTCGCCACCGTGGGCGAGACCGACATCACCCCGGTCCGCAAGGCCCCGCAGGGCCAACCCTTCTGGCGCGCCACGCTGGAGATGAGCTTCGGCCACCGCCTGCACGACCTCACCACCGGGCAGCGCACCGACCTGGACGCCGAGGTGACCCGCCGCTTCGACGCGCAAGCGCAAGGCGGCACGATCCTCGTGCCCATCCACGTCCGCATCGTGACCGGCGCTTAATTCCCTCCCCTGCGAAGCTCTCGCGCAAACCGAAGGTTTGCGCTGACGCGGCAGGCGGACCTTTGGTCCGCCGAGAGCGGGGGAGGGTCAGGGAGGGGGCAACACGTTCCACCCCGACAACGCGCCCAAGTGGCGCAGCCTTCCCACCGAGCCATATCCCCGGTTGACCGCGCGCCCGCGCATTCCTTTGGATGTTGCGTGCCGACGGGCCTCGCCCGTCCGGCATCCGAGAGGAGGTGATGCGCTTGAAAAAGTACCTGAAGTGGTTCCGACGCTTCTGGTTCCGGATGAAGTTCGAGTTCGAAGCGGGCTTCAACCAGGACCACGATACCTAAGAACCCACGGGGCGGGGCCGGGTAACCGGTCTCGCCTTCAGGGAACCGAAGTCGCATCACCTCCTTGCCTCCCAAAATACCACAGCCCCGAAAGCCGTCAACGGGACGCAAAAGCGCTCCCGTTCTTGCTCCGTTCGATTCGCGACACTATTCTTTCCGGTCTCAGCGAATCATCCGGTCCTTCATGCCCGATCTCCCCTCCCCCCTCCTCCCCGCCAACGTCCAGGGCTGGTTCCGGTCGCGGGGCTGGGCGCCGCACCCGCACCAGCTCGCCATGGTCGAGGCGGCGGCGGCCGGGGACAGCGCCCTGCTGATCGCGCCGACCGGCGGCGGCAAGACGCTGGCCGGCTTCCTCCCCTCGCTGATCGATCTGGCGGAGCGCCCGCGGGAGGGGCTGCACACGCTCTACATCTCGCCGCTGAAGGCGCTCGCGGTGGACATCCAGCGCAATCTGGAGGAGCCCGTCGCCGAGATGCGGCTGCCCATCCGCACCGAGACCCGCACCGGCGACACGCCCGAATCCAAGCGGCGGCGGCAGCGGGCCAACCCGCCGCACATTCTGATGACCACGCCGGAAAGTCTGGCGCTGATGATCGCCTACGCCGACGCGGCGACGATCTTCCGGCACCTGCGCTGCGTCATCATCGACGAGTTGCACGCCCTGGCCGGGACCAAGCGCGGCGACTTGCTGGCCCTGGGGCTGGCGCGGCTGGCGAAACTGGCGCCGCAGGCCCGGCGGGTCGGGCTGTCGGCCACGGTGGCGGAGCCGGCGCAGCTGCTCGCTTGGCTGTCGAAGACCGGACACGCGGACGGCGGCGACGTGCGGCTGGTCACCGGGCGGGCCGGCGCCTCCGCCGAGGTGGAGATCCTGACGACTCGCGAGCGGCTGCCCTGGTCCGGCCGCATGGCCATGCACGCGTTGAAGGAGGTGTACCAGCGCATCCGCGCCCACCGCACGACGCTGGTCTTCGTCAACACCCGCGCCCAGGCGGAGCTGGTCTTCCAGGAACTCTGGCGCCTCAACGACGACACCCTGCCCATCGCGCTCCATCACGGCTCGCTGGCGGCGGAGCAGCGGCGCAAGGTCGAGGCCGCCATGGCGGCGGGCAAGCTGCGGGCGGTGGTGGCGACCTCCTCGCTCGACCTCGGCATCGACTGGGCGGCGGTCGATCTGGTCGTGCAGATCGGCGCGCCGAAGGGGGCGAGCCGGCTGGTCCAGCGCATAGGCCGCGCCAACCACCGGCTCGACGAGCCGAGCCGCGCCCTGCTCGTTCCCGCCAACCGCTTCGAGGTGCTGGAATGCCGCGCCGCCCTGGACGCCGTGGCGGCCATGAGCCTGGACGGCGAGCGGCCCCGCCCCGGCGGGCTGGACGTGCTGGCCCAGCACATGCTCGGCATGGCCTGCGCGGAGCCGTTCCGGCCCGACGACCTGTACGACGAGGTGGTCTGCGCCGCCCCCTACGCCGGGCTGGCGCGGGACGAGTTCGACGACGTGCTGGATTTCGTGGCGACCGGCGGCTACGCGCTCGGCAATTACGAACGCTTCCACCGGCTGACGCTGCGCGAGGACGGGCGCATGGCGGTGGCCGGGCCGGCGGTGGCGCGGCAGTACCGCATGAACGTCGGCACCATCACGCAGGAGGCCATGCTGCGCGTGCGCCTGAGCCGCGGCCCGGTGCTGGGCGAGGTGGAGGAGCATTTCATCCAGGGCCTCACCCCCGGCGACACCTTCGTCTTCGCCGGCCAGCTGCTGAAGTTCCTCGGCATCCGCGAGATGGAGGCGCAGGTCGCCAAGGGCGGCACCGGGGAGCCGAAGGTCCCGGCCTACGCCGGCGGGCGGCTGCCGCTGACCACGGCGCTGGCCGACCGGGTGCGCGCGATGCTGGCCGACCCGGCGCAGTGGCCCGGCCTGCCGGAGGACGTGCAGGAATGGCTGCGGCTGCAGCGCTGGCGCTCCGTCCTGCCGGCGCGCGACGGGCTGCTGGTGGAGAGCTTCCCCAAGGCGGGCAAGCGCTTCCTCGTCGTCTACGCCTTCGAGGGGCGGAACGCGCACCAGACCCTGGGGATGCTGCTGACCCGCCGGATGGAGCGGATGGGCTACGGCCCGCTCGCCTTCGTCGCCACCGACTATGTGCTGGCGGTGTGGTCGCTGCGAACGCCGAAGGATATGGACGGGCTGTTCGACCAGGACATGCTGGGCGACGATCTGGAAGCCTGGATGGACGAGTCCTCGATGCTGCGGCGGACCTTCCGCAACGTGGCGCTGATCACCGGGGTCATCGACCGCCGCCATCCCGGACAGGAGAAGTCGGGGCGGCAGGTCACCTTCTCCTCCGACCTGATCTACGACGTGCTGCGCAAGCACGACCCCGGCCATGTGCTGCTGCGCGCCACCCGCGCCGACGCGGCGGGCGGGCTGACCGACGTGCGGCGCCTGTCGGATTTCCTGGTTCGGGTGAAGGGCCGCATCACCCACAAGGACCTCGACCGCATCTCCCCCCTCGCCGTGCCGGTCATCCTGGAGATCGGTCGGGAACGGGTGGACGGCTCCGCCACCGACGAGCTTCTGGAGCAGGCCGCCGCCGATCTGGTGGCCGAGGCGATGCCGGAGCTGGACTTGCCCCGTGCTGAGCCCCGTGATGCACAGGGCCGGCTGACGCTATGATGATCATGGACACGACGATGACCCTGCGGGGCGCCGCACTGGCCCCCGATCCCTCCGGCGCGCTGGTCTGGCCGGTGGAGCGGACCCTGGTGGTCGCCGACCTGCATCTGGAGAAGGGCTCCGCCTTCGCGGCGCGCGGGCGGATGCTGCCGCCCTACGACACGCGGGCGACGCTCGGCCGGCTGGCGGAACTGGTGGAGCGGTTGGCCCCGGAGCGGGTGATCTGCCTGGGCGACAGCTTCCACGACCGCCGCGCGGCGAGCCGCATGGAGGCGGGGGACGTAGCGCGGCTGCGCGACCTGACCGGGCGGGTGGCGGACTGGCTGTGGGTCACCGGCAACCACGACCCGGAACCGCCGGAGGGGTTCGGCGGGCGCATCCTGGACGAGCTGGCGCTCGGCCCGCTGACCTTCCGGCACGAGGCGGTGCCCGGCGCCTTGGGCGAATTGTCGGGGCATCTGCACCCGGTGGCCGCCGTCGTGGTGCCGGGACGGCGTGTGCGGGAGCGCTGCTTCGCCTTCGACGGGGGAAAGCTGATCCTGCCGGCCTTCGGCGCCTTCGCGGGCGGGCTGAACGTGCTGGACCCGGCGGTGTCAGGCCTGCTGGCGGAGCGGTTCGAGGTGCATCTGCTGGCCCGCGGCAAGGTCCACCGCTTCCCGCGCAGCCGCCTGTCTCCGGATAAGGGATAAAGAAAAAGCCCGGAGAGTCGGGGGAACTCTCCGGGCGAGTGGTCCTGCCGGAACCGGCGGTGAAACGTCCGGCAGGAGGGACCTCGATGAAAAAGCAGAACGTCAGTTCGGCATCATGACCGTGTCGATCACGTGGATGACGCCGTTGGACGCCATGATGTCGGGCTTCACGACCTTCGCGTTGTCCACCATCACGCCGCCCTTCGTCGCGTCGATGTCCACGGTGGTGCCTTGCACGGTTTTCGGCGATGCCGTCTTGCCGGCGATATCGGCCGAGGTCACCTTGCCCGACACCACATGATAGGTGAGTACGGAGCGGAGCTTCTCGCGGTTCTCCGGTTTCAGAAGATTTTCGACGGTGCCGGCGGGAAGCTTGGCGAAGGCCTCGTCGGTCGGGGCGAAGACGGTGAAGGGACCGCTGCCCTTCAGCGTGTCCGCAAGGCCGGCGGCCTGGACGGCCTGGACCAGCGTCTTGAACTGGCCCGCCGCGACGGCGGTGTCCACGACGTCCGCCGCCTTCGCAGCGACAGCGGCGAGGGACAGCGGCAGGGCGACGGTGGCGGCGGTCAGCAGGCGTGACAGGCGGGACATGTGGTTTCCTCCGTTGGATGGCGTCTCGTTCCTCCCCCGACCGTGGAACCGGCGCCGTCGGCCGCCGTGCCTCCGGCTCCACGTCGTGGCAGCGAAGGCGGAAATAGCGGCGCTGAAATCGCGGTCAATAGGATTTCCCCAGGAAAAATTTTTGCCGTCGTGGTGATCCGGAGCAATCGGCGCCGCGTAGCAAGAGCCATTGACCGTGGTCATTGACTGCGGCGTTTTGGCATGCCCGTTTTTCTGTCCATTTCCTTAAAGTTGGCCGATGAAGACCGATCAATCCCCCATCCTCGTCTGGTTCCGCAACGATCTTCGCCTTGCCGACAACCCGGCGCTCAGCGCCGCGGCGGAGGATGGGGCGCCGGTCATCCCGGTCTATATCCGGGAGAAGGACGCCCACGATCCCTGGCTTCCCGGCGGCGCCTCGCGCTGGTGGCTGCACGGCAGCCTGGAGCGGCTGGGCAAGGCGCTGGCCAAGCTCGGCTCGCCTCTGGTGCTGCGCAGCGGCGACCCCGCCGCCGTGCTGGCGGCGCTGGCCGAGGAGACCGGCGCCGACACGGTGCTGTGCAACCGCCGCGCCGGCCCCACCGCCATCGCCCGCGACCGCCGGGTGGGCGAGCGGCTGACCGCACGCGGCGTGACGGTTCATCCCCACAACGCCGCCCTGCTCTATGAGCCGGGAACCATCCGCACCAAGTCCGACACGCCCTTCCGGGTGTTCACGCCCTTCTGGAAGGCGCTGCTCACCATGCCGGAGCCGCCGCGTCCCAGCCGCGCGCCAACCAGGCTGACGCCGCCGGGCAAACCGGTGTCCAGCGAGTCGCTGAAGGATTGGGACCTGCTGCCCACCGCGCCGGACTGGGCCGGCGGCCTGCGCGACCGCTGGGAGCCCGGCGAGGAGGCGGCACGGGAGCGGCTGGCCGATTTCCTGGATGGGCCGGTCGCCGCCTACCCGGCGGAGCGCGACCGCCCGGACCATGACGGTACGTCTTCCATGTCCCCCTATCTCGCCTTCGGGGAGATCGGGCCGCGGCAGATCTGGCACGCCGCGCGCCACGCCGCCGCCGAGCGGCATGAACTGGCCGCCGGCGCCGAGTCCTTCCTGCGGGAGCTCGGCTGGCGGGAATTCAACCATCATCTGCTACGCGAGGAGCCGGGCATTCCGGACACGCCGCTGGACGCGCGCTTCACCCGTTTTCCCTGGCGGACGGACAAGGCGGGCTTGCGCGCGTGGCAGAGCGGGCACACCGGATACCCCATCGTGGATGCCGGCATGCGGCAGCTCTGGCAGACCGGCTGGATGCACAACCGCGTGCGCATGATCGTCGGCTCCTTCCTCATTAAGGACCTGCTGATTCCCTGGCAGGAGGGCGAGGCGTGGTTCTGGGACACGCTGGTCGACGCCGACATCGCCAACAACGCCGGCAACTGGCAATGGGTGGCCGGCTGCGGCGCCGACGCGGCGCCGTTCTTCCGCGTCTTCAACCCGATCCTCCAGGGCGAGAAGTTCGACCCGGAGGGAGCCTATGTCCGGCGCTACGTGCCGGAACTGGACAAGCTGCCCAGCCGCTGGATCCACAAGCCCTGGGAGGCGCCGGACGAGGCGCTGCGGCAGGCGGGGATCACGCTCGGCAAGGACTATCCACGGCCGATCGTCGACCACGGCACCGCCCGCGACCGCGCGCTGGCCGCCTTCAACGAGATCAAGAAAGCCGGCGATTGATCGACGCGGAGTCGTGAAATCCGACCGTGTGTTTTCATTCCGCCTTCATGGGAGTGCAAAGAAACCGTCACAGGCCGCCGGTAAGGTGCGCCCGCCCCTACCACAATAAATCTGCGAAAAGAGACGAGGCGCACCGATGGACACCCATGACCTGCCCCAGAAGGGCACCAAGTACCTGACCTTCGAGGGCCGCGAGGACATCGGCTCCAACCCGTCCGAAAACCCGACCATGGGCGACGTCATCAACGCCCGCCTCGGCCGTCGCGACATGGTGCGCGGCATGCTGACCGGTGCGGCGGTCAGCGCCCTGATCGGCCCGGCCGCCCTGCTCTCCTCGCCGCGCGAGGCCGAGGCCGCCGTCACCGGCGCCCCGCGCCCGGCCAAGGCCAGCTTCTCCTTCCAGGAGGTGGCGCATGGTGTCGACGCCGACCATCACGTCGCCGCCGGCTACAACGCCGACATCCTGATCCGCTGGGGCGACCCGGTGGTCCCCGGCGCGCCGGCCTTCGACCCGATGAACCAGTCGGCCGAGGCGCAGTCGAAGCAGTTCGGCTACAACAACGACTTCGTCGGCTACGCCCCGCTGCCGCTCGGCTCGCAGTCGCCGGACCGCGCCCTGCTCTGCGTGAACCACGAATACACCGACGAGGAGGTCATGTTCCCCGGCGTCGGCGTGGAGCAGCAGAAGGACAAGTTCGCCCGCATGACCAGGACGCTGGTGGACATCGAGATGGCCGCCCACGGCGGCACCGTCGTCGAGATCCGCAAGGTCAAGGGCAAGTGGGTGACCGAGCCGAACTCCAAGTACAACCGCCGCATCACCGGCGAAACGGCCTGCGCCATCACTGGCCCGGCCGCCGGCCACGCCCTGATGAAGACCAGCTACGACCCGACCGGCACGATGGTCCGCGGCATGCTGAACAACTGTTCCGGCGGCATGACGCCCTGGGGCACCTGGCTGTCGGCGGAAGAGAACTTCAACGGCTACTTCTGGGGCAAGGTCGAGGACAGCAACCCGAACGCCAAGGTGCTGAAGCGCTACGGCTTCCCCGGCGAATGGTACAACT
The DNA here is from genome assembly GCF_016632405.1 of Azospirillum aestuarii. Classification (NCBI taxonomy): domain Bacteria; kingdom Pseudomonadati; phylum Pseudomonadota; class Alphaproteobacteria; order Rhodospirillales; family Azospirillaceae; genus Azospirillum; species Azospirillum aestuarii. The sequence goes on from NZ_JAEPIV010000005.1 coordinate 187,390, forward strand.
GGGGCGTTTATCACGACCGCTTCGACATCGCCAAGGAGCCGAACGAGTCCAACCGCTTCGGCTGGATTGTCGAGATCGACCCCTACGACCCGACCTCGACTCCGAAGAAGCGCACGGCGCTCGGCCGCTTCAAGCATGAGGCCTGCCAGATCGCGCTGGGCAAGGACGGCACCGTGGTCGCCTACACCGGCGACGACGAGCGGTTCGACTATGTCTACAAGTTCGTCGCGGCGAAGAAGTTCGATCCGAAGAATCGCGCCGCCAACATGGACATCCTGGAGACCGGGACGCTCTATGTGGCGAAGTTCAAGGCCGACGCCTCGGTCGAATGGCTACCGCTGGTCCACGGCCAGGGCCCGCTGACGGCCGAGAAGGGCTTCCCCGACCAGGCCACCGTCCTGATCAACGCCCGCCTCGCCGCCGACGCGCTGGGCGCCACCAAGATGGACCGCCCGGAGGACATCGAGGTGAACCCGGTGACCGGCAAGGTCTACGTCATGCTCACCAACAACTCCCGCCGCAAGCCGGAGCAGGTGGACGCGACCAACCCGCGCGCCGAGAACAACTGGGGCCACATCGTCGAGATCCTGCCGGAAGGCGGCAACCACGCCTCGACCAAGGGCGAATGGACGATCCTGGTCCGCGGCGGCAACCCGGCGGACGGGAAGGTCGGCGCGCAGTTCCACGCCGACACCTCGGCCAACGGCTGGTTCTCCTGCCCGGACAACGCGGCGGTGGATCACCGCGGCCGCCTGTGGATCACCACCGACCAGGGCGAGAACTGGAAGAAGGCGTCGGGCACCGCCGACGGCGTCTGGGCCGTGGAGACCGAGGGCGACCTGCGCGGCCTGTCCAAGATGTTCTACCGCGTGCCGGTGGGTGCGGAGATGTGCGGCCCCTGCTTCACCACCGACGACAGGACCCTGTTCGTCGCCGTGCAGCACCCGGCCACCGACGGCGTCGACCAGTGGGAAGGCTTCAAGGGCAAGCTCTCCTCCTTCGAGGACCCAGCGACCCGCTGGCCCGACTTCAAGCCCAACATGCCGCCGCGCCCGTCGGTGGTCGCCATCACCAAGAAGGACGGCGGCGTGATCGGTCTCTGACCGACCGGGCGTCCGTCCCATAACGAAGCGACACGCCTTGAAAGGGCGGCCCCCGCGTCCGGGGCCGCCCTTCTTCTTTGTCTGGTGTCGGCGTCCGGCGATGTAATAAGATAACGCCATGACCGCCAACCCGCATCCCACCGCCGGCCCGCCCCCCGCTCATGGGCACGACCACGCGCATTGCATCGCCGACGCGCTGATGCGCGCCGACGCCCTGTGCGCTGAACGCGGCGCCCGGCTGACCGCGCTCCGCCGGCAGGTCCTGGAGCTGGTCTGGAACAGCCACAAGCCGCGCGGCGCCTACGCCATCCTCGAAGACCTCAGCCAGCGCGAGGGCAAGGCCACCGCCCCGCTGACCGTCTACCGGGCGCTGGAGTTCCTGGTGGAGCACGGGCTGGTCCACCGCATCGAATCGCTGAACGCCTACATCGGCTGCGCGGCGCCGGGAGCCGTCCATTCCGGGCAGTTCCTGGTGTGCGAGACCTGCGGCAACGCCGTGGAGATCGACGATCCGCGCATCCGCGCCGCCATCGGCACCATCGCCGCCGAGCATGGTTTCCAGGTGAGCCGCCCCACCGTCGAGGTGCGCGGCACATGCACCGATTGCCAGGAGAAGACCCCGTGACCGCCGCCGCCCCGACCCCCGCCGCTCCGCCGGCGCCCCGCCTGCCCGTCTCGGTGCTGACCGGCTTCCTCGGCAGCGGCAAGACCACGCTGCTGCAACGGCTCCTGCACCATCCCGGCATGGCCCGCACCGCCGTGGTGATCAACGAGTTCGGCGAGGTCGGGCTGGACCATCTGCTGGTCGCCAAGGCGTCGGAGAACATGGTGCTGATGGACAGCGGCTGCCTGTGCTGCACCATCCGCGGCGATCTCGTGGACACGCTGCGCGACCTGTTCCTGAAGCGCGTGCGCGGCGACATCCCGGAGTTCGACCGGGTGGTGGTGGAGACGACGGGCCTCGCCGACCCGGCCCCGATCATCCACACGCTGATGAGCGACCCGCTGCTGGCCGCCCGCTTCCGCCTGGACGGGGTCATCAGCACGGTGGACGCGGTGCACGGCGCCAACCAGCTCGACCGCCAGCCGGAGAGCGTGAAGCAGGCCGCCGTCGCCGACCGCATCGTGCTGACCAAGACCGATCTGGCCACTCCGCACACGACGCTCGCTTTGTGCCAGCGCCTGTCGGCGATCAACCCGGCGGCCCCGCAGATCCCCGCCGCCTTCGGCGAGGTGGACCCGAAGCAGCTGTTCGACGCCGGCCTCTACAATCCCGACACCAAGAGCCCCGACGTGGCGCGCTGGCTCCGGGAGGAGGCGTACCGCGACGAGCAGGCCCATCATCACGATCACGGGCATGACCATGATCACGGGCACGACCACCATCACCACGACCATGGCGACGCCTGCGGCCCGGATTGCGGGCACGATCACCACCACCACGACGCCAACCGGCACGACGACCACATCCGCGCCTTCTGCATGGTGGTGGACGAGCCGATTCCGTGGAACAACTTCGTCGATTTCATGGAGGCGCTGATCGCCACCGGCGGGGAAAACCTGCTGCGCATCAAGGGGCTGCTGAACGTGAAGGAAAGCCCGCTGCCGGTCGTCGTCCACGGCGTGCAGCACATGTTCCACCCGCCGGTGCAGCTCCAGGAATGGCCCGGCGAGGATCACCGCTCCAAGATCGTCTTCATCACCCGCGACATCGGCGAGGCGGTGATCCAGCCGATGTTCGACCAGTTCGTTTGGGGCGCGGAAGGGGCCTGAGGGACATCATTGCCCCCACCCCGGCCCTCCCCCGCTACGCAGGGGAGGGAGATGTTCGCGAAGCGGCGGCAGTCCCCTCCCCTGCGAAAGCGGGGGAGGGTTAGGGTGGGGGCAACCGCCCGCCTCACTTCACCTTGTAAAGCTGGAAGTACCGCCCCTCCTGCACCAGCGTCAGGTGCTCCGGCACCGGATTTGCGCGGCCCGGCTCGCTGAACAGCACATAAACGTAACCGAAGCGCCGGGGCCAGTCGGCCCAGTAATGGTTGTCGCGCAAGCCCGGCTGGCGCACCGCGTCGGCCACGTAGCCGATGCGCGGCATGTAGGTGAAATCACCATCCAGGTCCGCATAGTCCGGCTTCAGCAACAGCACCTGCTTGCCCGGATGGGTGAAGGCGATGGGCACGAGGCTGGACCGCTCCATCAGCGCCAGCACCGGCGCGTGGTGCAGGCCGAAGGATAGGGCGCGGTCGTCGGTGAATTGGGTGGCGCGGAAGATCGACTTGTGCAGCGTCTCGTCGGCGTAGGTGGCGAGCACGGTGCTGCCCGGCTCGATCCGCTGCAGGGACTGGCGCACCTCCTCCAGCAGCGGGTCCACCTTGGCCAGCCCCACCCCGGCGTCGGCGCTGCGCAGCAGCGACAGCGCGACCACCACCGACAGGAAGGCCACCCGCATGGTCAAGGTCGCCAGTTCCCACCGCACGAAGCCCAGCGCGACGAAGGCGATACCGATGGGCAGGCGGCTGTCGGCGAACCAGGAGCCGAAGAGGACGAGCGGCATCGCCGCATAGACCACCAGCCCCAGCGCGATGGTGATGGCGCCGACCGGGTGCAGCCGCAGCGCCCCGCTCCACAACCCCCAGGCGATGCCCAGCCCGACGGCGATGCCCGTCACATAGCCGACCGTGTCGGCGTAGCCGCCGAACAGGAAGTCGAAACCCATCAGCTTCGCCGTGCCGACCCACAGCACCGCGTCGGCGAAGCCCGACGACGGGCTCATCAGCAGAAGCGGCGGCACGATCAGGAAGGGCAGACCGAAGGCCAGCGCGTCCGGCAACGCCCGCCACGGCTCGCGCCAGCCGCCACTCCGCCACAGCCGCCACCCCTCGAAGGCGAGGAGCGTCAGCCCGTAGAGCCCGAGCGCGAACAGGTGCGAGATGAACAGCAGCAACACGATGCCGAGCGAGGCCAGCCCGCGCTGCCAGGGTGCGCGCTCCACCATCACGATCCAGCCGGCGATTCCCCACAGCGCCAGCCCCAGCCCGAACAGGTAGTTGAACAGACCCATGTAGGTGGACAGGGTGTAGAGGAACAGCCCGGCGGCCAGCGGCCCCAGCTCCACCCGGCCCCAGACGGCGCGGTAGAGCGCGATGGAGCCGGTCACAAGCACCAGATAGCTGGCGGTGACGAACAGCCGGCTCGCCGTGTGCACCCCGATCAGCTTGGCCAGCGGCGGCACGACGATGTCCATCACCAGATTGGGAATGATCGCCCAGCGCACCATGTAGAATTGCGCCAGCGCCGGGTCCTGGTCCAGATGGGCCAGGGCGTACATGCGGGTGACGTGGTTGACGTAGTCGCCCAGCGCCGGAATCTCGAACATCCAGACAGGGATCGATGCCGCCACCAGGATCAGCAAGGCGGCGGGCCAGACATACACGGACTCGGCGCGGGACGCCGCCCGTCCGTCGAGGGTGAAATCCCTGAACATGCGGCCCCCTCAGACGCTTTTCGGGAAGGACCGGGGCGGAGCGGCGGGCGCCGCGGCCGTGGGAGACGCCTGCAAGTCCTCCGGATAGCGGTTGAGCAGGCCGGCCCGGTAATGGGTCCAGAAGCCGCGCAGCCCCTTCACGTCGGCGCGCCGGTGCAGCAGATAGTAGAGCGTGTATTTGACCATCATGCGGGCGATGGACTTGCGCTCGTAGGTGGCGTGGATGTAGCCCATGTTCCGGAAGAAATAGGGGGCGCGGTTCTCCGGCATCTCCTCCACCGTGCCGAGGAAGCCGCCGACTAACGGGCGCTGGGTGCGGCGGTTGCGCGGGTGGACGTGCAGGGCGCGCACCGCCGTTGCGTCGCGCAGCCCGGCCCGGCGGGCGCGCAGCGTGAACTCCCACTCGTCGCCCCAGATGAACATCTCGCGCTTGATGTTGCCGATCCGCTCGAACACGCGCCGGCGCAGCAGGGTCCCGTTGAACAGCGCGATGGCGCCCGGCACGATGCCGTCCTGCGCCGCGGCGGCGAAGGCGTCGGCCTTGGTGAAGCCCTGCATGGTGAAGGCCAGATCGCCGCGGTCCTCCGCCGCGACCACGGTCGGCCCGACGAGGTCGAGGTCGTGCCGCTCACCCTGGCGCAGCAGTTCGGCGAGCGCGCCGGGCGCCGGGATGCCGTCGTCGTCGGTGCTCCAGATCCAGCGGGCGCCCAGTTCCAGCGCTGTGGCGAAGGCGGTGTGATAGGCGCCAGCGGAGCCGATGTTGGCCTGCCGGACCACCAGAAGTTCCGGCATCACCGCCCGCTGCTCGGCCAGCCACTCCGCGGTGCCGTCGCTGGAGCCGTTGTCCACCACGACGATGCGGTCGGGCCGCGGCTCCTGCCCATGGATGGCCGCCAGACAGGTCTTCAGCAGGGCCAGACGGTTGTGGGTGACCACCACCGCGACGACCGGAGTCTCCCAGGGCGTTTCCTGGGGCCGTTCCTGGGCTCCGGTGTCCAGCGTCCGGGGCGTCTGGGCTTCTGACATGCGGTTTCCGTCCTTCGTGTGTGCCTTGGGGCGTCTGTGCCATGGGGCCTTGGGGCCGACCTCGAAACGAGGCCACCCCAAGTTTTTTGCTTTGCGAAGAGAGGGCAATGCCCCGGACGGAGAGGGGCGGCACCATTCGCATAGCCCATAAGGAGAAAAATCAGCTCAGACGCATCCAGCCGGTGCCCCACAGCCACAAAACGGCGAATCCCATCGACAAAAGGGTCATCGGGATGCCGCAACGGGCGTGCTCCAGAAAGCCGAGCCGGACGCCGGAGGCCGCCGCCCGCTCCACCACGATGATGTTGGCGAGGCTGCCGGGGATCAGCAGGTTGCCGGCCAGCGTGGACAGGATCGCCAGCCCGTAGAGCGCCCCCTCCGGCGGCGACGGCCAGGCGGCGAGCAGCAGGATCACCGCCGGCACGTTGCCGATGCTGTTGCTCGCCGCCAGCGCGAGCGGGGTCATCACCGCCAGCCGGTCGGGCAGCCAGCCGGCGGCCTCCATCCCCGACACGAACTCCGCGGGCAGGCCGGTCAGCTTCAGCGCGTGGTTGATGGCGAACAGCGCGGCGAAGAGGACCAGCAGATGCCAGTCCACCATGCCCAGCATCCCGCGCGAGGCCAGCCGCCGGCTGATCAGCATCGCCCCGGCGACCAGCAGCACGCCGATCTCGTGCGGCAGGTCGGTGGTGAACAGGCCGAGAAGCACCAGGGTGGCCACCAGCGCCTTGCCGAACTGCGCCCGGTCCAAGGCCACCGGCTCCGCCCCGCCCTCTCCCGCAGCGCCCTCGCCCATCACACCGTCGTCCGGCTCGCCGAAGCGGCCCCTCCAGGCGAGCCACACCACGGCGTAGACCACCAGCAGGCCGACCAGAGCCGGCACCCCGCAGACCGCCAGGAAGCGCCAGAAGTCCAGATGTCCCATCTGGCCGATCAGGATGTTCTGCGGGTTGCCGATCACCGTCGCCGCAGACCCGGCGTTCGCCGCTCCGGCCAGGCCGATCAGGTAGGGCCGCGGGTCCAGCCGGCGGGCCAGCAGACCGACGCAGAGCATCGGCGTCATGGCGAAGACCACCACGTCGTTGGCGAGGATCGCCGACAGGCCGCCGCCCACCGCCACCGTCACCGCCAGCAGCCGGGCCGGAGAGCGCGCCGCCTGGGCCACCCGCAGGGCGCACCAGTCGTAGAAGCCGCTGGCCGCGTACTGGGCGGACAGCACCATCAGCCCGAACAGGATGAACAGAGTCGGGAAGTCGATCGCTTCCGTCACCTGCCCCGATTCCAGCGCCCCGATGGCGAGCAGAAGAATGGCCGCGACCAGGGCGATGCCGGTGCGGTCGATGCGCAGGCCGGGAAAGCGCCCCAGCGCCATGCCGACATAGGTGACGACGAACAGCGCGACGACCGTCAGCGTCATGGGCGGGACGGTCAGGGGAAGAGCGGGCATGGAGGGGGGATTCGCTGCGGGATGGAGGGAGCCCCTCTATAACGGCCCGGCACAGGGTCAGGCCATAGGCGCCAAGCCGAGGTCAGGCCAGCGTGACCGTCATCCCTTCCCGCGCGGCGAAGCAGTCGGGAAACACCGCCTGGGCCGCCGCCTCGATGGCGGTCATGGCCGCGTCGTCGTGGTCGGGGTCGTGGTGGAACAACACCAGTTGCTTGACCCCGGCGGCCTGCGCCAGCCGGACCCCCTCGGTCCAGGTGGAGTGGCCCCAACCGATTCGGTTCTGCCATTCCTCGTCCGTGTAGGTGCTGTCGTAGAGCACGAGGTCGGCGCCGTCGATCAGGTCGAGGATGTTGCGGTCGGGATGGCCGGACACATGCTCCGTGTCGGTCACATAGGCGAAGGATCTGCCCAGATGCTCGATGCGGTAGCCGGTGGCGCCGTCCGGATGGTTCAGCAGCGCCGTGCGGACCTGCACCCCCTCGCCCAGCGCGAACTGGTCGCCGGCCGTGATCTCGTCGAACACGATGTTGCTTCCCATGGTGCGCATCGGCACCGGGAACAGGGGACGCTCCATTTGCCGGGCCATGGCCGCTTCGATGCCCGGATTGCCTTTCAGATGGCCGGAGACGATGCGCAGGTGGAAGCCCTTGCTGTAGGCCGGGGCGAAGAAGGGAAAGCCGCAGATGTGGTCGAGATGGGTGTGGCTCATCAGCAGGGTCGCCTCGGCGGCACCCTCGTTCAACAGGCGCTTTCCGAGCATGCGGATGCCGGTGCCGGCGTCGATGACGATGCGCTGGCCGCCCGCCTGCACCTCCACGCAACTCGTGTTGCCGCCGAAGCCCATATGGGACGGCAGCGGGCAAGGGACCGTGCCCCGAACCCCCCAGAAGGTCACCGAAAAGCCCATACCGACCTCGAGACACCGATCTCCGGACCACCGCGCCGCACCAAGCCTGCGGGTGGGGACCGTTAAGACGGCATTTTAGCATGGTTTTCGGTTTACGCGGTGACGACCGTCACAGCCCCGCCGGTTCCAAAGAGGGAGCCCGCCCCCTTCCGGATTGGACCAAGATTGGACCCAGTCGACGCCCCTGGGTCAGCTGGTCCACAGGATGCCTTCGATGAAGCGTTCGCAGGACCGGCGGTGGAAGCATCCCGTGCAGCCCGCGTCGGGGCAGTCCAGCCCGGCCTTCAGAACGGTCAGCCCATCCACCAGCCGGTCCTTCGTGGCCTGATCGATGACGTCCGCCACAAGCACGTCGCGGATCGCCTCCGCGACGAGGTCGTCTTCCTGTTCCGGTACGGTCACGATTTGCCTGAGAGCCTGCATGCGAAACACCTTTCCGTGGTCCAACTGCACCACAGGGGTGTTTCGCCAACATTTCAGGCAGCGCCCTCAAAAGATTCGAATTGCTGCAATACGACACGTCTATTCGCAAGAGCCGACCGAATCCTGGACGATCACTCCAAACCAGCCGAGCCCCTTGTAGGTTTCATAGCCCGGCGTCACGGCGAAACCGACGACGCGTCCCTGCTCGTCGGAATAGCTGCCGTGCCCGTGGCCGCCGGTGCGCAAGGGGTAGCTTTCCGTCAGGACACCCCTGCGGTCGGAGGCGGCGATCACGCGGTGACGGCTGTCCACCAGAAGGCAGCGGGTCCGGGAGCGCTCCTCGTCGGTCAGGCGGACGGAGTCGACCACGCCCTGGGATTGGGTCTGCCAGTCGAAGAAGACCCCCAACACGCCGATGACGGGGCCGCTCTCCTCGCCGCCGACCCGGATGGCCGTGGCGTAGGTGGCGACGGTCGCGCGGTCCAGCAGGTCGTTGGCGCCGATGTCGGCCACCGCGAAGTCGGTTCCGCTGCGGGTCGCCATCGCCTCGCGGAACCAGGATTCGGACGCGACCGAGCTGCCCACGGCGCGGCGGTAGCGGTCGGGCCGTCCGGTCGCCAGAACCACGCCCCTGGCATCGACGACCCAGAGGTCGAGATAGACCGTGTAGGCGCCCAGAATGACGCCCAGCCGCTGCGCCGCGTGGCGCCGGTTGGCCTCGGACGGATCGGCGGCGCAATCCACCACGGCGCTGTCGGTGGCCCACCACCGCACATCGCAGGACCGCTCGTACAAATTGCGGTCCATGATGTCGATCATGTTGAGCGCCAGATCGGCGAGCCGTCCGCCACGCAACTGCGAAACCAAACGGTTGCCCAGCGTGTTCAACTCGTCGGTCTGCACCGCCATCTGGGCGCGCAGTTGCCCGCCGATGCCGGTGATCCGCTCCGAGATGGCCTTCACCTCCTGGGCCACCACGGCGAAGCCGCGTCCGGCCTCCCCGGCGCGCATCGCCTCGATCAGGGCGTTGAGCGCCAGGATCTTGGTCGTGTTCGTAACGGCCTGGATCTCGTCCATTTTGCGCGTGGCAAGATCGGACACGGCGCGCGACAACGCCACGATACGCTCGGGCATGAACATCACCTCCAAGGATTATCGGTGACGACCCCCAAGGACGACCGAACGGCCGGTCGTCGGCTCATTCAATCATCCGCAACCCACCCGAGCCGCATTGAATCGACGCAATCACAAATCCGCAACACGGAATGCCGACCGGAATCGCGCCGCCCCCTGCGGCGCAATGTCATCCCCCGGTATGCAAACCGGCAATGTGCGGATGCGGGACGGTTCAGACCTTGCCGGCTCAGACCTTGTAGGCCAGACGCAGGCCACCCCAATGGCGTCCCCGCACCGTGATCGGGGCGGACACGTCCTTCATCAGGGCGTATTGGCCACCCCCCATGTCGCGCCGGTAGGTCTGGAGCAGGAACGGCTTGGTGCTGCGCCCCGCGGCCAGACCGACGCGGTCGTTGAAGATGCGGCGGTTGCGGCAGTTGGCCGCGTTCCACGTCGGATCGGCCCCCTGGGGCTGGCTGAACCTGCGGTTGTGGGTCGGCAGGTAACCGTTGGAATCGACCGCCACGCAGAAGACGATGCGCTCACTTTGCCCCAGCAGCGAATCGATCACCCTCGGCAGCATGCGGTCGCAGAACTCCGTGAAGCGGGTCATGTGCTGCTGCGGGTTGGAACCGGGGATGGGCTGGTAATTGCTGTCGAACAGGTCGCCGTCGCGAACCTCGCCGCGCGACAGCGCATCCTCGAAATCGGCGGAGATGCGCGACGCGGCGTCGCAAACCAGCCGGATGAAGGGGGTGTCCACCGTCTCCACGTCCAATTCGGCGGTGATGCCGATCAGCCGTTCGCTCATGCCGACCAGCGTGTTCACGCGGTCGCGCGCCTGGGCCAGATTGTCGCTGGACAGCTGCACGCCGACCGCGAGGTCGTCGATCTCGTGCTGAAGCTCTTCGCAATTGGCGCCGATCTCGGAGGAGGCCGCGTCGATCTTGTCGGTCTCGCCGTTCAGTTCCGACATGGCGCGGCCAACGGTCTCGATGACGGTGCCGATGGCGGTGGTGCCCTCGCTCACCGCGCGGGCCTTGCTGGCGCTGGACGCGCTTTCGGCCATCAGGCGCTGGGCTTGGTCGTTGAGGTATTTCAGCGTGGCGTCGATCTCCGTCGTCGCCTCGCTGGTCTTCTTGGACAAGGCCTTCACCTCGTTCGCCACCACGGCGAAGCCGCGCCCGGCCTCGCCGGCGCGGGCCGCCTCGATGGTCGCGTTGAGCGCCAGCAGGTTGGTCTGCTTGGCGATGACGAAGATTTCCTTGGCGACCCGGCCCACGCGGTCCAGCGCCTCCTGCAGGCCGGCGATCTGCCCCTCGATGCCCCCCACCGCGGCGACAAGGGCATGGATGTCGTTCATCGACCGCTGCACCCGGTCGTGGGAGGATTCGACCTCCTGCCGGGCCTGCTCGGTCACGGATCGCGCCACGGTCGCGGCGGCGGAGATGCGTTGCGTGCTCTCCGACATCTTGTTCCCGGTGCCGCGCAGTTGCGCGAAAACGTTGGCCTGATGGCCGAGGCGGCCGTTGACCTCCTCCACATGGCCCGCGATGTCCGCGATCTCGATGCCGAGATTGCCCGCTTCAGTGGCAATGTCCGCGATCAGATGAGAGCGGCCGCCGAACGCACTGTCCATTTTTCCGCCATCCGTTTCACAAGAATGCGCAGAGCGCTAAAATCCAATGCAATTATTACCGAACCCTTACAATTGCGCAACGGAGGAAGGGTCATTCCAAAGGGCAATATGCTCAATTATTGCGCGCCGGTAACCCGTTCGCAACCGAAGGCGGAGAAAGCGTCAACCCACACCGTCCTCGCCGGCGCGTCCATCGGCGATGCGTTGATCCAGCCGCTCATCCTGCAAGCCGGCGGGCTCCTGATGGATCATCACCTCGGCGTTGGCGAAGACGTCCCGCAGACGCGCCTCCACCCGGTCGGTGATGTCGTGCGCCCTGGCGACCGTCAGCGTCGGATCGAGTTCCAGGTGAAGCTCGATGAAGGCGCCGACGCCGGAGCTGCGGGTCCTCAGATCGTGCATCCCCGCAACGTCCGGCTGCGCCATCACCAGCGCCGCGATGCGCTCCCGCTCCTCCGCCGGCAGTTCCCGGTCCATCAGGACGTTCAGCGCCTCCTTCGCGACCTTGCGGGCGCCGTAGAGCAGAAAGGCCGCGATGCCCAGACCGAACAGCGGATCGAAGGCGTTGATCCCCGTCCATCCGGTCAGCAGGATCGCCAGGATGACCGCGGCGTTCATCAGCAGGTCGCCGGAGTAGTGCAGCCGGTCCGCCCCCACCGCAACCGAGCCGGTGGCCGTCACCACATGGCGCTGGAAGGTGATCAGGCCGGCGGTCAGCAGGATGGACAGCAGCATCACGGCGATGCCCACCGCCCCCTCGCCCACCGGCTGCGGGGTGACGAGGCGCCGCACCGCCTCGATGGTCAGGAACAGGGCGGAACCGCCGATGAAGGCGGCCTGGGCCAGCGCGGCCAGCGCCTCCGCCTTGCCATGGCCGAAGCGGTGCGCCTCGTCCGGCGGGCGCAACGCCGTCCGCACCCCCAGCAGCGTCACCACCGAGGCCATCATGTCCGTGCTGGAATCGATCAGCGACGACAGGATGCTGACCGAGTCGGTCGCCAGATAGGCCGCCAGCTTCGCCAGGATCAGCGTGAGCGACACCGACACGCTGGCGTAGGTGGCGTGTCGGCGCAGCCGGTGCGAACGCGCTTCGCTCATGAGCGTCTTCTTATGTGATGACGACACCGGTCCTTTACGGGAAAAGACGCTCCGTCGTCCAGCGCGCCGGCTCCTGCGCCGCCGGGTCGCCCTCACGCAGATACAGATTGCGCTCGTGCAGGCGGAAGGGACGGTCCTGCCAGAACTCGATTCGCCGCGGCAGGATGCGGAATCCGGTCCAGTGCGGCGGGCGGGGAACGGCGCCCAGGCCGAATTTGGCGGCGAACTGGGCAACGCGCTTCTCCAGCTCCCATCGGCCCTCAAGCGGGCGCGACTGCTGCGACGCCCAGGCGCCGATGCGGCTTTCCCGCGGGCGGCTTTCGAAATAGGCGTCGGCCTCGGAGTCGGACACCGGCTCCACCGCGCCCTCGACGCGGACCTGACGCTTCAGCGTCTTCCAATGGAAGCACAGCGCGGCGTTGGCGTTGGCGAGAAGCTGCTCGCCCTTGCGGCTCTCCGTGTTGGTGTAGAAGACGAATCCGCGCGGATCGACGCCCTTCAGAAGCACCATGCGCACCGACGGCGCCCCCTGCGCGTCCGCGGTGGCCAGCGCCATGGCGTTGGGATCGTTGATTTCGCTGCGGGTGGCCTCGTCCATCCAGTCCTGGAACAGGGCGTACGGGTCCCGGTCGTTGGATTCGCTCATCTTCACCTCGTCGCGCGGCCGTGGGCCCAAAGTTTCAACGTTGGGTTTCGCCGCCGGTCACGGCGTCTTCCCAGTTCACAAATATGCCCAATTCACAGATCGGATAGCCTCGCATATATGAGTGTCCACCGGTGCGCCAGAAGCAAGGCATGCCGGCTCCCAACCTTTCGAGGCAGCATCGATGTTCGTGAAGAAGCTCGTCCCGGCGGCGATGGCGGTCGCCCTGCTTGCGGGTTGCGTCAGCACCTCCCAGGAAGCCACCAAGAACGCGGAGACCGTCGGCGGCCGGATCTCGTCCACCTATGGCAGCGCGTCGGGCAAGGTCGCCTCCTCGGGCACCGGCCCGCTGCTGGGCGCCTTCATCGGCGGCGCCGCGATCCAGCCGTCGGACGCCGCCGCCGCCGAAGCCGCGGCCAAGCGCGCCTATGCCGCCCCGATCGGCGACAAGGTGGGCTGGACCAACCCGGCGACGGGCCATTACGGCTCGTTGACCACGACGCGCGAGGGCTACAACAACGCCGGTCAGTACTGCCGGGAGTTCCACCAAACGGTAACCACAAGGAGCCAAACCGAATTGGCCTACGGAACCGCTTGCAAACAGGCCGACGGTACGTGGAAGATCGTCGCCAATTCGTAACGCCTTATCCCCGGGCTTCGGGGTGGAATAACTCTGTCCGTGGAAAGCATGCGTGACCCTTATCAAATCCTCGGCCTCCCCCGCTCCGCGAGCGCCGACGACATCAAGAAGGCGTACCGCAAGCTCGCCAAGGAGTTCCATCCCGACCTGAAGCCCGGCAACGCCGCCAACGAGGAGCGCTTCAAGGAAATCTCGGCGGCCTACACGCTGCTGTCGGATTCCGACAAGCGCGCCCGCTTCGACCGGGGCGAGATCGACGCCTCCGGCCAGGAGCGGCACCACGGATTCGGCGGCCGCTCCCACGCCGGGCGCAGCCGCGCCTACAGCGGTGCGGGCGACGATTCCTTCTTCGGCGGCGAGGACTGGTTCTCGGACCTGTTCAGCGGCGGGCGCAAGCGTGGCGGGGCGGGCGGCGCCGCCAGCGGCGGCGGGGCCTCCGGCGGCGGCTCCCGCTCGCGCGGCAGCGACATCAATTACTCGGTCTCCGTGCCCTTCATCGAGGCGGCGCAGGGCACCAAGCGGCGCATCAGCCTGTCCAACGGCAAGAGCATCGACGTCGCCGTTCCGCCGGGGACGGAGGATCAGGCGAAGCTGCGGCTGAAGGGCCAGGGGCTTCCCGGCGCCGGCGGCTTCGGGGCGGGCGACGCCATCGTCGAGGTCCATGTCGAGGCGCACCCCTTCTTCACCCGCCAGGGCCCCGACATCCATGTCGAGGTGCCGATCACCTTGAACGAGGCGGTTCTCGGCGCCACCATCCGCGTGCCCACCGTCAGCGGCCCGGTCGCGCTGAAGATCCAGCCGGGGGCCAACACCGGTTCCACCCTGCGGCTGCGCGGCAAGGGCGTCATGAACCAGGCGACCAAGCAGGCCGGCGACCAGTATGTGAAGCTGAAGGTCGTCCTCCCCGACCCGCCCGACGCGGAACTGGTCAAGTTCATGGAGGAATGGTCCAGGACGCGCAGCTACGACGTGCGCAAGAAGGCCGGCCTGGAGTGAATTCAGGCCGTTAACCCTCTCCTTACTTGTATGTCAAAGAAAAGTCCTGGAACGAATGCGGTTGATGCGGGGCGGCGGCGCCTTCATCAATGGCGGCGATGTGCCGGAAACGGCTTTCGCTGCTTTCGTAGGACGCCATGCCGCCGATCCCGAAAAAATATCTGACCGCCATCGCCGTTGTTGCTGCGCTTCTGCTTGGCTGGTTCGCCTTCGCGGCCTGGACCGACTACGCGCGCGACGGCGCCGAGGAGATCGCGACCTACAGCGACTTGGTGGCGGCGGCTGAACGGGGTGACATCGCCTCGGTCACCTTCCGCGGCGACGGGGCGCACGCCGTCACGCCGGACGGCCAGGGGCTGCGCGCCATCGTTCCGGTCACCGACGACTTGCTGAAGGAGCTGCGCGGGCGGAAGATCGCCATCGCTTTCGAGGAGGAGGCCGGCGGGCTGGTTTCCGGTACCGTCTCCGTCCTGGAGAAGCTGGCGCCCTTCCTGGTGATCGGCCTGCTGATCGGCGCGCTGCTGCTCAGCGGCGGGCAGTTCCTCGGCGGCGGCCGCGCCACCCGCGTCCGCCCGCGCGACACCGGCACCGTCTTCGCCGACGTCGCCGGCGTGGACGAGGCGAAAGATGAGCTTCGCGAGACCGTGGAGTTCCTGCGCGACCCGCGCCGTTTCGCCATGGCTGGCGCCCGCGTCCCCAAGGGCATCCTGCTGGTCGGTCCGCCGGGCACCGGCAAGACCATGCTGGCGAAGGCCGCGGCGGGCGAGGCCGGGGTGCCCTTCTTCACCGTTTCCGGCTCCGACTTCGTGGAGATGTTCGTCGGGCTGGGTGCCGCGCGGGTGCGCAGCGTCTTCAAGACGGCGCGGGCCGCCGCGCCCTGCCTGCTGTTCATTGACGAAGTGGATGCGCTGGCCGGCAAGCGCGGCGAATCCAACTCCCATTCGGAGCGCGAGCAGACCCTGAACCAGCTTCTGGTCGAGATGGACGGCATCGTCAACGGCGGCGAGGTGGTGGTGATCGCCGCCACCAACCGCGCGGAGATGCTGGACCCCGCCGTGACCCGGCCGGGCCGTTTCGACCGCCACATCCATGTCGCGCTGCCCGACGTGGCCGGGCGTGAGGCCATCCTGGGCGTCCACACGGGCCGGCTGCGCCTCGCCCCGGACGTTTGCGTCCGCACGGTGGCGCGGGGCACGCCCGGCTTTTCGGGCGCGGAGCTGGCCAACCTGACCAACGAGGCGGCCCTGTCCGCCGCGCGCAACGGGCGGGTCATCGTCGGCATGGCCGATTTCGAGGCGGCGAAGGACCGCGTCCTGATGGGCAACGAGCGGCGCAGCCTCGCCTTGTCCAGCCATGAGCGGCGGCTGACCGCCTATCACGAGGCCGGTCACGCGCTGGTGTCCATCCGCTGCCCGGAGGCCGACCCCATCCACAAGGCCACGATCATCCCGCGCGGCCGCGCGCTGGGCATGGTGGTGCGGCTGCCGGAGGGCGACCGCGTGTCGGTGTCGCGCGCCAAGCTGCTGGCCGACATCGCCGTCGCCATGGCCGGGCGCGCGGCGGAGGATCTGGTGTTCGGCCCGGACGCGGTCACCACCGGGGCCGAGGCCGATTTCCGCGCCGCCACCGACCTCGCCCGCCGCATGGTCACCGCCTGGGGCATGAGCGACGCCATCGGCTACGTCGCCCACGCGGGCAACGACCCCGCCGTCGTGCGCTCCGAGCGCACCGCCTGGCGCATCGACGAGGAGGTCCGCCGCATCACCGATGAGGGGATGGAGCGCGCCCGCCGCATCCTGGCCGCCGACCGCGCCGCGCTGGAGCGGATCACCGCCACCCTGCTGGAACGCGAAACGCTGAGCGGCGAGGAGATCGGCGCGCTGGCGGAGGAGGAACGGGAGACGGAGGCGGCCTGATGGCGAAATTTCTCGTTCACATTCAACGACAAACATTGCTGCATACGCGCATACATTGGTAAAATGCCGTAGAATTTTCGCATGGCGTAGATTTTTCGCACGGCCGTGCGAACAGCATCGGGGCTGAGGATGGCAAAAGCGGTTGCCCGCCGGACGGTACTGGCCTTGGCGCTCGCCGGAGTGACGGCGAGCGGCCTGTCGTCGTTCGGCCTTGCTGCAACCGCGGACTCGACGGCCGCGCCGGTGACCGTGAAGGTCGGCGCTTATGAGTTCCCGCCTTATGTCACCGAAGCCGGCGGCGGCGTGACGCGGTCTCTGCTCGACCTTCTGAACGCGGAGCAGAGCGACTTCCGATTCGAGCTGGTCCGCACCTCTCCCCAGCGGCGCTACGAGGACATGGAACGCGGCCGCTTCGACATGATCGCCTTCGAAAGCCTCGCCTGGGGCTGGAAGGGACGGCCCGTGGATGCCTCGCGGGTGTTCCTTCACGATGCGGAGGTGTTCGTCGCCAAGGCCGGTCCCGGCGTCGACCAGAGCTATTTCGACCGGCTGGACGACAAGACGATCCTGGGGCGGCTCGGCTACCATTACGCCTTCGCCGGCATGACCGCCGACCCGGAGATCCTGGAGAAGCGCTTCAACACCCGCCTGACCGTCACCCACGAAGGCAACGTGCGCAGCGTCGCCGCCGGGCGCGCCGCGATGGCCATCGTCACCCGCTCCTTCCTGGCGCAATTCCTGAAAGCCAATCCCGACATGGCGCCCCTGCTTCTGGTGTCAGACCGCACCGACCAGATTTACGAGCACACCATCCTGGTCCGCCGCAACGGCCCGGTCGATGTGTCCTGGG
Source organism: Azospirillum aestuarii (assembly GCF_016632405.1). Taxonomy (NCBI): domain Bacteria; kingdom Pseudomonadati; phylum Pseudomonadota; class Alphaproteobacteria; order Rhodospirillales; family Azospirillaceae; genus Azospirillum; species Azospirillum aestuarii. Next base: position 204,675 of record NZ_JAEPIV010000005.1, read on the forward strand.
TCAACGCCACGCTCGACCGGCTGGAGCGCAGCGGCGCGCTTCCGGCGCTGTGGACGCGGCTGGGAATCACCCCGTGACCGAACTGCGCTCCCTTGCCGTCGGACGGCGCGACCGCTCGCTGCTGACCCGCGTCGGCAGCGTCATCCTGGTCACCGCCGCCGCCGTGGGGGTGGTCGCCGTGGCCGTGTCGGCCAATGTGGTGGAGCATCAGCAGTTCTCGGCGCTGACCAAGCGGGCCCAGCTGGTCGCCGCCATGCAGACGGACGCGCTGGCCAACCCGATCTGGGAGATCGACGACCGCGCCGTCCGCAACATCATCGATTCGCTGCGCGAGCGCGACCCGGCCATTCTCGCCGTCTCCGTCTTCGAGCAGGGACACAGCGAGCCGATGGCGGTGTCCGGCGACCCCAGGACCTCCGCCGACTCCACGACCGTCGAAAAGGTGATCGATCTGCGGGGGCGCGACGGGGTGACCCGGCAGGTGGGAACGCTGCGCCTGCTCTATTCGACCGAGGAGATCCACCGCAACACGCTGGACGCTCTGCTGCCGGTGGTCGGGCTGCTTCTGCTGTCCCTGGTCACCGCCATCGCCATCATCAGCGTCATGCTGAACCGCGTCGTGCTCCGCCCGCTGCGGCGGCTGACCCAGGCGACCCAGGCGGTCTCCCGCGGCGATTACGGCGCCCGCCTCGCCACCGAGCGGGAGGACGAGATCGGCGTCCTGACCAAGACCTTCAACCGCATGGCCGAGACGGTCCAGGACTACACCCAGACCCTGGAATCCCGCGTTCAGGAGCGGACGGAGGCGCTGGCCGACATCAACCGCCGCATCATGGACAGCATCAACTACGCGCAGTTGATCCAGTCCTCCATCCTGCCGAAACCGGAGGTCCTGGACAGCGGGCTGGCCCAGCACTTCGTCCTGTGGCGTCCGCGCGACGTGGTCAGCGGCGACTTCTACTATTACCGCGAGGTGGAGGACGGATTCCTGATCGGCATGGCCGACTGCACGGGCCACGGGGTCCCCGGCGCCTTCATGACCATGACGGCCAGCGCGGTGCTGAACAACGTGGTGGACGGCATGGGCGCCGCCGACCCCGCCGCGCTGCTCGCCACGGTGGACGACAAGGTGCGGGCGGCCCTGCACCAGGACGGCGACGCGGCAAGCTGGGAAGGTGGATTCGACAATGGGCTGGACTTGGCGCTGTGCTATGTCCGGCCGGCGCAGCGGCGGCTCGTCTATGCCGGCGCCCGCCTGCCCCTGGCCGTCGCCGGCCCGGACGGGTTGACCGAGATCCGCGCCGACCGCCGCAGCCTGGGCTACCGCGCGTCCGGCCCCACCCCGGCCTTCACGAACCGCAGCCTGGACCTGCGGGCTGACCAGACCTTCTACATCTGCACCGACGGGCTGACCGACCAATGCGGCGGTGAGCGGGGGCGGAGCTTCGGCAAGCGCCGTCTGCACGGTGTGGTCGAGGAGTGCAGCGCCCTGCCGCTCGACCGGCAGAAGGAGCGCATCGAAGCCAGCCTGTCCGGCTTCCAGGGCGACCGCCCGCAACGCGACGACATCACCATGATCGGCTTCCGCGTCCGGCTGGCCGGCGATCCCGCGGCCCCGACGCGGAACACACTGTGGGAAATCGCGTAACTACCCTTCGAAGGATTGCGTAATAGTGCAGCAGGGGGCCGCCGCGGGCCGAAGTCGCTCGACCTACCATTCGACTTCATATAGTTTCCACACCGGCCCTATGAACAATAAGCACCGGTAACGGGGGAGCAGAGGGGATGGCGGCCGTTACGATCGTTGTCGTCGAGGACGAGGCGTCTCTGCGACGTGACATGATCGAGTACCTGCGCAGTTGCGGCTTCGATGCAATCGGGGCGAAGAGTGGACGCGAACTGGACGAACAGATCGCGTCGCGCCCGGTGTCCTTGGTTGTTCTGGACGTCAACCTTCCGGGTGAAGACGGATTCAAGATCGCCACGCGGCTTCGCGAGAATCCCGCCATTGGAATCATCATGGTGACCGCCCGCGGCTCCACCGTGGATCGGGTGGTCGGGCTGGAACTGGGGGCCGACGCCTATCTGGTGAAGCCCGTCGAAATGCGTGAACTGGAAGCCCAGGCCAAGGCCCTGCTCCGCCGTCTGGAGACGAGCAACGGCGGTGCCGCCCCGCCGGCCCCGCAGCCCTCGGGCCAGCCCGCGACCGACGAGGGCAACTGGATATTGGACGCCACCGCCTGGGCGCTGACCAGCCCGGCGGGCGTGCGCGTCAGCCTGACCAGCATGGAGATGAAGCTGGTCTCCCTGCTGGCCGGACAGGCCCGCCAGCCGGCGACTCGCGACCAGATCTCCGTCGCGCTCTACAACCGCCGCTGGAACCCCGATGACCGTTCCATCGACACGGTGGTCGGGCGCCTGCGTCACAAGGTGGAAAACGCGATCGGTGAAACCGCCCCGGTCAAGTCGGTCCACGGCGTGGGCTATGTGTTCTCAGCCCCAGTCCGGGTGATCTGAACGGCGGGGGCTCTGACGCCGTTCAGGCGGCTGCGTCGTCCGGAGGGGTGTCCTTCGGGAAAGTCAGGACAAAGCGCGTTCCCTGCCCCGGCGCGCTGTCCACGGAAATCGTCCCCTTCAGCGCGCCGACCGCGAGATTGTGCACGATGTGCAGGCCAAGCCCGCTGCCTCCCTCGCCGCGCCGGGTGGTGAAGAACGGATCGAAGACCCGCGGCAGATGGTCCGGCGGAATGCCCCGGCCGTTGTCGGTGTAGACCAGCCGCACGGTGCCGGGTTCCGGCTCGTCCACGGCGATCGACAGGGAACCGCCCTGCCCCTCGGCCCCATGCGCGTCGACGAAGGCGTGGGTGACGGAATTCATCACGAAATTGGTCAGGATCTGCGACAAGGCGCCCGGATAGGTGTCCACCACCAGCCCGTCGGGGCAGGACACGATGATGCTGTGCTTGCCTTGACGGAGCTTCGGTTCCAGGCTGACCAGCGTCTCCTGGATGTAGCGGTTGAGATGCACGACCCGGCGCTCGGCGCTGGCGCGGTCCACCGCCACCTGCTTGAAGCTGGCGATCAGCTTGGCCGCCCGCTCGCAATTGGTGAGGATCAGCGCCGTCGTGTCGGTCGCCGTGGCGACGTAGCGGGAAAAATCCGACTTGCTCAATTCGCCCGACTGGGCACGCCCGCGCAACCGCGCCGTGGCGTCCGACAAATGCGACGCGCAGGACACGGCGATGCCCACGGGCGTGTTGATCTCGTGGGCCACCCCGGCCACCAGGGCGCCCAGGGACGCCAGCTTCTCCGCGCGGACCATCGCCTCCTGCGCTTCGCGCAGGTCGGCCAGCGCGGTTTCCGCCTCCTGCCGGCGGCGCTCCAGCTCCTGGTTGGCGGAGCCGAGCTGCGCCTGGAGCCGGTCGCTGACCCGGACCAGCCGGCGCTGTTCGCGCGTGCTGCGCTGGAACGCCTCCACCAGCGCCTCGAAGTCGGCGCGCAGTTCGGGCGCGGCGGCGCCCAGCCTCTCCCCCAGAAGGCGGGCCTGCTCGATGGCCTGCTCTTCGGCGGCGAAGAGGTTGAAGGTCATGACGCCCCGTCTGCGGGAATCTGTTTCAAAGTGAAGGCGACGTGATGCAGATCCTCGGAGAAATCCTCGCCCAATTCCTGCATGGAATCGTCGTTCTCCTCGTAACACCAGGTGACGGAGATGCTGCGCCCATCGCTGGCCGCCGTCTCCAGCATCTGGAAGATGTTCATCAGGGCCTTCGCGCTGGAGCTGTTGAAGTACAGCAGCTCCATGTCGAACCGGATGGGATGACCGCCCGCCTCGCCCAGGAAGGCGCGGAGCGCCGCGAAGATCGGCCCGAAGAAGGTCGCCACGTCGTCGGGATAGGACTCGCCGCTGAGACGGAGCACGCCCTGGGCGAAGTCGAAATCGACCTCGGGCGTCCGGCCCGTCGCGGGTAATTTCAGGGATTCCATGGTCGTCCGGATGTCCACAGCCGCTTTCAGATCCGAGCCTTGAGGCAGAAGAAGCTCTTGCCCTCGTCCATTTCGAGGAAGTCGTACTCGATGGGTTCGCTGGCGCGGCGCGCGATCTCGATCAGCCCGATGTTGGCGCCCCGCGCGCCCTCTTCCGGGGTTTCGCGCAACTGCTCCCGGTAATAGGTCTTGATCGCGTCCTTGTCCAAGCCCTTCAGATACTCCAGCCGTTCGCGCAGGCGCGGCACGTCGGCGTTGTACACGGTGTTCCCGCAGACGATGAAGACCTTCCCGCCTTCCATGCCGATGGTGACCATGCCGGCGCTCAGTTCGACCGGCTTCTCGCGCGCGCCGGTCACCTTCTCGGCCGAATAACGGATGATGTTCTGCATCTGCTCGACGAAGACGGCGAAGACCCGGCGGACCGTCGGGCCATCGGTGTCTTCCAACGTCATCTTTTCCCGCAACGCCTCACCCAGGGAATAGAGTATCCCCTCGGACAGATAGCCGCTGAACGAGAAGATGATGCCTTTCTCGTCAAGGTCCCGTTTGATCCCGACATATTGTTGAGCGAGCATGGTGGAGTCCACGGTTCTTCCGTTGGAGTGCGACGAGGCCGTCCGTTGCGTCTGAACGTTCCGGACCGCATCCGGAGTTCGCGCCGGCCTCGTTATGGACACGTTACATTTCCGTCCGCCGCGCTGGAAGAATTATCACGGCGCACAACGGCAGCCCGGCGTTGCGGATTCAGCCTTTCACGGGAAGGCGGACGCGGAAGACGCTGCCCTGCCCGACTGTGCTTTCCGCGGTGATCGATCCGCCGTGCAGCAGGATGATCTGCCGCACCGTGTGCAGACCGATTCCCGTTCCCGGCACACCCGCGGAACCGGCCCCCCGGTAATGCCGCTCGAACAGCAGGGGCAACTCGTTCCGCGGGATGCCGCGGCCCTGGTCGGCCACCTCCACCACCGCCACGCAGCCCTCGGCCCACCCGCTCACCGTGACGCGGCAGTCGCCGTCCGAGTATTTGAAGGCGTTGTTCAGCAGGTTGTTGAAGAGCATTCCCAGCAGATGCCCGTCGGCCATCACCATCGGCGGCAGACGGTCGAGATCGAGGCGGAAGTCGCACCCTGGGTAGGCGGTGCGGAAGGGTTCGGTCACCGAACGCAGCAGCGCCGGCAGATCAACTTCCGCCCGCTGCACCTTCAGCGTTCCGGCCTGCAGCCTTTCGTCGGTCAGATGCGTGTCGATCAGTCCGGTCAGGCGCTGCACGCTGCTGCGGATGACGCGCAGCCGCTCCAGCGACTCCGGGGTCTCCCGCTCCGCCCGCAGGGTCAGCATCTGCGCCGCGCTGTCGATGATGGCCAGCGGGGTACGGAATTCGTGGCTGACCATGGTGACGAACTGACGCTGCTGCTCGCGGGCGACCAGCTCCGCCTCCAGCGCGCGTTCCACCCGCTCCTTGGCGGCGACCAGAGCGGCCTGGTTGGCGGCCAGCTCGGCCGTCCGCTCGCCGACGCGCCGTTCCAGCGACTGGTTCAGCGCCACCAGATCCTCATAGAGGCACACATTGTCGAAACCGATGATGACACGGGCGCAGAACAGCTCCAGCAGCCGGTGGTCGTCCTCGCTATAGGGCTCGCTCCGCTCCAGGGCGAAGACCGTCGTCCCGTGCTCCCGCGTGCGGAAGGCCAGGATGCAGCGAGCCGATCCGAAACCGCTCCGCTGGGTCTCGAAGGCGGAGATCACCTGGGCGGTCAGGTCGGGCTCCAGCGCGTCGGAGGCGGGGCGCCCGATAAGCCGCGCGAAGCGGCTGGAGCCGGCGATCACCGTGGCCCGCGTCTTGCCGTCGCCGCGGTCCACCATGCGGCAGGCCAGAACGGCGCCGCCGCTGTTGTCCACGACCTTGCTGAGCTGGTCCACCAGCTCTTCCACCAGCGTGCGCATGGAGCGGGTTTCGAACAGCGGGGCGGAGGCGGCGAGAATGCGCTCCAGACCCTGGCGGTGCCGCTCGATGGTCACGATGTCGCGCCACGCCCGCAGTCCGCTGACCAGCGTGGTGAACAGGCGCTGGGCGGTGAGTTCGCTCTTGGCCTTGTAATCGTTGATGTCGTAGGCGACGACCACGTCCCGCTCCGGCGCCTGCCCCGGCTGGCCGGTGCGCAGGATGATGCGCATACGGTGGTTGTTCAGGTCCTCGCGGATGAAGCGGACCAGACGCAGCCCGGCGTCGTCCGTCTCCATCACCACGTCGAGAAGCGCCACCGGGATGTCCGGGCGCGTCAGAAGCAGCGACCGCGCGGCCGCGGCGGACAGGGCGCTGACCACCTCGAACGGCCGGCCTTCGAACTCGAAATCGCGCAGCAGCACCTCGGTCATGGTATGGACCTGGGGATCGTCGTCGACCACCAGAACGGGCCAGGGGTCCGCCGGTCGGGCGTTGGCCGCGGAGTCGTCGGCAAACCCGTCGTCGGGGCCGAACAGCGGCTCGTCGTCCAGACCTTCGTCCATATCCTGGCCCATGGCCTCCTCCACGCACGACCTACTCAAATGGTTCCGCATCACCGGCCAGAAAGGCACCAAAGCGGTACGAGACCTAGGCCCGCCCGTCCAGGGCCGTATCAAATTGTCACAAAACGCAATGTTTTAGAGCCACCTAGCGCGAATTGGCGCCCATTCTGCCCTTTGATGAATACCCAAGTATTACCTTAATCTTTTATACTCCCCGAAAACGAGGGAGTTGGCCCACGTATGGACATGGAACTCAACGGCGATCTTACGAGCGGTTACCGGGTCGCCGATCTCAAGGGCGGCGATCTTGATGCTGGGGGCTTGGACGGCATGGACCTGAACGGCACGAACCCGAACGGCGCATCCGCCCGATACGCGGCGTTCCGCCGGTTCCTGTCGCGCTTCGATCACCGAACCGGTTCGTCGCGGACCGCGGAGCAACCGGCAAGCCCCCCCATGCGCACCATGCTTCTTGGCCTGCTGTCCAGCCGGCGCCGAGCCCACACGCGCCGCCTGTGGGCGCGTTGGCTGGAACCGGTGATGCTGCGCGATCCGGTCCTGCTCTCCATTCCGGACCCGTTGCCCGGCTGCATTCGCGTCATCGACACCGCCGGCTGGTGGCCGGCCCTGTCGCGGCGCATGAACGACCTGCCGGTCACCGTGCAGACCCGCCTGGAGAACCGGCTGGCCGACGGCGCCCTGGATCGCGTCCTCGCCTCGCCGGAAATGGTGGACTGGGCCGAAACCTTGCGTGACCGGTCGCTGGCCGTCCTGGACGCGATGCGCACCGACCCCGCCGCGCTCGCCCACTTCCTGGAGGAGGCCAACACGCATCGCATGCGTGCCGCCAGCACCCTGGCAATTCCCGGTGGCGTCGCTGCGCTGCGTCCCTTGGACGGCACGGATGTGGACACGCTGGCCGCCGCGCTGCGCCTGTCCGACGGGTGGCGGTCGCTGGGCGGGCGGGCGCCGGACATGGAGATCGACGAGTTGCTGGCCTGCGTGCGCGGCGCGATAGCCGACGGCAGCGTCCCGCCGGAGGCGATGGCCCTCTTCGCGGTGGCCGGTCTTTACACACGCCGCGATCCCCTGCTCGGCGCAGCGCTTCGCGCGCTGCTGCCCCTACCGCTGGTCGATGCCGCCGCCGCCTGGCTGACGGCGCACACGGAGGAGACGGATGGCGGCGTTGTGGAGATGCCTCCGCTCGGCGGCGGTCCGGCCCTGTCCGGGGTGATGGGCGCGACCGGCGCATCGGCTGGCCGACTGGGCGGCGGATTGGGCGGACGCTGATGGTTCGGATGATGACGCGATGAACATGGACACCTTCGCCTTCGCCGTGCTGGTCCTCTGCGTCGGCGCCCTCGGCCTCGCCATCGTCTATGAGGCGTCCCGCATGACCGCCACCAGCAGCCGCAAGGCGCTGGTGCGGCGGAAGCTGGACGCCCTGACCGCCGACCTCGCCACGCTCGGCCGGCAGATCGAGGATGCCCAGGCCGAAAGCGCCGCCCGGCAAGAGTCCATCGACCGGCTGACCGCCGAGCGCGGGCGCCTGACCAGCCTGATCGCGTCGGTGAAGGCATCCAAGGTCGCCCTGGTGCACGAAATCGGCGACGCGCAGAGCGGCACCCAGCGCTATGAGAGCGAGTTGCGCACCGTTCCGGATTTCGCCCGCCTCGACCCTCGGCGCATGCTGTTCGCACGGGTGATCTGGGAGCGCCGGAACATCGCCCGCATCTGGGCCGACACCCCGGACGCCGCGGCCGCGATGCTTCAGCGCGCCTTCAGCGCGCGCAACGGGGTGCTGTCCTCGCGGCCCGAGACGATCCCATTGATCCCGGCCGGAAACGGGGCCAACGACGGCGTACGGCCGGTCTCCCCATGACGGCGATCATCCTCTACGCGGCGCTGCTGATTCTGGCGGCCAGCGTGCTGGTGAACCGGATGGGCGAACGCCGCGTCCGCGCGGCGCGCGACGAATTGGCCACTGCCGACAAGGATATCCGGACCATCGAGCAAAGCGTCCAGGAGGCCCGGAAGACGCTGGAGACGACCCGCGGGAAGCTGGGCGGCCTGGAGGAGACGCTGGCCGAGGCGAAGCGGCAGGCCGAGGTACTGGAACGGCAGCTCGACGCGGTCCAGCAGGCGCCGATGGAGCTTTTCCACGTCTTCGACCGGCTGGAGGCACGGCCCGGAACAATCTGGGAGGTGGCGGTGCGCCGCGCCCCGGACGCGCTCTACACCAGCGCCGCCATGGCCGCTTCCTGGCGCGACGGGCGGGCCTACCTGATCGTCGCGGCCAACCAGAAGGAGGCGCTGGACCGCGTCGCCCAGCGCTTTCCACGCGTGAACGGCTACGAGATCGGGCCGGTCCTGACCTGCCGCCTGTTCCTGCCCAAGGACGCAGCGGAGCGCAAACGGGCGTGACCCGCCCTGTGAGCCCCACCACAGCGGGGCGAGAACACCAGGGCTAGAGTGGATCGAACGCCCCTCCCGCCCTGGTGACCGCCATGACCCGACGCAGCGCATTCCACCCTCAGCCCCCACCCCCGTCACAGCCGGCGACCCGCGAGCGCCCCGAGCCCAGCCTCGCGTTCCTGCCTCTGGACGACCGCCGCTGTCCCCGCCGCGAGATCGCCGTGCTGTGCGAGACCGACAGCGGCCATCGCTGGGACGGGGCTTGACCGGGCAACCCGCATCCCTATATCCCGGTCGCCTTCCCGTGAGGACGACCTCACCACGGCACGCCCGACCATGGCACCCCCGAGTCGGGCGTGGGGAGTTCGGCGGGGACGACCCTGCCTCCAATCCATCGGAGGTGTTCCGTGTCCTGGGTCATCCTGTTCTTCGCCGGCCTGTTCGAGATCGGCTGGGCCGTCGGCCTGAAGCAGACGGAAGGCTTCACCCGTCCCATTCCCACCGCGCTGACCGTCGCCTCGATGGTCGTCAGCCTCGCCCTGCTGGGGATGGCGCTGAAGTCATTGCCACTTGGTACCGCCTATGCCGTGTGGACCGGCATCGGGACGGTCGGCACGGTCATCCTGGGCATCCTGCTCTACGGGGAATCCGCCGACATCCTGCGGCTCGGCTGCATCGCGCTGATCGTGGCGGGCATCCTCGGGCTGAAGCTGATCACGCCCTGACCCATCGCCGCCATCAGGCGCGCTCCTTCCGCAGGGCCGCCCGCGCGGCGTAGCCGATCCCCCCGACCACCGCGAGGCCGGCGAGGAAGGCGAAGCCGCGCGCCGCGGTTCCCGTGGTGTTCAGCGACAGGCGCTCCTCCTGCCCGGTGAAGCGCCCGTGCGTGCGGTGCAGGCCGGACACCGGTTCGAACAGGTTGTCGGGCCGGCCGGGCGCTTCCGCCTCCTCCGTCTCCTGCCCTTCGAAGGCGGTGAAGGCCGCCCGGTAATCGGCGTAGGCGGGAAGCGCCTGCGTTCCGAGGATCGCCTCGGCGGTGGTGAAGCCCAACCAGTGTTCCCGCTTCGGGTCCGCCGCGGCCCGGACGATGGCGCGGCCGATGTCGTCGGGGTCGAAGATGGCGCCGACCGGCTTCGCCCGGTGCGGCATGTGACTGCGCGCCCAGTCGAACTGCGGGGTGTTGACGGCGGGCAGATGGACCATCGTCACCCGAACGCGGCTGCCGTCGTGGATGAGTTCCGAGCGCAGGCTGTCGATGAAGCCGCGGATGGCGCTCTTGGCCCCGCAATAGGCGGCCTGGAGCGGGATGGACCGGTAGGCCAGCGCCGACCCGACCTGGAGGATGAGGCCGCGGTCGCGCGGCAGCATACGGCGCAGCGCCGCCAGCGTGCCGTGGACGGAGCCGAGATAGGTCACCTCGGTCACCCGCCGGATTTCCTCTGGCGTCAGGTCGCGGATGCGCCCGAACACCGTCACCATGGCGTTGTTGACCCAGACGTCGATGGGGCCGAGCGCCCGCTCGACCTGCTCGGCGGCGGCTTCCACCGCGTCGGCGTCAGCCACGTCGGCGGGCAGCACCAGCGCCGTGCCGCCGAGCCGCTCGATCTCCGCCGCCACCTCCTCCAGCGCGGCGCGGGAGCGGGCGATCAGCCCGACCGCCGCACCCCATTCCCGCCCGAAGGCAAGCGCCGTCGCCCTCCCGACCCCGGCGGACGCTCCGGTGACGACGACGACGGGCCGGTTCCGGCCGGCAACAGGATTGGTGGGCATGGCGGCGGGGCTCCGTTGGCTGGGACGAGCATCGACGCTGTCCCAACCCGCCCGGAGCCCGCCGGTTCCTCCACCGTTACGCTTACGGCGCCTCGACGATCTCGAAATCGTGGTTGATCGCGGCGGTGGCGCCCAGCATGATCGAGGCGGAGCAGTATTTCTCCGCCGACAGGGCGATGGCGCGCTCCACCTTCGCCGGGTCCAGGCCGCGCCCGGTGACCACGAAATGGACGTGGATCTTCGTGAAGACCTTGGGGTCGGTCTCGGCGCGCTCGGCCTCGATCTCGGCCACGCAGTCGGTGATGGCCTGACGGCCCTTCTCCAGGATCATCACCACGTCGAAGCCGGTGCAGCCGCCCATGCCGATCAGCAGCATCTCCATGGGACGGATGCCCAGGTTGCGCCCGCCCGCCTCCGGCGCGCCGTCCATGACCACGGCGTGGCCGCTGCCGGACTCGCCGACGAACATCCGCCCATCAACCCACTTCACCCGCGCCTTCATGGCGGTCTCCCGATTATTGTTCGTCTTCCAATGGATGGCAGGGCTTGCAGCCGGTCGGCCAGGGTTCCCCCAGGTCCTCCACGAAGCAGGTCCAGGACGGGCTTTCCAGCCGGATGCAGGCGCCGCCGGCGAAATTCAGGACCAGGGCGCCCTCCGCCGCCTCGACGGAGAGCAGTTCCAGGATTTGCGCCCGGTCCCTCACATCGAGGCCACGCAGCTTGACCGCTGTCACCCCCTCGATGCGCACGCCGCAATTGACGCGCTCGAAGGGGTTCAGGTGGTCGTCGTCGGCGGTGGGGCCGGGGCGCCGCCGGTCCGCCGTCTCCCACTTGAAACGGTTGGCCACCAGCACGAAGCGCGACTCTTCGGGCAGGAAGCACATGTCGCCGATCGGCAGGATGGCGTCCTGCAGGCAGGCGGAGACGACTTTCAGATCCTCGGCATCCTGGGCGCGCAGGCGGATCGGCGTGGCGGTCATGAGCTTCCCTTCGCTGTGGACGGCTGAGCGGGCGCAGGACGCCGTCAGTCGTCCTCCGCCCGGATGCGTTCGATGTCCGCGCCGCAAGCCGCCAGCTTCTCCTCCAGCCGCTCATAGCCGCGGTCGAGGTGATAGACGCGGTTGACCGTCGTCTCCCCTTCCGCCGCAAGACCGGCCAGAACCAGCGACACCGACGCGCGGAGATCCGTCGCCATAACGGGCGCGCCGGTCAAACGCTCCACACCCCGGACGAGGGCGGAGGAACCGTGCACCGTGATGCGGGCTCCCATGCGGGTCAGCTCGGGCGCGTGCATGAACCGATTCTCAAATATGGTCTCGGTGATCATGCCTGCACCCCTGGCCATGCACATCAGGGCCATCATCTGGGCCTGAAGGTCGGTGGGGAAGCCGGGATAGGGCTCGGTCATCACGTCCACGCCGACCAGCTCGCCGTTGGCGCGGGACACCCGGATTCCATTCTCGATCTCCGTGAACTCCACGCCCGCCGGGACCAGGGCGGTCACCGCCGCCTTGATCAGGTCCAGGCGGGTGTTCAGGATGTCCAGCGTGCCGCCGGTCATCGCCGCCGCCATGGCGTAGGTGCCGGTCTCGATGCGGTCCGGCACCACCATGTGGCGGGCGCCGTTCAGCCGGTCGACGCCGACGATGGTCAGCCGGTCGGTGCCGATGCCGGTGATCTTGGCGCCCATCTTGACGAGGCAGTCGGCGAGGTCGCTGACCTCCGGCTCGCGGGCGGCGTTGACCAGCACGGTGGTGCCGCGGGCCAGCGTGGCGGCCATCAGCAGGTTCTCGGTGGCGCCCACCGATACCTTGGGGAACACATATTCGGCACCGCGCAGGCCGCCCGGCGGCGCCTTGGCGACGATGTAGCCGCCCTCGATGCGGATGTCCGCCCCCATGGCCTCCAGGCCCTTGATGTGCAGGTCCACCGGGCGCGCGCCGATGGCGCAGCCGCCGGGAAGCGACACCTTGGCCTCGCCGCAGCGGGCAAGCAGCGGGCCGAGCACCAGGACGCTCGCCCGCATCTTGCGGACGAGGTCGTAGGGGGCCGTGGTGTTGGTGATGTCGCGCGCGGTGAACTCCACCACGCGGCCGGCGCAATCCCCGCCCGCCCCGGCCATGTGGATCGCGACGCCGTGCTGGAGCAGCAGGTTGCACAGCGTGTTGATGTCCGCGAGGATCGGCAGGTTGGTGAGCGTCAGCGTCCCGTCGGTGAGGAGCGCCGCGGTCATCAGGGGCAGCGCCGCGTTCTTGGCGCCGCCGACCGTGATCGACCCGTGAAGGGGCTTGCCGCCGCGGATGCGGATCTTGTCCATGAAGCTGTCTTGTCCGGTCAGATGCTGTCGAAAAGGCCGAAGCCCGGCGGATTAGGCCATCATGCGGGTCCGAAGGTCCGGCGACAGGCCCATCGTCGGCGGACTCCTCGGGTCTTACGGGGATTGAATCTGTCAGGCGTTGTAGCGGAGCATGCGGGCGCGCTCAAGGGAAGGAATTGAGGCTTTTTCTCATGGAAGCCCTTCTCCCGCCGCAATTGAAAGGATCGACCGCGTGACACAGGACAGCGCCCGGGACAACACCCAGGACAGCATGATGGCCGGGCTGACCTTCTCCCTCTCCGGGCGGCTCGACCCGGACGAGGTGAAGCAGATCCACGGCGAACTGCGCGCCTTCAACGAGCGCTTCACCGCCCCTTACGACCTGCGGGACGTCCTGGCGACCGTCCGTGACGCGGACGGGGCGCTGATGGCCGGGCTGACCGGCTACACGAACTGGGAATGGCTGTATGTGGACTATCTGTGGGTCCATGACGGCCGGCGCGGCGGCGGGCTCGGCGCCCGCCTGCTCGCCGCCGCGGAGGAGGAGGCGGTGAAGCGCGGCTGCCGCTGGTCGCGCCTCTACACCTACGATTTCCAGGCGCCGGGCTTCTACCGCAAGCAGGGCTACGAGGTGTGGGCGGAGATGGAGGGCTACCCGCCGGGGCACACGCAGATCTGGCTCAGGAAGGCTCTGCGGCGGGACGGGGAATAGCCTGCACGGCGGACTCGTTGCGCTTCAGGAAGACGATCACCGCGCAGACCACAGCCATCCCGGCCAGCTGCGGCGGCTCGAAGCTCTCGCCCAGCAGCAGGAAGGCCGTGACCCCGGCGAAGACGGGATCGAGCATGCCGATCACCGTCGCCGGGAACGGCTCGATGGTCTTCAGCCCCTCCAGATAGAGCCAGTAGGGCGCCACCGTGCCGAAGACGCCGATGAACAGCACGAACCCCACCGTCTCCCAAGTCACCTCGACCGCCTCGTAATCAATGGCTGGAGTGGCGAGCAGCCAGAACAGCGCCGACAGGAAGAAGGGCCAGAAGGTCATCGACCAGCTGTCCAGCCCCCGCCGGTGACCGTGAGCACAGCGGACGTTGTAGGCGGCGAAGGACACGGCGCAGAGCATCCCCACCGCCGCCCCCAGCGCGTTGCCCGACCACAGGGCCGGGTCGTAGGCGCCGACCAGCAGGAAACAGCCGGCGGCGTTGCCCGCCAGGATCAGCGCGACCACCCGGTTCATCCGGTGGGTGCCGAGCAGCAGCCCGGCGGCTACGATCAGCATGGGCGCGGTGTATTCCAGCATCAGCGCCAGCGCCACGTTGGTCAGGGCGATGGCGTAGAAGAAGGTCAGGTTGACCAGCGTCAGCCAGACCGCCAGCTCCGACAGGAAGTGCAGGTCCGCCCGCCGCACCCGGATCGGCCGGCCGAGCGCCAGCATGATCAGGGCCAGCACGGCGGCGGACACCATGGCGCGCACCGCGATCATGACCAGCGGCGGCATCGAGGCGACGAACATCATCTTGGCCGCCGTCCCGGCCACGCCGAACAGCAGGGCGGAGGCGACGATGCAGCCATAGCCCCACAGGCGCGCCCGCGCCGACTCAACCGCCATGGCCCTGCCCTGCCCCGTTCCGGATCGGCGGCAACGATACCGTGTGACCAACTCCGAACCGATGCGGCAAATGCGTCACCGGCCCGTGACGGTCAGCCCGGCTGGCCGTCCTTCTCCCGCCCGCGCGCCTGCTCCTTGCGCTTGCGCAGGTTCTCGCGCAGCCGGGCGGCGAGCCGGTCCTGCTTGTCGTCCTTTTTCGGCGGGGCGGCGGGAGTCTTGGTCGTCTCGTCGGTCGTCATGCGGCGCTCGCGGCAAGCGGGGCCGGGGCGGCGGCGCTGCCCCAGCGGCGGTTCCAATCCTGGAACATCAGCACGTTCCAGAGCCGGTGCTGGTTGTTGCGGGTCCCGGCGAGATGCTCCGCCCAGCAGGCGCGGATCGGCGCCGGGTCGAAGAAGCCCTCCCGGCGCAACCGCCCCTCGTCCAGCAGATCCTCCGCCCAGTCGCGCAGCGGGCCGCGCAGCCAACCGTCCAGCGGAATGGCGAAGCCGGCCTTGGGCCGCTCCACCAGGGCCGGCGGGACATGGCGGTAAAGCACTTGGCGCAGCAGCCACTTGCCCTTGCCGTCGCGCAGCTTCTGCGATTGCGGCACACGCCAGGCGAACTCCACCACCCGATGGTCGAGCAGCGGCACGCGCGCCTCCAGCGACACGCCCATGCTGGCGCGGTCCACCTTCGCCAGGATGTCGTCCGGCAGATAGGTGACGCTGTCGAGATGCTGCATGCGCTCGACGAAATCGGGGATGCCCGCGGCCAGCCCGTCGTCCCAGGCCGGGCCATGAGGCTCCCGCCCGTCGCGGACCAGCGCATCGGGGTCCTGCCACTGGCTGACCAGACGGCGGTAGATGGCGTCCGGCCCGGCGGCGTCCAGCACCCCGGCCAGCTTGTGCAGCTTGTCGCCGGTCTGGCGCGGGCGCCGCCCTTCGGGGATCATCCCGGCCAGCGCGTCCCATCCGGCGGGCCGGACGGCGCGGATCAGCCCGGCGGCGCCGCGCCGCAGACCGGAGGGAAGGGTCGCCATGCGCCGCCACAGGGCGGGCGCCGTGAGATAGCGGTTGTAGCCGGCGAACAGCTCATCCCCGCCGTCGCCGGACAGCGCTACGGTGACGGAGCGCCGCGTCATCTCCGACACCAGCAGCGTCGGGATCTGCGAGCTGTCGGCGAAAGGCTCGTCGTACCAGTCGGCGAGCTTGGGGATGACCTCCAGCGCGTGGCGGGCCTCCACCCGAAGCTCGGTGTGCTCGGTGCCGAGATGGGCGGCGACCGCACGGGCGTGAACCGCCTCGTCGTAGCCGTCCTCGCCGAAACCGATGGTGAAGGTGCGCACGGGCCGCGCGCTCTGCGCCTGCATCAGCGCGACGACGATGGAACTGTCGATCCCTCCGGACAGGAAGGCGCCCAGCGGCACGTCGGCCATCATCTGCCGCCCGACCGCGTCCTTCAGCAGCGCTTCCAGCGCGTCCGTCGCGTCGGCGTCGGACAGCGACAGCCGGTCGGCAATGCCGGCCCGTGCCGCCGCACCGGCGTCCCAATAGACGGTGCGCTCGGGTTCGCGCCCCGGACGGACAGTCAGGATGCTCCCCGGCTCCAGCTTATGGACGCCCTGGTAGATGCTGTACGGCGCCGGAACGTAGCTGAAACGCAGATAGGCGGACAGCGCGTCGCGGTCGATCTCCGCCGCGAAGGCCGGATGGGCGCGCAACGCCTTGGGCTGGGAGCCGAACAGCAACGCCCCGCCCATCCGCGCCCAGTAGAGCGGCTTCACCCCCAGATGGTCGCGGACGAGGTGGAGCGTGCGCTCGCGGCGGTCCCACAGGGCGAAGGCGAAGATGCCGACCAGACGGCGCACGGTGCACTCGACGCCCCAGGCGGCGCAGCCCTCCAGCAGCACTTCGGTGTCCGAATGGCCGCGGAACCGGTGGCCGGCGGCTTCGAGTTCCGCCCGCAGGTCCTGGAAATTGTAGATCTCGCCGTTGTAGGCGATCACCCAGCGCCCGTCCGCCGACTCCATCGGCTGGCGGCCCAGCGGCGACAGCTCGACGATGGCGAGCCGCCGGTGGCCGAACGCGATCCCGGCCTCGCCATCGGCCCACACGCCGTCCCCGTCGGGGCCGCGGTGGGCGATGGTGTCGGCCATGCGCCGCGCTGCGGCCTCAAGGCCGGACTCGGGGCCCGATCCGGAGCCGGGACCGGCCAGAAAGCCGCAGATGCCGCACACGGCGCGAAACCCCGTCCTTAGTGGTCGGAACGGTGCAGGATGCTGTCGCGCAGGCCCGTCTCGTAGGCCATGCCCTCGGCGGTCACGACGCCGTAACCGGCATCGCGGCGCAGCATGCCTTTGCGCTCAAGAATGGTCCAGACGGCCTCGTTGGTCAGGCCGGTGGCGTCGCGGGAGGCGACGACCGCGCTGCCCAGATGGAAGTGGTTGCCATGGGCGTGCGGCAGGTTGGTGACCTGGAAGGCCCCCTCCTCGCCCTCGACCGGCTTCTGCTCCAGACGGGCGAGTTCCTGAAGGAGGGTCAGCGTCTTGAGCTGAAGCGGGTTGAGGTTCGCGGGATTCTTCTTCGGCGGCATGGATGTCCGGCTCGGCAACGTGATTAAGGTTGCGGCAGTAGATCGGGTGCGCCCGGCGCCTGTCAAGCGGCGGGCGCCGTTTGCGGGCTGGCATCCCGGCATCGGCTCGGGCATAAGACGGGCTGTTGACGCGCGCGCGTTACGTTTGAGGCAAGCGTCTGGCCGGCGCGGGCCGGTCAAGGATGGTGGATATGACGATCGTGGTCACCGGCGCGGCCGGTTTCATCGGCTCGCACGTCGCGGCGGCCCTGCTGGATCGCGGCGAGACGGTGTTGGGGATCGACAACCTCAACGACTACTATTCCGTGGCGTTGAAGGAGGCGCGGCTGGCCCGCCTCGCCGCCCGCCCCGGCTTCCGCTTCGTCAAGGCCGACGTCTCCGACCGCGCCGCCATCGAGGCGCTGGCCCCCGACTTCGCGGAGGCGACCGGCGTCGTGCATCTGGCTGCCCAGGCCGGCGTGCGCTATTCGCTGGAGAACCCCTACGCCTATGTGGACGCCAACGTCACCGGGCAGGTGGCGATGCTCGAAGCGGCACGGCGCATGCCGAAGTTGAAGCATTTCGTCTACGCCTCCACCTCCTCCGTCTACGGCGCCAACAAGAAAATGCCCTTCTCGGTGGAGGACCGCGTCGACTCCCCCATGTCGATCTACGCCGCGACGAAGAAGGCGGCGGAGATGATGACCTACGCCTACTGCCACCTCTACAAGTTTCCGGCGACCGGCCTGCGCTTCTTCACCGTGTACGGCCCGTGGGGGCGTCCGGACATGGCCGCCTACCTGTTCGCCGAAGCGATCATGGCGGGCCGCCCGATCCGCGTCTTCAACGAGGGCCGGATGAAGCGCGACTTCACCTTCGTCGAGGACATCGCGGCGGGCGTCCTGGCGGCGCTGGACCATCCGGCGAAACCCGACGCCAACGGCGCGCCGCACACCGTCTACAACCTCGGCAACAACCGGACCGAGGACCTGATGCGCTTCATCGGCATCATCGAGGAGTCGCTGGGCCGCGAGGCGGTGAAGGTGATGGAGCCCTTGCAGATGGGCGACGTGCCGGAAACCACCGCCGACATCGAGGCGAGCCGCCGCGACCTGGGCTATGAGCCGAAGACACCGATCGACGTCGGCCTGCCCCGCTTCATCGCGTGGTACAAGGACTATCACGGCATTGCCTGAGGTCCATCCCGTGAGCGCCAGCCCCACAAACGCCGGCCGCAAGCTGATCTATCTGGTGACGGAGGACTGGTATTTCTGGTCCCACCGCCTGCCCATGGCCCGCGCCGCCCGCGAGGCCGGGTTCGAGGTCGCCGTCGCCACCCGCGTCGACAAGCACGGCCCCCGCATCGAGGCGGAGGGTTTCCGCGTGCTGCCCCTGTCCTGGCAGCGGCGCAGCATCAACCCGGCGGGCGCCCTGTCCGCCGTTGCGGAGATTGCCGCGCTGTATCGGCGGGAGGCGCCGGATCTGGTCCACCATGTCGCCATGAAGCCGGTTCTGCTGGGCGGGCTGGCCGCCGGTCTGGCCGGGGTGCCGGCGGTGGTGAACGCGCTGACCGGGCTGGGCTCCGCCTTCCTCGGCACCGGCGGGTTGAAGTCCCGCGTCGCCGGGGCCGCGGCCCGCCCGCTGCTGCGCACCGTGCTGAAGCGCCCGAACAGCCTGACCATCCTGCAGAACGAGGACGACCGGAAGACGCTGGTGGCCGCCGGGCTGCTGCCCGACGAGCGCGCCTGGATCATCCGCGGCTCCGGCATCGACACCGCCCATTATCAGGTGCTTCCCGAGCCGCCGGAGCCGCCGGTGACGGTGGGCTGCGTCGCCCGCCTGCTGGCCGACAAGGGCGTCGGCCCGCTGGTCGAGGCGCAGCAGAGGCTGCGGGCCAAGGGGCTGGACGTCCGGCTGCTGCTGGCCGGCACGCCCGATCCGGAAAACCCGACCTCCGTGACTCAGGCCGAGTTGGACCGCTGGGCCGCCCTGCCCGGTGTCGAACTGCCCGGCCACAGCGCCGACGTGCGGCAGGTCTGGGCGCGCTGCCACATCGCCGTGCTGGCCTCCCGCCGCGAGGGGCTGCCGAAGAGCCTGCTGGAAGCCGCGGCCTGCGGGCGGGCCATCGTCGCCACAGACGTGCCGGGCTGCCGCGAGGTGGCGCACGCCGGCGAGAACGCCCTGCTCGTCCCACCCGACGACGCCGCGGCCCTGGCCGACGCGCTGGAGGTTCTGGTGCGCGACGCCGCCCTGCGCCAGCGCTTCGGCTCCGCCAGCCGGCGTCTGGTCGAATCCGACATGGCGTCCGACCGGGTGGGCGCGAAGACGGTCGAGCTGTACCATCGGCTGCTGGCATCCACCCAGCCCGGCACGGCGCCGGTCGCGGAGGCATCATGAGCGGCCCCCTGGCCTTGTTGCTTGCCTTGTTCCTCGCCCTGGCTGGCAGCTTCGCGCTGTCCTGGCTGTTCACCGGGCGCGTGCTCGCCTATCTGCGGCGCAAGGCGATCCTCGACCATCCGAACGACCGCTCCAGCCATTCAATCCCGACGCCGCGCGGCGGCGGCTGGGGCGTCATGCTGACTCTGCTGCCCGTTTGGACGCTCATCGCCATGACGGCGGACGATCCGCTGCGAGCGTTGCCGATTCTGGCCGGAACGCTGGCGCTGATGGCGGTGTCCTGGATGGACGACCGGCGCGGGCTGGGTCCGGCGCCGCGATTCCTCGCCCAGATCGCCGCGGTGGTCGCGGGGCTGAGCGCGCTTCCCGGCGATGGCCTGGTTTTCCAGGGGCTTCTGCCCTTCTGGGCGGACCGGCTGGTGGCCGCGGTCGGCTGGCTGTGGTTCGTGAACCTGTTCAATTTCATGGACGGCATCGACGGGCTGGCCGGCAGCGAGGCGGCGTCCATCGGCGCCGGGCTGGCGCTGGTCGCGGCGCTCGGCGCGCTCGACCCGGCGCTGGCGCTCTACGGGCTGGCCGCGGCGGGGGCGGCGCTGGGCTTCCTGGTGTGGAACTGGCACCCCGCCAAGCTCTTCATGGGCGACGTCGGCAGCGTGCCGCTGGGCTTTACGCTGGGCTGGCTGCTGCTGGTCCTGGCGGCGTCGGGGCTTTGGGTGGCGGCGCTGCTCATCCCCGCCTATTTCCTGGCCGATGCCACCGTCACCCTGCTGCGCCGTCTGGCCGAGGGGAAGAAGGTGTGGCAGGCGCACCGCGAGCATTTCTATCAGAAGGCCACCCAGCGCGGGCGCAACCACGCCCAGGTGGTTCGTCTGGTCCTGGCGCTGAACGCCACGCTGCTTCTGCTGGCCGTGGCGTCGCTGGCGCTCGGCTGGACGGTGCTGCCGGCGGGGGCCGCTGCGGTCGTGCTTCTGCTGGCCCTGCTGGCGCGGCCTGCGCGGGCGGCGGCGTGATGCGCGTCCTGGTCACCGGAGCCACCGGTTTCGTCGCGCGGACGGTCATTCCCCTGCTGGTGGAGCGCGGGCACAGCGTGCGCGCCGTGGTGCGCCGGGCCGGCGCCGCCGTTCCCGGCGCCGCGGACACCGTCACCATCGGAGACATCGGCCCGGCCACCGCCTGGGGCAACGTCCTTCAGGGCATGGACGCGGTGGTCCATCTGGCCGCCCGCGTCC
Organism: Azospirillum aestuarii; assembly: GCF_016632405.1. Taxonomy (NCBI): domain Bacteria; kingdom Pseudomonadati; phylum Pseudomonadota; class Alphaproteobacteria; order Rhodospirillales; family Azospirillaceae; genus Azospirillum; species Azospirillum aestuarii. The sequence continues at coordinate 225,458 of NZ_JAEPIV010000005.1, forward strand.
ACGTCATGCGCGACCGCGAATCCGACCCGCTGGCCGCCTTCCGCCGCGTCAACACCGCCGGCACCCGCGTTCTGGCCGAGGCCGCCGCGGCCGCGGGCGTCAAGCGGATGGTCTATCTCAGCAGCGTCAAGGCGCTGGCCGACGAGAGCCGCCCCGACGAACTGAGCGAGGAGACGGAGCCCGATCCGCACTCTCCCTACGGCATCTCCAAGCTGGAGGCCGAACGGGCGCTGGCGGAGATCTCGGCCCGCACCGGGTTGGAGGCCGTGGTGATCCGTCCGCCGCTGGTTTACGGCCCCGGCGTGGGCGGCAACTTCCTGCGGCTGATGCAGGCGGTGGACCGCGGCATTCCCTTGCCGCTGGGCGCCCTGGAGAACCGACGCAGCCTGATCTTCGTGGGCAATCTCGCCGACGCCGTCCAGGAGTGCCTGACCCACCCGCAAGCGGCGGGCGGTCGGTTCCTGGTCCATGACGGGCGTCCGATGTCCACGGCGGAACTGGTGCGCGCCATCGCGGAGGCGTTGGGCAAGCCCGCGCGCCTTCTGCCCGTGCCGCCGTCGATGCTGGCGTTCGCCGCCCGGCTGGTCCGGCGGGAGGCCATGCTGGACCGCGTCGCCGGCTCGCTGGTGATCGACGACGGTGCCATCCGCCGCGCGCTGAACTGGCGCCCGCCCTGCTACCCCGCGTACGGCTTGCGCCTGACCGCCGAATGGTTCAAAGCTTTGCGCGGCTGAACGGCCAGGATGGGCCTGGGATTTCCCGCAAGGGAACAACCCCGGCGAAGCGATAGTCTAAGGTAAAGCGCATGCGTATCCCGTCTCCGCGGGCGTCCCTCGTCTACCTGCACGATCTGACGATGACGGCCGCCGCCCTGGTCGTGGCTCTGTATCTGCGCGTGGGCGAGCAGGCGTTCCAGGAATACAGAGACCCGTTGCTGACGGGACTGCCCATCCTGGTGCTGATCGCGGCGGTGGTGTTCCGCTTCTCCGGGCTGTACCGCGGCATCTGGCGCTACGCCTCCGTCCCCGATCTGGCGCAGCTTCTGCGCGCGGTCACGACGGTCGTGCTGTGCTTCCTGGCGGTCATGTTCCTGCTGACCCGGCTGGAGGCCCTGCCCCGGTCCCTGCCGGTGATCCTGTGGTTCGTGCAGCTTGTCCTGCTGGGCGGGCCGCGCTTCGCCTACCGTCTCGTGAAGGACCGCCGGCTGGGTCTGCATGACCGGGATTCGACGGGGGTGCCGCGCATCCCGGTTCTCCTGCTGGGCGTCAGCGACGCGGCGGAGCTGTTCATCCGCTCGCTGGACCAGAACGCCGGCGCCGCCTACCGCGCGGTCGGCCTGTTGGACGACAAGAACCGGCGCATCGGCCACGCGATCCGCGGCGTGCCCGTCCTGGGCGGCCCCGACGACCTGCCCCGCGTTGTCGAGGAACTGGCGCAGCGCGGCGACCGCCCGCAGCGCCTGATCGTCGCCAAGGGTCAGGCCGACGTGCCCGGCACCGTCCTGCGCGACCTGCTGGAGCAGGCGGAATCGCTCGGCCTGTCCATGGCCCGGCTGCCCAGCCTGACCGAGTTCAAGTCGGCGCTGGGCGAAGGCAAGATCGAGGTGCGCCCGATCGCGCTGGAGGACCTGCTGGGCCGCCCCCAGGCGGTCCTCGACCGCGGCGCCATCGCCAGCCTCGTCACCGGACGGCGCGTCGTCGTCACCGGAGCGGGCGGCACCATCGGCAGCGAACTGGTCCGCCAGATCGCCGCCCTCCAGCCGGAGACGCTGACCCTTGTCGACGCCGGGGAGTTCAACCTCTACAGCATCGAGATGGAGGTGCGGGAGCGCTTCCCCGCCCTGGCGCTCCAGGCGGTGATCGCCGACGTGCGCGACCGCGACCGCATCTTCCGCCTGTTCCAGGCGCAGCGCCCGCACATGGTGTTCCACGCCGCGGCGCTGAAGCATGTGCCGCTGGTGGAGGCCAACCCGGCGGAAGGCGCGCTGACCAACGTCATCGGCACCCGCAACGTCGCCGACGCGGCGCGGGCCAACGGCTGCCAGGCGATGGTCCTGGTGTCCACCGACAAGGCGATCCGCCCGACCAGCGTGATGGGCGCCACCAAGCGCTTCGCCGAATGCTATTGCCAAGCGCTCGACATGCTGCCGCCGCGCGACGGCGGCGAGACGGCGACCCGCTACATGACGGTCCGCTTCGGCAACGTGCTGGGTTCCAGCGGGTCGGTGGTGCCGCTGTTCACCCGCCAGCTCGCCAAGGGCGGCCCGCTGACCGTCACCCACCCCGACATGCGCCGCTACTTCATGACGGTGCGGGAGGCGGTGGAGCTGGTGCTCCAGGCCTCGGCCCACGGCGTGGCCCGCCTGGAAGAGCGCGGCAAGGTGCTGGTGCTCGACATGGGCGAACCGGTGAAGATCGTCGACCTCGCCCGGCAGATGATCCGGCTGGCCGGTTACCGGCCCGGCCACGACATCAAGATCGAGTTCACCGGCCTGCGCCCCGGCGAGAAGCTGTTCGAGGAGATCCTGACCTCGACCGAGGCTCCGACGCGCACGGAGGCCGACGGCGTATTCCTCGCCTCGCCCCGCGTGATCGACTACGCCCTCATCAACCGCGCGCTGGGCGAGCTGGAAACGGCGGCGCGGGCGGGGGATGCGGAGCGGGTGATGACCATCCTGTCCAACATCGTCCCCGACTTCCGCGCGGAGGCCGTCCTGCCGCCGCCGAGCGCCTTCGGCAATGCTGCGGCAACCGGCGAGGCGGATCGCTGAACCAGGGCGCCCCCGACGGCGCGGTGCGCGAACCGCGCGTGACCATGGGCGGGGAATTCCCCGCCCATTTTTCTTTGGTGCCATTTTCTTCAAAGGGGGACACTTCACCGCTTGCATCGGAGCAAAGCCTGTGGCATAAACCGCGCCACTTCGACGGTTGGCCGCAAGTTCTTCCCGGCCAGCAACACCGTCCCGGCGCTGCCGTAGCTCAGTGGTAGAGCACTCCCTTGGTAAGGGAGAGGTCGAGAGTTCAATCCTCTCTGGCAGCACCATCCTCCCCCCTTCGTTATTTCTTTGAGAATGCTGAAGCGCAGCCGTTGGCCGGCTTGCGTGGTTTTTTGCGTTCTGCGTTCAGCGATGGACTGGGTCTGCCCACCCCGGCCCTCCCCCAACGTCCCCAAAAGAAAAACGCCGCCCCGGATCGCTCCGGAGCGGCGTTTTTCTTGGAACCCGGACGGGCGCCGTCGTTAGTCGACGACGGTCACGCCACGGCGGTTCTGCGCCCAGGAGGCCTCGTTCGAGCCGAGGACCGCCGGCTTCTCCTTGCCGTAGGAGATGACCTTGACGCGCGACGTGTTGATGCCGCCGGCGACGAGGTAGTTCTTCACCGAGTTGGCGCGGCGCTCGCCCAGGGCGAGGTTGTACTCGCGGGTGCCGCGCTCGTCGGCGTGGCCTTCGACGGTCACGGTGACGTTCGGGTACTGCTTCAGCCAGGAAGCCTGACGGTCCAGGGTGGCGCGAGCCTCCGGAGCCAGGTCGTAGCGGTCGAGACCGAAGAACACGCGGTCGCCGACGTTGACGACCAGGTCTTCCTGCGAGCCCGGACGGATGCTGGACTGGGTGGCGCCACCGGTGGTGTTGGCGTTGCCGGCGTCCTTCGGAGCGGTTTCGCAAGCGGCAACCAGAGCGACAGCCGCGATCAGGCTCAGATACTTGATACGCATGTCTAATGACCCCCTAAGCGACACGAGATTGTTTTGACCGGATTGTGAAGGAAGAACGCCGCCGACTTCCGCCAGACCCCGACGGAAGTACCGACTTCCGGCCTTCGTCTTGAGCGTCGTTCTTGCGCGCGCAAAATAGGGCTACTCCACTAGGGAATCAAGGGCGACCATGCGGGATCGGAGCCGTCGAGCGGAGTGATCACACGACGTTCGTTTGCCCCAGTCACGTCGATCGTGTAGAGCTTCGCGCTTCGCCCGCGGCCGTCCCCGGCCGGAACATCGCGGAAGAAGCTCAGCACGCGGCCGTTCGGCGCCCAGGTCGGGCCTTCGACGTGGAACGACTCGGTCAGGATGCGCTCGCCGGTGCCGTCCGGACGGATCACGCCGAGCGCGAAGTTGCTGCCGCGCTGGCGGGTGAAGGCGATCAGGTCGCCGCGCGGCGACCACACCGGCGTGCCGTAGCGGCCCTCGCCAAAGGTCAGGCGCTTCTGCCCCGAACCGTCCGCGCCCATGATGTAGAGCTGCTGGCTGCCGCCGCGGTCCGACTCGAAGACGATGCGTTGGCCATCCGGCGAGTAGCTGGGGCCGGTGTCGATGCCCGGCGAATCGGTGAGCTGGGTCTGGCGACGGGTGCGCAGGTCCAGGGCGTAGATGTCGGTGTTGCCGTTCTGCGCCATGCTCATGACGACCTTGTTGCCGTCCGGCGAGAAGCGCGGGGCGAAGGTCATGCCGACGAAGTCGCCGAGGACCTCCTGGCGGCCGCTGTCGATGTTGAACAGGTACACGCGCGGCTTCTTGTTGAAGTACGACATGTAGGTGATTTCCTGGGTCGCCGGCGAGAAGCGCGGCGTCAGGACGAGGTTCTTGCCGTCGGTCAGGAACTGATGGTTCTCACCGTCCTGGTCCATGATGGCGAGTTGCTTCTTGCGCGCGTTGGCCGGGCCGGATTCGGCCACATAGACGATGCGCGTGTCGAAATAGCCCTCCTCGCCGGTCAGCCGCTTGTAGATGGCGTCGGCGACGATGTGGGCGATGCGGCGCCAGCTGTCGGCGGTCGCGGTGTAGCTCAGCCCCTGCATGTACTGGCCGGCGGCGACGTCCCACAGGCGGAAGTCGACCTTCATGCGGCCGTCGCCCATGGCGGTGGTGTTGCCGGCGACCAGCGCCTGGGCGCCGACGGCGCGCCAGTCCTGATAGCGCGGCTCGCCGGAGCGGAGCTGGTCCGGGGTCTGCAGGAAGCCCTTGGGGTCGAGCGGACGGAACAGGCCCGACCGCTCCAGATCGGCGGCGACCACCTTGGAGATGTCCGAACCGACCTGCGCCTCGCGCCCGCCGGCACCGGCGAAGCTGGTGATGGCGATCGGCAGCGGCTCGACCACGCCCTTGGTGATGTCGATTCGCACCTCGGCGCGGGCCGGGGCGGGCGCCGCGACGCCGAGGGCGAGCAGCAGGGCGCCGGCGCAACCGGCGGCCTTCAGCAGAAGCCTCGTCTTCTTCGTCATGGTCAGAACATGTCCCTCGGGTCGAAATTGAACACGAAGTAACGCCACTCTTCATACCGGGCGGGCGTGAAGTCGCCGGAAAACTCGCTGATGGGCAGGGGGCTGGCCCGCTTCACCGCGCGCAGCGCGGCGTCGGCCGATGCCCGGAAGGCCGCGTCCGACATGTAGCGGGAGCGGTACCTCTCGTTGATCGTCGCGTTCAGCACCGAACCGTCGCGGCCCAGCTCAACGATGATCTCCACCTGCATGTTCCCGGCGTCCTTGCGGCCCGGGTCGAAGTTCCAGTTCTTGCTCACCGCGCCGCGGATGCCGTCGATGGCGCGCCCGGACGGCTTGAACGGCTTGTCGGGACCGTTCACCGCCTTGGCGGCCCCTGAGGGCGCCGCCGAGGGCGCCGCCGATGCGGCGGCGTTCTGGGTCGGCTTGGCGTCGGCCTTGCTCTCCGAAGCCGCCGGTTTGGCCGGGGCGTTCTTCTGAACGTTCTTCAGAAGGTCGGCCAGCGCGTCGGTCTTCTCCGGCGGCTTTTCCGGCTTCTTCGGTTCGGCCTTCGGCGGTTCCGGCTTGGCCGGCTCGGGCTTCTTGGGCTCGGGCTTGGCCGGTTCCGGCTTCGGCGGCTCAGGCTTCTTCGGCTCCGGCTTCGGGGGCTCGGGCTTGGGAGGCTCCGGCTTCGGCGGTTCCGGTTTGGGCGGCTCCGGCTTCGGAGGCTGCGGCTTCGGTTCCGGCTTGGGCTCGGGCGGCTTGACCACCGGCGCCGGCGCCGGCTCCGGATCGGGCGGCGGCGGGGGCGGCGCCGGCTTGGGCGGCGGCGGCGGTTCGCGCGCCGGGGGCGGCGTCACCTGGGCGACCTTCGGCGGCTCCGGAACCTTTGGCTCGGGCCGGGGCGGCGGCGGGGGCGGCGGCTCGCTGGCCGGCTCCGGCGGCGCGGGGGCCGGCGGACTCGGCTTGGCCTCGGGCACCGGCGGCTTGGGGGCCGACGGCCTGGGCTCGCCCTTGTCGACGCGCGCGGCCTGGGTCACCTCGCCCATGTCCACGATCTCGATCGGGATGGACTCGGGGATGTCCAGCTTGCGATCGCTGGGCGGCATGCCGAGCACGAACAGCGCGACCAGCGCGACGTGCAGCGTTGCCGAGGCGATCAGGGGTTTGCGCATGGGTCAGCCTTCAACTCGCCGTGGCGTCTCAGCGCTGCGCCGAGCCGCCGACGCGCGGCCCGGTGGCGCCCGGCCCGCTGGGCATCTCGGCGACCAGCCCGACCTTCTTGAAGCCGGCGGCGCTCATGGTGCCCATCACCTCCAGCATCTTGCCGTAGGCGATCTTCGCGTCGCCGCGCACCAGGATGCGGGCATCGGGGTTGTTGTTGGTGACGGCGATCAGCAGCGGCACCATGTTGGCCGTCTCCACCGCCGTCTCCTGCACATAGACCCGGCCGTCGGCCTGGACGGTCACGAACAGCGGGTCCTTCTGCGCCTCCAGCGGGGCGGCGTTGGTCTTCGGCAGATCCACCGGCACGCCGACGGTCAGCAACGGCGCGGCGACCATGAAGACGATCAGCAGCACCAGCATGACGTCGATGAAGGGCGTCATGTTGATGTCGGCCATCGCGCGGTATCCGCGGCGGCGGCCCCGACCGTGGCCGCCCTTTCCTGCGAGCTGGGCTCCCATGTCAGGCGGCTCCCCGCTCCTCGAGGTGGCGCGACAGAATCGCCGAGAACTCGCCCGAGAAGGTCTCCAGCCGGTCGGCGTAGCGGCCGAGGTCGGTGGTGAACTTGTTGTACGAGATCACGGCGGGAATGGCGGCCACGAGACCCAGCGCCGTGGCGAACAGCGCCTCGGCGATGCCGGGGGCGACGACGGCGAGGCTGGTGTTGCCCGACGCGGCGATCGAGGTGAAGGAGTTCATGATGCCCCACACCGTGCCGAACAGACCGATGAAGGGGGCCGTCGAACCGACCGACGCCAGGAAGGTCATGTAGCGCTCGGCGCGCAGCATCTCGCGCCCGATGGTCACCGACATGACGCGCTCCACCCGCTGCTGCAGCGAGCCCTTCATGGAGCCGATGCCGCGGTCGGCGGCATGGCGCCATTCGCGCATGCCGGCGGCGAAGGTCGCCGACATCGGATCGGTCGGGTTCTGGCCGATGCGGTCGTACAGCGCGTCCAGAGACCCGCCGGACCAGAAGCTCTCCTCGAAGGCGTCCGCCTGCGCGTTCAGGCGGCGGATGCGCATCAGCTTCTCGATGATGATGGCCCAGCACCACACCGAGGCAACGAGCAGCATCAGCATCACGACCTTGACGATCAGGTCGGCCTGCCAGAACAGGCCCCACATCGTGATGTCGTGGGCCTTCACCGCGGCCCCGACCACCTGGGCGGAATTAAGATCCATCGCAGTCAGTCTCGCTTCTGCCTTTTGTACAAATCATTGAGCGCCTCGCGGACCGGCGCCGGAAGGCGCGCGGGACGTCCGGCCCGGTTACCGGCCAAATTGATCATCGCCAGCTGAATCACCGCCCGCGCGAGGTCACGGCCGTCGCGACGGACAAGTTGTGCAACTGCGAAGGAGGCACCGCCGGTATCGGTGATTCGCGTCACCACTTCAAGCGTATCCTCGAGCTTTGCGGGAGCGACAAAATCGATCTCCGCCCGTCGTACCGCAAATGACACACCGTCGCTCTGGGCCAGCCCGGCGTTGGTGAAACCGGTCAGCCGCAGCATCTCGGTGCGCGCCCGCTCGAAGAAGCGCAGGTAGTTGGCGTGATACACCAGCCCCCCGGCGTCCGTGTCCTCGTAGTAGACCCGCAGCACCAGCCTGTGCTGCGCGTTCTCGTCAAAGCAGCCCGAGAGATTTGCCGTCCCGGCGCCGTCAGACATCGCCGTCCTCCGGGTCCGGGTTGGCCTCCGACAGCCGGTCCAGCAGGTCGAACTGCCGCGTCGGCGCCGAGGGCGGGTTGAGGCCGAGATAGCGGAAGCCCTGGTCGGTCAGCATGCGCCCACGCGGCGTCCGCTGCAGGAAGCCCTGCTGGATCAGGTAGGGTTCCACCACCTCCTCCAGCACGTCGCGCTGCTCGCCGAGCGCGGCGCCCAGCGTTTCCACGCCCACCGGCCCGCCGCCGTAGTTGTTGGCGATGATGCCCAGATAGCGGCGGTCCATGCTGTCGAGGCCGAGCCGGTCGACCTCCAGCCGGGTCAGGGCGGCGTCGGCGATGCGGGCATCCACCTCCGGCACGCCGGCCACCGAGGCGAAGTCGCGGACCCGGCGCAGCAGCCGCCCCGACACGCGCGGCGTCCCGCGCGAGCGGTTGGCGATCTCCCGCGCCCCTTCCGGGGTGATGAGCATGTTGAGCACGCCCGCGGCGCGGCGGACGATCAGCTCCAGCTCGTCCGGCTCGTAGAACTGAAGCCGCACGGGGATGCCGAACCGTTCGCGCAGCGGGCGCGTGATCAGGCCGGACCGCGTCGTCGCGCCGACCAGAGTGAAGGGCGGCAGGTCGATCCGGATGGACCGCGCCGACGGGCCTTCGCCGATGATGAGGTCGAGCTGGAAATCCTCCATGGCGGGATAGAGCACCTCCTCCACGGCGGGATTAAGGCGATGAATCTCGTCAATGAAGAGGACGTCGTGCGGCTGCAGGTTGGTCAGCAGCGCGGCGAGGTCGCCGGCCCGCGCGATGACCGGGCCGGAGGTCGCGCGGAAGCCGACCCCCAGCTCGCGCGAGACGATCTGGGCCAGCGTCGTCTTGCCGAGGCCCGGCGGCCCGAACAGCAGCACATGGTCCAGCGCCTCCCCGCGGGAACGGGCGGCCTGGATGAAGATCGACAGATTCTCACGCGCTTGCCGCTGGCCGATGAACTCGGCGAGCGAGAGCGGCCGGATCGAGGCTTCGCCGGAGTCGCCGGCGCCCCGCCCCGGCTGCACCAGCCGGTCGGGATCGGAGCCGTTCTGGTCGGCGGTCATTGGCTGAGTTCCTTAAGGCCATGCCGGATCAGTTCCGACACGCCGGCCCCGTCGCCCAGCTTGCGCCCGGCGGCCACGACGGCGCCGAACGCCTCCGACCGCCCGTAGCCGAGGTTGACGAGGGCCGAGACGGCGTCCGCCATGACCATGTTGTCGGGGCCGCCCGCCGGCGCCGCCTTGCCGCCCGCCGCCGGAGCGGCGGAGGCCGAGGCGCCGAGGGTGAGGTTGCCCACCTTGTCCTTCAACTCATTGACGATGCGCGCGGCCACCTTCGGCCCCACGCCGTCGGCGCGGGTCAGCGCCGTCTTGTCCTGCGCGGCGATGGCGCGGGTGAGCTGATCGGGGTCCAGCACGCCGAGAATCGACAAGGCGAGGCGCGAGCCGACGCCCTGGATGGTGGTCAGCAGCCGGAACCAGTCGCGCTCGCCAGCGTCGGCGAAGCCATAGAGGGTGATCCGGTCGTCGCGGATGAAGGTCTCGACGACCAGCGCCCGCCGCTCCCCCACCGCCATGCGCGACAGCGTGCGGTTGGAACAGGCGACCTGGTAGCCGACCCCGTTGACGTCCACCACCACCCAGTCGGTCCCGACCGAATCCACGACACCGGTGAGCTTGGCGATCATGGAAATGACTCCCTGCCGGACGGTTGGCGCCGCAGAATGGTTGTTTCGTCGAGACGGGCCTTGATCGTTTCAAGGACCCCGTCCAGGTTCTCGTTCAATTCGTTGTTCCAGAAGCGGAGCACGCGGAAACCCGCCTGCTCCAGCATGCGGGTCCGGCGCTGATCCTGTTCAACGCGATCCGCATGCTGTCCACCGTCCAGTTCGATGACCAGACGATGGTCGTGGGCCACGAAATCCACTGTGAAGCCCAATATCGGTTCCTGACGGCGGAATTTCGCCCCCATCTGGGCGTTCCGCAGCCGCTGCCACAGCAGCTTCTCGACATCGGTCGAGTTCTGCCGCAACTGGCGCGCCCGAACGGTCTGGACTTCGGACGGCTTCTCTTGCGCCAGCATGCCCCATTCTCCCTCTCCCCCCCGGGGAGAGGGTTGGGGTGAGGGGGGAACGCTGCTCATCTTGCCGCGCGCTAGAAGTTGCACCCCCTCACCCTGCCCTCTCCCCGGGGGGGAGAGGGGAGAGGTCGGCGTCCAGGACAGAAGGGACTGCCGGTGATGCGCGTGGCAGATCGCCACGGCCAGAGCGTCCGCGGCGTCCGGCGTGGTGATGGCGCAGCCGGGAAGCAGCAGGCGCACCATGGCCTGCACCTGCGTCTTGTCGGCCCGGCCCTGCCCCACCACGGCCTTCTTCACCATGTTGTTGGCGTATTCCGCCACAGACAGCCCCGCCAGCGCCGGGACCAGAAGGGCCACCGCCCGCGCCTGCCCCAGCTTCAGCGTGGAAACCGCGTTGTTGTTGACGAAGGTCTCCTCGACCGCCGCCTCGTCAGGACGGTAGCGCTCCAGCACCTCGGTCAGCGCCTCGTGGAGCTGGCACAGCCGTTCGGCCAGCGGACGGTCGCCGTCGGAATGGACGGCGCCGTCCGCCACATGGGTCAGCCGGTTGCCGGACACGTCGATGACGCCCCAGCCGGTGTGCCGGAGGCCGGGGTCCAGCCCCAACAGGCGTACGGGCGGCTGTTGCGCCGCCCCGCTCCTTCCGGCCTGCCCAAGCACCCCGGTTCCCCTCCGCTCCGCGACCTGAACTCAGGCCGTCAGCTTCTGCATCAGCTCGTCGGAGATGTCGAAGTTGCCCTCGACGGTCTGGACGTCGTCGTTGTCCTCCAGCACGTCCAGCAGCTTCATCAGGCTGGCGGCGGCGTCCTCGGACGGGGCGACGGTGTTCAGCGGCTTCCAGGTCAGGCGCGCGCTCTCTGCACCGCCGAACTTGGCCTCCAGCGCGTCGCGCACGATCGCAAAATTCTCCACCGTGGTGGTGACCTCGTGACCGTTCTCGTCGGACGCCACGTCCTCGGCGCCGGCTTCCAGAGCCACCTCGAACACGGCGTCCGCCGCCGCGGCGGCGGCCGGGTAGTAGATCGCGCCGACGCGGCTGAACATGAAGCTGACCGAGTTCGTCTCACCCAGCGAGCCGCCATACTTGGTGAAGGCGGAGCGCACTTCCGACGCGGTGCGGTTGCGGTTGTCGGTCAGCGCCTCGACGATCAGCGCGACGCCGCCGGGGCCGTAGCCCTCGTACCGCACCTCGTCGTAGTTCGCGTCGTCGCCACCGCCGGGCGTGCCCTGCTTGATCGCGCGGTCGATGCGGTCGCGCGGCATGTTCTGCACGCGGGCCGCGGTGATCGCGGCGCGCAGGCGCGGGTTGGCCGCCGGGTCCGGCAGGCCGCCCTTGGCCGCCACGGTGATCTCGCGGGCGAGCTTGTTGAAGATCTTCGACCGCTTGGCGTCCTGCGCGCCTTTGCGGTGCATGATGTTCTTGAATTGGCTATGACCGGCCATGCGTCGAACGAGCCCCAGATGGATTCAAAGATACAAGGTCTTGTGAAACAGCTTGGTAAGCGGTGGGACACATGTACCAGCCTTTGTGCGCCACCGCACGCCTTCGGCGCCGGAGACGACACCTACCCATATAGAAAGTCAATATGGCAGTATTGGGGCGCCCCTTTTGCGCCCTGCGGGGCCGGGGACGGCGGCGTCGCTCAGCCCCGCACCGGCACGGACTGGCTCAACCGGCCGCCCAGCCGCAACGGCTGGATGCTGGTGGCGAGGCCGGTGCGGTCGTCCGTCTCGACGTAGCAGCCGCAGACGGTGCCCTCGCCTTCCGCCGGGCTCAGCCGTTCAGTCGGCAGCTTGCGGATCAGCTTGGCCATGGCGACTTCCTTCTTCATGCCGATGGCGCTGTCGTAGTCGCCGCACATGCCGGCGTCGGTCAGATAGGCGGTGCCGCCCCTCATCACCACATGGTCCGCGGTCGGGACGTGGCTGTGCGTGCCGACCACCAGCGAGGCGCGGCCGTCGCAGAAATGGCCCATGATCATCTTCTCGCTGGTCGCCTCGCCATGGACGTCGACCAGGATGGCGTCGGCGCCGTTGGGACCCAGCCGATGGGCGCGCAGCACCCGGTCCACCGCGGCGAAGGGATCGTCCATCGGGTCCATGAACAGGCGCAGCATGACGTTCATGACCAGCACCTTGCGCCCGCCCCGCGCCTGCAGCAGCACGAAGCCGCGCCCCGGCGTTCCTTCCGGATAGTTCAGCGGGCGGATGATGCGCGGCTGCTGGTCGATCGCCGCCACCAGCTCCTTCTGGTCCCACGAGTGGTTGCCCAGCGTCACCACGTCCACGCCGGCGGCGAAGAACTCCTCGGCGATCTTCACGGTGATGCCGAATCCGCCGGCGGCGTTCTCGCCGTTCACCACGGTCAGGTCGGGGTCCAGCCGGTCGCGCAGCATCGGCATATGCGCGATCACCGCGTCGCGTCCCGACCGCCCCACCACGTCGCCCAGAAACAAAAGCCGCATCGTCCCCAACCTTCAGTGCGTAAAGCGGAGCGTCTCGCGCTCCGTCAGAATCCAATCGAGCCGCTCGTCATGCGCCCCGTGGGGCACCGCGTCCATCTCCTGTGCGGCGAAGGCCGTGCCGACCGCCAGGACGGGACGGATCGCGCGCAGGGCGTCCAGCGTCCGGTCGTAGTAGCCGGCGCCGTAGCCCAGCCGGTGCCCGCTGCGGTCAAAGGCCAGCATCGGCACCAGAAGCACCGCCGGAACCAGCTCGGGCCGGTCGGCGCCGGGTTCATGAATGCCGTAGCGGCCGGCGGCCAGCGGCTGCGCCGGGTCCCAGTCGCGGAAGGCCAGAGCCTGCCCGCGCGGCCCGGACACCGGAAGCGCGACGGAGCGCCCACCCGCCTTAAGATGGAGCAGAAGGGGGCGTACGTCGAGTTCCGAGCCGAGCGGCCAATAGCCGGCAACGGGGCCGTCCGGGATGAACCCCGGCAGGACCAGCTTCTCCAGGAAACGCTCGCGCAGGGCCTCCGCGGCAAAAGCGCGCAGTCGGTCGTCGTTGAGGGAGTCGCGCCGGGCGCGCGCCTGGGCTCGGGCGGCGTCCTTGGCAGCGCGCGGGTCGGTCATCGTCGCCTGGAAACGCCGGGGGAAATCAGGGGAGAGGCGGAAGGTGCCGCCTTGGCCGTTGGCATATGCTTATCCTCCATGACCTGCAGAGCAGGTGGGCGCCATATACCCGGACCAAGGTCCGGACAGGGACAGCTCCCGAGAGTCTAAGATTATCGGCCCTGGGGATTATTGCGACCTGACGAACCAGGCAGCGACCTTCCGTGGACTAACTTAAGCGCGCTCGAGCCGCGCGGCAACCTCTTCGATGCGCAAAGCGACATTATCCACAGCGGCGGCCACCTCGGCCTCGTTGACCGTGGACAGCGGGGCGAGGCCCCGGCCCGCCATGAGGTCCTGCATCTCGTCGGCCATGACGATGGCGGTCAGGACGAGCATCTGCGCCTCCGACCCGGACTTTCCGCCGCCGGTCACCTGCTTCAGCTTGGCGTCGACGAAGGCGGCCAGTTCACGCAGGCGGGATTCCTGCCCATCCTCGCAGAAGACGCGGTAGGCGCGCCCGTTCACCTCGAATTCCACCTGGGCCATGGCTCAATTCTCCAAAACCGCTTCGAGACGGCCGATGGCCGCCTCCAGACGCTTCGACACGGTTTCCGCATTCTCCTGGGCGCGCGCCTGTTCGATACGGGCCTCGCGCAGGGATTCGCTCAGCTCCTGCTCGCGCTTGGCCACCCGTTCCTCGCGGGCACACGCGGCATGCTCCAGACGATCCACGGACTTGGAGAGGCGGTCGAGCGCGGCTTTCAGGGAATCCATGGGCGGGGAACCTTGACGGACGGATGGACGGCGAACGGGGCAGCAGTTCGCACATGCATAATTCGCACATGCATAAAATGCCGAGCGCTACAGTTGGGCCGACCACGCCACGCCGTCAACCGGAATTACGCCACGGATTGCGGTGGAAATGGCGCCTCCAAAATGCGCTGAAAGCCGGGCCGCCATCCCCATTCCCGTGTTGACCTGCGCACACGGCTTCTGCATGGTGCGCGCGTCCTGCGGGAACCCCTGGTTTCCCGCCCAATCGGTGTTGCTCGACCCCGCTCGGCCCAACCCCGTTCGACTTGCCCGCCTGCCCACGGGAACATTTCTTCAGGAACCCTGCCCGATGTCCGCTGCTTCCGCCGCCACCCCGCCCGCCCCCATCACCACCATGGCGAACGCCATCCGCGCGCTGTCCATGGACGCGGTGGAGGCCGCGAAGTCCGGCCACCCCGGCATGCCGATGGGCATGGCCGACGTGGCCACGGTGCTGTTCACGCGCTTCCTGAAGTTCAACCCGAAGCAGCCGGCCTGGGCCGACCGCGACCGCTTCATCCTGTCGGCCGGCCACGGCTCGATGCTGATCTACTCGCTGGGCTACCTGACCGGCTACGAGCGGATGACCATCGACGAGTTGAAGCGCTTCCGCCAGCTCGGCAGCCTGACGCCGGGCCACCCGGAGGTCGACCCCTCCCTGGGCATCGAGATGACCACCGGTCCGCTGGGCCAGGGCGTGTCCACCGCCGTCGGCTTCGCGCTGGCGGAGCGGATCACCAACGCCCGCTTCGGCGACGACCTGATCAACCATTACACCTACGTCATCGCCTCGGACGGCGACCTGATGGAGGGCGTCAGCCACGAGGCCTGCTCGCTGGCCGGCCATCTCGGGCTGAACCGCCTGATCGTGCTGTGGGACGACAACCACATTTCCATCGACGGCTCGACCGATCTCAGCTTCACCGACGACACGCCGGCCCGCTTCCGCTCCTACGGCTGGAACACCGCGACCGTCGACGGCCACGATCCCGAGGCCGTCGCCAAGGCCATCGAGGCCGCGCAGGACTCCGACAAGCCGACGCTGATCGCCTGCCGCACCATCATCGGCAAGGGCGCCCCGAACAAGGCCAACACCCACGGCTGCCACGGCTCGCCGCTGGGCGCCGACGAGGTGGCCGCCACCCGCGAGAATCTCGGCTGGCCGCACGAGGCCTTCGTCGTCCCGCAGGACGTGCTCGACGCCTGGCGCGCCTCCGGCACCCGCGCCGACGCCGCCTACGCCGACTGGGCGGAGCGCGTCGCGGCGATGGACCCCTCCGCCCGCAAGGCGTTCGAGGCGGCCATGGACCGCGGCGTCCCCGCCGGCCTGGACGAGCTGATCGGCGCCTTCAAGAAGAAGGTGTCCGAGGACAGGCCGAGCTGGGCGACCCGCGTCGCCTCGGGCAACGTGCTCGACATCCTGGTCCCGGCGCTGCCGGAGATGATCGGCGGCTCCGCCGACCTGACCCCGTCGAACAACACCAAGGCCAAGAACACCGCCGACGTTAAGGGCCGTGGTGAATTCAACGGCCGCTACGTCCGCTACGGCGTGCGCGAACACGGCATGGCCACCGTCATGAACGGCATGGCGCTGCACGGCGGCGTCATTCCCTACGGCGGCACCTTCATGCAGTTCGCCGACTACTGCCGCCCGTCGATCCGTCTGGCCGCGCTGATGAAGCAGCGCTCGATCTTCGTGATGACCCACGACTCGATCGGCCTCGGCGAGGACGGCCCGACCCACCAGCCGGTGGAGCATCTGGCCGCGCTGCGCGCCATCCCGAACCTGCTGACCCTGCGCCCGGCCGACGCCGTCGAGACCGCGGAGTGCTGGCAGATCGCCCTGGAGCGCGTCAACGGCCCGTCCGTCCTGGCGCTGACCCGTCAGAACGTGCCGACCCTGCGCACCGAGCACGCGGCGGAGAACCGCTCCGCCCGCGGCGGCTACGTGATCCTGGAGGCCGAGGGCGAGCGCAAGGTGACGCTGCTCGCCACCGGCTCGGAAGTCTCGCTGGCCGCCGAAGCCCGCAAGGCGCTGCAGGCCGAGGGCATCGGCGCCGCCGTCGTGTCGATCCCGAGCTTCGAGCTGTTCGAGGCGCAGGACGACGCCTACAAGGCATCGGTTCTGGGCAGCGGCGTCCGCGTTGCGGTCGAGGCCGCCATCCGTCAGGGCTGGGACCGCTGGCTGGGTTATCCGGGCGCCACGGCCGTCGCCTTCATCGGCATGAGCGGCTTCGGCGAGTCGGCCCCCTATCAGGAACTCTACAAGCACTTCGGCATCACCGCTGAGGCTGTCGTCGCCGCGGCGAAGGCGCGCTTGTAATCGAATTGCCGCCCCGGACTTCGGTCCGGGGCCGGGAGTGACCGCCCCAAGCCGTTCGGTTCGGGGTCGGGGAATGCCAGACTGGAGGAAAACAATGGCTGTTCGGGTAGCGATCAACGGTTTTGGCCGTATCGGCCGTCTGGTTCTGCGGGCCATCTACGAGAGCGGC